>JAHBWH010000301.1 GCA_019637115.1 Myxococcales bacterium | reverse complement strand
GAAGCAGGTGGCGGCGACGCGCGGGGCGTCGCCGCTCGGCGGGAGGTTCGCGAGCCAAGTCAGCGCCGCAGCCCGCGGGGTGCGACAATCGGCGCGGGGTTGAGCGGAAGAGGGGAGGGTGCTCGCCAGCGAGGCGACCACGACGAAGAGCGCCGCGAGGCGTTGCGTCGGGTTCATGGCCGGCGAGCATAGCGTCGATCGCGCGCGGGGCCCGCGATGGTGCGGATGCGTCAGTTCCCGCGCAGCGCCTTGAGCAGGTTGCGCGCCTTCGCGCCACCCTTGCGCGCGACCGCCTCCGGGACGTTGCGGGTCGCCGCGGCGAACGCCTGACGCTCGGAGGCGCTCGGCCGGTGCACGGAGATCCCGTAACGCTCGAGGTTCCGGATCAGGATCGGGTCCATCTGGCGGACGCTCGTTCGGCCCTCGACGACCATCTCCCGCGGGATCGAGGTCAGCATCGTCTGCAGGTCGGCGGGCAGGCCGTCGTACCAGCGCTTCGAGTAGACGATGATGCCGGGCTGGTAGCTGTGCTCGCTGATGGTGAAGTGCCGCGCCGCCTGGTACCAGCTCGTGGCGAAGGCGAAGAGCGGCGTGTTGTCGAAGCCGTCGACGACGTTCGTCTGAAGGCTCGTGAGCACGTTCGTGACGTCGATGGGCACGGGGGACGCCCCAAGCGCGCGGTAGGTTTCGAGGTGGACGTCCGCCTCCTGCGAGCGCATCCGGAGCCCCTGGAGGTCTGCCGGCGTGCGGATCGGGCGCTCGCGCGTGAACCAGCTGCGGAAGCCGTTCTCGGCCCAGAAGCCGAACTTGAAGCCGCGGGCCTCGACGAGCTGCCTGACCTGCGCGATCACGTCGTCGCGATCGAGGGCGGCGTCGGCCTGGCCGGCGTCGTTGAAGAGGTAGGGCGCCTCGATCACGTTCAGCTCCGGGACGAGCGAGCCGAGCGCGGCCGTCGAGCCGCCGAAGCATTGGATGCTGCCCTGCGCGGTGCGGCGCACGAGCGCCTTCTCGCCGCCAAGGCTGCCGCCCATGAACATCTTGACCTTGATGCGGTTGCCGCTGTTCTGCTCGACGTGCCGGCGCACCTTGCGCAGCTGCTTCTCCCACGGCGTCCCCTCTGGAGCGACCGTGGCGATCTTCATCTCGAAGCTCTCCTGCGCGCCGGCGGGCTCTTCGGCCGTGAAGAAGACCACGAGCACCGAGAGCATGGCGCTCACGGCGGTGGCGAGGAGGGCGAGCTTCCTCGGCTGACGGCGCCCCGCCGCTCGGCCGACCCGATGACCCCTGTTCGATTCACTCATCCGTCGCTCTGCTTTCTCGGGGTCACCCCCGGCCCGACCACCTGCTGGGCCCCAACCCAGCGCACTCGTTCTGCCATGTGGGCGCGGCGTCGGCGCCCAGAAAAGGGCAGGGCCCGAGCGAGACGTCGCCCGGGCCCCGAATATTCACGCGCGCTCGCGCGCGGCGCGGCCCGACGCGAGCGTCACTCGAAGAGCTCGTCCGCGCGCGCCATCAGGTCGCGCGCCTTCCGCTGCTCGCAGCGGTTCTCGGGCGCGATCTCCGCGCCCCCGGCCTCGGGGTCCCCGTTGATGACGAGGTTGAGCTGCTCGTCGAAGATGGCGCGCTCCTGGGCCTTCACCGCGTAGTCCTGCGCCATGAGCACGCGGGTCGCGAAGTAGTTCGGGTGCTGGCGGAGCGAGGCCTCGAAGTGCTCGCGGCTGCGCGCGACGTCGCCGCCCGCGAAGCTCGGCGCGCGGCCGTAGAAGACGCCGAAGTAACGGTCCGGGCCATAAAAGAAGTACTCGCGGTCGAGCTCGAGGCAGCGGCCCATCACCGCGCGGATCTCGTCCTTGTAGGAGAGGAGCGTGGCGAAGCCGTCGGCCGAAGCCCACTTGCCGAGGTTCGAGGCGCGCCAGTAGAGGGCGGGCACCGCGCTGGCGTCGAGGACGTCGATCGCCTCCTCGATGCGGGTGCCGGCGCGCATGCGCTCGCCGAAGTCCGACGAGTTGGCGACGAGGGCGCGCTCGGCGGCCCGGGTGCCCTCCTCGTAGGTGCTCATCATCTCGGGCTTCTTGGCCTCGTCGAAGGACAGGTGGCAGTCCGCCAGGAAGTAGTTCGCGCGCGAGAGCGCGACCCAGTGGTCGACGTTGCCCGGCTCGCTGGCCGTGAGGCGCCCGTAGAGCTCGACGGCTCGGCGGATGGAGGCCTCGTCGTCGCGGCCGGCCCAAGCCTCCTGCGCCTGGGTGCCGAGCGACACGCGCTCCTCCTCCGAGACCTGCGCCGTCTGCTCGCTCGGGAGCGTGTCCCACGCGCCCTCGCGGCCTCCGCCGCAACCGAAGACCATCGCCACCATCACGAGCCAGACGGCCCGCTGAGCACCCCGCATCGTCGCCTCCATCTGCTCGTCCTCGCGCGGAGGATCCCTGGGCGCCCCGCGCCCATCGAGCCCTGGGGTCGTTACCAGAGTGCTCCCCGAGGGTCAACGGTGGCGCGTGAACGCAGTAGGAGGTCGGGCCCGGAGCTGGTACGGTCTGGGCCGATGGAGCGAGAGCGCCTCCCTCCGACGACGGAGACGATCGAGAGCTTCCTGCAGGACGCGGGGTGGCGCTTCGTTCGACTGACGCCGGACACCTGGCGGCTCCGGTACCGCGGGGGCGACCGGACCTTCCCGATCCTCGTCCGGTTCGACCCGAGCGGCTGGATGACCGTCGCGATCGTGCCGTACGTGCAATCCCCCGAAGACGTCGCGGCGGCGGCGGCGCTCTACGAGCGCCTGCTCGAGCTCAACCACGTGCTCTTCATGGCGAAATTCTCCATCGACGACGATCTCGACGTCGTCCTGTCGGTCGAGTACCCGACGAAGGAGCTCGACCGGTCGGAGCTGCGCGACGCCCTCGACGCGCTCGCGTACTACGCGGACCTCCACTACGACGAGCTCCGGTCGCTCGCGACACCCTGAGGGGCGCCGCGAGCCTCGATCGCCCTTGGGGGTGGGACCCCGCGGCGCTTCGTGGTAACACCCGCGCGCCCGGCGCGCCCCTCGCGAGCGACGGGCGTCCCCACCCTCACGCGCCGCCACCTCTCGCGGCCCTCAGGAGAAGCACGAATGGCCTTCCCGAAGCCTTCCCACGGCACCGCGCTCAAGATGGGCGACGACGGCAAGCTCGTCGTCCCGAACGATCCGATCCTCCCGTTCATCGAGGGAGATGGCACCGGTCGCGACATCTGGCGGGCCTCCGTCCGGGTCTTCGACGCGGCGGTCGAGAAGGCGTACGGCGGCGAGAAGAAGGTCGCGTGGTACGAGGTCTTCGCGGGCGAGAAGGCGTTCAACGAGCACGGCTCGTGGCTGCCCGACGAGACGGTCGAGGCGTTTCGCGACTACCTGGTCGGCATCAAGGGGCCGCTCACGACGCCGATCGGCGGCGGCATCCGCTCGCTGAACGTCGCGCTCCGCCAGATGCTCGACCTCTACACGTGCTTGCGGCCGGTCCGCTGGTACCAGGGCGTGCCCTCGCCGGTGAAGACGCCGGGCGAGGTCGACATGGTGATCTTCCGCGAGAACACCGAGGACATCTACGCGGGCATCGAGTTCGAGCAGGGCACGCCCGAGGTCGACGCCTTCAAGGCGTGGCTGAAGGAGTCCTACCCGGACCGCTACAAGAAGATCCGTTTCCCGGACAGCTGCGGCATCGGCATCAAGCCGGTCTCGATCGAGGGCACCGAGCGGCTCGTCCGCGCCGCGATCGAGTACGCCATCCGGCACGACCGCAAGAGCGTCACGCTCGTCCACAAGGGGAACATCATGAAGTTCACCGAGGGCGCGTTCCGCAACTGGGGTTACGCGCTGGCCGAGCGCGAGTTCGGCGAGAAGGTCTACACGTGGGACCAGTGGGAGCGCACCAAGGCCGCCAAGGGTGAGGACGCCGCCAACGAGGAGCAGAGCGCGGCGCTGAAGTCGGGCAAGATCCTCGTGAAGGACGCGATCGCCGACATCGCCCTGCAGCAGGTGCTCACGCGGCCGTCCGAGTTCGACGTCATCGCGACGCTGAACCTCAATGGCGATTACCTCTCGGACGCGCTCGCGGCGCAGGTGGGCGGCATCGGCATCGCGCCGGGCGGCAACATCAACTACGTGAGCGGGCACGCGATCTTCGAGGCGACCCACGGCACCGCGCCGAAGTACGCCGACAAGGACATGGTCAACCCCTCGTCCGTGATCCTCAGCGGCGTGATGATGTTCCGCCACCTCGGCTGGGACGAGGCCGCCGACCTCATCGAGACGGGCCTCGAGAAGAGCATCGCGGCCAAGACCGTGACCTACGACTTCGCCCGCCTCATGGACGGCGCGACCAAGATCAAGTGCTCGGAGTTCGGGGACGCGATCATCAAGAACATGGGGTGAGCCGATGAACATCCACGAATACCAAGCGAAAGAGATCTTCCGGCGCTACGGCATCCCGACGCCGAAGGGCATCCCCGCGTTCAGCGTCGAGGAGGCCACCGAGGCGGCCAAGAAGCTGATCGCCGAGACGGGCAACGAGGTCGTCGTCGTCAAGGCGCAGATCCACGCTGGCGGTCGCGGCAAGGCCGGTGGCGTCAAGGTGGTCAAGGGCGCCGAGGCGGCCACGGCGGCCGCGAAGGAGATCCTCGGCAAGACCCTCGTCACGCACCAGACGGGGCCCGAGGGCAAGGTCGTGCAGCGCCTCTACGTCGAGCAGGGCCTGCCCATCGACCGCGAGCTCTACCTCGCGCTCACGATCGACCGCGAGCACAAGCGCGTGGCCATCATGGCGTCGACCGAGGGCGGCGTGGACATCGAGGAGGTCGCCGAGGCGCACCCCGAGAAGATCCACAAGGTCTGGATCGACCCCGCGGTCGGCCTGCAGGGCTACCAGGTCCGGCAGCTCGCCTACGCGCTGAACGTCTCGAAGGCCGCCCAGAAGAGCTTCGCCAAGCTCCTCACCGGGCTCGCGACGCTCTTCGAGAAGGAAGACTGCTCGATCGCGGAGATCAACCCCCTCGTCATCACCAAGGACGAGCAGGTCATCGCGCTCGACGCGAAGGTGAACTTCGACTCGAACGGCGACTTCCGCCACGCCGAGTGGAAGGACCTGCGCGACCTGAGCGAAGAGGCGCCGACCGAGACGGAAGCCGCCGAGGCGGGTCTGTCGTTCATTCAGCTCGACGGCAACATCGGCTGCCTCGTCAACGGCGCGGGCCTGGCGATGAGCACGATGGACACCATCAAGCACTTCGGCGGCGAGCCGGCGAACTTCCTCGACGTCGGCGGCGGCGCCACGCAGGAGGCGGTGACCAAGGCGTTCCGCATCATCCTGCAGAGCGAGTCGGTCAAGGGCATCTTCGTGAACATCTTCGGTGGGATCATGAAGTGCGACATCATCGCGAACGGCGTCGTCGCGGCGACGCGCGAGCTCGGCCTGACGGTCCCGCTCGTCGTGCGCCTCGAGGGCACGAACGTCGAAGCCGGCAAGGAGATCCTCGCCAGCAGCGGCCTGAACATCACGCCCGCCGACGACATGGCGTCGGGCGCCAAGAAGATCGTCGAGCTCGTGGCGAGCGCCTGAAGGGATAAACGATGTCGATTCTCGTCAACAAGGACACGAAGCTCATCGTCCAGGGCATCACGGGCTCGGCCGGCACCTTCCACGCCGGCCAGTGCCAGGACTACGGGACCCAGCTCGTCGGCGGCGTCACGCCCGGTCGCGGCGGGAGCGTCTGGAAGAACCCGAGCGGCAAGGGGGAGGCCCCCGTCTTCGACACCGTGCGCGACGCGGTGGAGAAGACCGGCGCCAACGCCAGCGTGGTCTTCGTGCCGCCCCCCTTCGCGGCCGACGCCATCCTCGAGGC
>JAHBWH010000300.1 GCA_019637115.1 Myxococcales bacterium | reverse complement strand
TGCGGGCGGATGTCCCGACCTGCCAGCTCGACGCGCGCGTACCACATCTCGGCGATGCTCCCGCGATCGGCGTTGTTCATCCGCGCCGTACGCGCCAGCAGCTCGCCATGCGATGCGGCAGGTGTCGCTCCACGTGCGATGATCCCTTCGACGAGCTGCTCTCGGTAGACATTCTTGATGTGCTGCCGGATGTCGGTCAGCGTCGTGCGGTCGGTGATGCGGAGGTCTCTTCCGTGGACTTCGTGTACAAGGCGCGCTCGGACGTCCGTGTGCTGCGCGATGACCCCAAGCTCGTCCAAGGCCTCCATGTATGGCAGCAAGCTACCTTCGCTAAGCTCCTCGTCAAACAACCGTCCTACGAGCTCGACGTCGTTCTCGGGAGTGCCATCGGCGCGGGCGCGGCGGACGACGGGGGCCTCGGGCAGACGGGTACCCTCGGGGCGGTCGAGGCGATACCAGTGACCGTCTTCGAGGACCCAGCCCTCTTGGTATCGCCGCACGAACCAGTCGAGCGGGTCCCCATCCGCCTCGGGTCGATAGCCGTGGGGTCGCTCCCCGAGCGCGTGATAGAGCGTCCGAGCCCGTCGGGCTCGTGCCTCGGCGATGTCGCGGGCGCTGCCTGCGCCCACGAGCGTCTCGCCTCGCCGGTTGAGGTCCTCGAACGACTCGTGGAGCATCGACGCGACGTCGGGATCGCCCTCGATGGCGGCCCGTAGACGATGCTCGAGGCCGTCTGCGAAGCCGCGGTCGATGGCCACGCGGACCTGAGGGCTTCGCATGCTCGCGATCCGTGCGCCTTCTTCCTCGGCGAGGCGTCGAGCGCTCACGAGCTCAGCGCGGGCCGGATGGCCGGGCTCCAGGAGCTGCAGCATCAGCTCGATGCGGCGCTGCAGACTCCCGCAGTAGCTACACAGAATGATCTCGTTGCCGGCGAGGTAGAGGGTGTGCGGTGGCTGAACGCCGAGCGCCAGCGGACGGGCGGTCAGAGGGTCGACGTGCGGCGTGTCGACCCACCTTCCGGTCGCGCCCTCATGCAGTGCGGGTGGCGACTCGGCCGACCGCGGCGCCGACCGCTCACCCCGCAGGCCGCCCGGCAAGTCGGCCGAGTGGCGCGTGCGGAGCGCGCCAGGAGCCTCGATGACGCCGCCCGTGATGGCGCCGACGGTGGCGTCGAAGAGCCCTTGCGCGAGCGCTTCGCGGCCGATCTCACCAATGCGCTGCCAGAGGCTGCGTCGCCATTGGTGCTCGTCGAGCGCGCTGAAGACGGCGCTCGCGCCGAAGCCGGAGAGGAAGCCGTCGAACGCACCTTCGAGGGCGCCCGCGGCGATTCGGGACGCGCCGCCGCGGGTGGTGGCCTGGGTGGCGACGGCGGTCACCTCGGCGCCCGCGGTCGCGATGCGGCGGCCAACGAGGTGGACGAAGCCGCGCGCGAGGGTACTGCCGACGGCGGCCAGCGCCCCTTCGAGCGCTGCGCGGAGCGCCGTGCTCCGTGCTTCTTCGGATGACAGGTGCTCGCCTTCGACGACTGCACGCGTGGCGGTTGCGGCCACCGCCGACGCGCCTGCTGCCCCGAGCGCGCCGATGAGCAGCTCTGTCGCGAGCGGAAGTCCCGCGCCTCCCGTCACCGCGACCACCACCAGCGCCGCCACCACCGACGCCACGCTCGCCGCGATCTGCCCTACCTGTGACAGCGCGCCCACGTAGCTCCCGAACGCCGCCTCCACGTCCTCGGCCATGTGCCGAAGCGCCGCCAGCTCGAGCACGCTGATGTGCCCCGCCGCTTCGGCTGGAGAGTCCCCGGCCGCTTCGCGCGCCGCCATCGCTCGGTCGTACGCCACGAAGAACTGCTGCGCGGCGAGCCAGAGGCTCTCGTCCTCGGTGATCACAAGCTCCCCGAGCTCACCGGTTTCACGGCCCGCGAGATCCTGCACCCGGAAGCGGAACAGCATCGCGAGCTGGCGTCGGTCCTCCGCTTCGCGCGCCAACGCCTCGCGCTGCGCCTCGTCAGCGCGCGCGAGCGCCTCGGCCGAAGGCTCCGCCTCCTCTGGCTCAGGCGTGGGAACGAAGACGAGCGCGTACCGGCCCGCCTCGAAGCGCATCTCGTACGTGCCTGTCGGCTCCGCCGCGTCGCGCCCGTCGTCGCCCGACGCGGTCGGGTCGCCGAGCACCGGCGCGGCGTAGATCCCACGCATGACGTTCGCGCGCTCGTCCCCGCCGAGACCCTCCATGTCGAGTCGGCGGATGAGCATGTCGTAGAGCTCGACCGCCCGACGGTCGAACGCCCCACCGTCCGGCGGCGTGCCGCTTCGGCGGAGCCAGAGGCCACGCTGCAGGAGCTGCTGCTCCTCGACCGAGAGCTGGTCGAGGACGAGCTGAAGCAACCGCGCATTGTGGCTGCCGCCGGGGCCACCGAATGCATGATACAGGCCCAAGTTCAGGGTCAGTCGGCCCTGTCGGGCTTCATCGAAGAGCGCGGCGTGGTGGGGGTAGAACGCGCGAAGCTCCCGGAAGACCGGGGCCTCGGGCCGAGGATAGGGCCATAGGGCCTGGCGCTCGGAAGCGCTCAGCTGGAGCACGGCACGCAGCGCCGCGGTTGGGTCGACGCCTCGCATGTGCGACCGAAGGGCGCGCTCCGATGCGAGCGAGAGCGTCCCTTCGGACATCTCGTCCTGCGTCAGCTCGTGCACCGCGCCCCAGTCGGTGCCCGTCAGCGCGTCCACCACGCTTCGCGCGCGCTCGTTCTCCATGACCGCACGCCGCTCGGTGAGACTCAGCGGTCGCAGCACGTCGAGGATCGCAGGCGCCTCGCCGGATTCGTGCGTCAGCTCGTAGACCGCGAGCTGTACCGTGAGCCCGAGACGCCGGGCGAGCGCCCTCCGCTGCGCATCATCCGCAATGGCGCGATGGAGCCACTCGGGCCCGCGACGATCGAGCACGTTGCGTAGGCGCCGTGCGTCCTCCACGAGCGCTTCGAGCGCGGCCTCGTCGAGGCCCCCGTCTGTAACCTCCGCCTGCTCCATGCTCTCGTGTGCCTCATCGGCAGAGCTCTCTTCGCCCTCGCCGTGGCGTGCTTCCGCGAGTGCCCGTTCCGCCGCCTCCGCCTCCCCGAGCAGCGTCAGCGCGCGCTCGAACGTGCGCTCGGCTGCCACCGCTTCGCCCTCATCGAGGGCCAAAAGGCGCGTCGCAAGCGCGGTGCTCTCGGAGAAGAACGCGATGCGAAGGACTCGCATTCGTTCCACTGCGTCGAGGGATGATCGGAACGTCGGCAGAAGCTCTTCGTACGCGCGCCGTCGGTCCTCGCGCGGCAGATCGAGCATCGTGTCGTAGACGCGGCTCTCGTCGTCGTCCCAGTACCATACAAAGGCGGAGCGCATGTACGCGACCGCGGCCCGGTAATTCGTCTCGCGGTCGTCGGGATGCAGGAGCCGCTCGGCCTCGTAGAGGGCCTCCGGCTCGAGCGCCATGCGGAGGCGCTGCATCAGCGATGCGTCGGCGTAGATCTTCACGAGGTCGTCGGTAGACGCGCGGTGGAGGACGCGAAGAGCGGCCTCGTCCGAGAACACGCGCGCGAAAGGCGCCCACGCCGCCATGTCGGCCATCGCGCGAAGGCCCCCGGGTGTGAAGCCGCCCCCGAGCACCAGGCCCACCAGCCCCCACCCCTCGCGCACGCCGGCCCGATCCATCAGCGCGAGCGCGAGCTCCTCAGGAATGGTGAGCACGGACAGGATGAGCTCGGCCGCCGCGCGGAAGGTCGGCTCGGGACTCTGCGCCTGGAAGTCCTGCGCGAGGTCGCGGCGTCCGTCGCGATGGTACGCGGTGACGATGTCACGGAGCTGAGCACGGTGCTCTCGGAGCAGCTCGAGCGCACGCGCCGGCCGGGGTGCCTCCGAGAGATGCGTCAACGCCGTGTCGACGACTTCATCACCGCCGTGAGGGAGCAGCCGTCGGACGATCTGGTGATGACGTCCCACCAGGCCTGCGACGCCGGAACCGTGTAGGGCGAGGTAGATCTCTCGGACAAGCCGCTCGATGTCGGGGGACGGCGCACTCGCAGGCGCAGCCGGGCGCGGTGTCTCGGCGGGCGCCGTCGTCGGCTGCTGTTGCACCCGCCCTCGCCCGCTCGCTTGCTGCACGGTGTGCGCGACTTCGTGGGCGAGGGTCTTGCGGCCCTCGTGGCTCGCGGGGTCGTAGGCTCCCTCGCGGAAGTAGATGTCGCTGCCGTACGTGAAGGCTTTGGCGCCGAGGCCGGTGGCGAGCCGATGGGCCTCGCCTCCCGCGTGCACACGCACGTCGCTCAAGTCAGCGTCGAAGCGGGGCTCAAGCGTCTCACGGACGGTGTCGGGCAGCGCGTCGCCGCGGCCCGCGTGGCTGTCGAGGACGGTGCGCAGGTCCGCGCTCGGTTCGCCGCCGCCCGCGGCCTCGCGAATCGTCATCGGGCTCGACGTCTCGGCGGCGCGGTCGGCCTCGCGCTCGGCCGGCGCGTCGGGCGCGTCGATGGCCGTGCGCTGGCCCCAGCCGAAGTTGCTGACGTCGGGTAGTCGTTGAATCCGCGGCGGCGCGGGCGCTGGGGCGTCGCCGTCACGCTCTTGCTCGCACGTGGTGCATTGGCCCCAGCCGAAGTTGCTCACGTCGGGCAGCCGCTGAATACGAGGCGGCGGCGCGGCCGCCGGGGTGTCGCCGGGGCGCTCTTCGTCGCACGTGGTGCATTGGCCCCATCCGAACGTGGTCGTGGTGGGCCGCGCGCGCGGGTGATGCGGCTCGTCGGCGGCCGGCTCGGGAGCAGGGGGTGGGGCCTTGGGTCTCGGCCTTTTCAGTTGCGCCACTTCGCACCCGCTTTGCCTGCCTCCTCGCGGAAGCGTGCGGCGCTCATGCTGCCGCCGAGCTTGTCGTGCTCGAATGCGATCGCTTCAAGGACGTCTTCCTCGGCGAGCGAGCGCGAGTCAGCGTGGGCGGCGGCGTGCGCGAGCCTCGCGGCGGCGGCGATGTGTCCGCCCGTGAGCTCGACGCGATGGGCGACGTCCGAGATGAAGCCTTCCGCGAGGCAATCCGCCGCTTGGCCGAGCTCGCGGCGCCAGAGCGCCTCGCGCCCCGTGGCATCCGGGCGCGGCAGCTCGAGGACCACGTCGAAGCGACGCATGAAGGCGCCGTCCATCTTGCCACGGGCGTTCGTGGTGACGACGACGACGCCGTCGTGGGCCTCGAGGGCCTGCAGAAGGTACGCGACTTCGAGGTTGGCGTAGCGGTCGGAGCCGCGGGCGACGTCCCCGCGCTGGCCCATCAGGGCCTCGCCTTCATCGAAGAGCAGGACTGCGCCGACTGCGCGCGCGGCCAGGAAAGCGTGGCGGAGGTTCTTCTCGGTCTCGCCGAGCCACTTCGAGACCACGGTCGCGAGGTCGACTCGGTAGAGCGACCGTCCGAGCTCGGCGGCGAGCGCTCGCGCGGAGAGCGTCTTGCCAGTCCCTGGTGCGCCGCTGAGCAAGATCTTCACCCCGCGTCGCTCTCCGAACGCTTCGGGCATGCGCGCCAACGTGAGCGCGTGCGTGAGGCCGCGGCGCGGCGCCTCGGGGAGGACGACGCTCGCGAGGTCTTGCGTCGGGTGCTCGACCTCGATGCCTCGGCGCGAGGCGGGGGAGAGCAGTTGCTCGACGACCTGGCGCAAGCGACCAGGGTCGCCCGCGATGCCACGCGCCCGCGCGATGCTCGCCGACTCGTGCGCCATGCCCATGCCCACGCGGAGCTCGTCGACCGAGATCTCGACCTCGCCGCCGAGCGCGCGACGCCACACCCACGTCTGCTCCGCGTCGTCGAGCGGATCGCAGATGACGACGTGCGACGCGCGGGAGGGTGCGCGCGGTACTTCGCCGTCGCGGTCGAGCAGCGCGACCGCGAGAGCA
>JAHBWH010000030.1 GCA_019637115.1 Myxococcales bacterium | reverse complement strand
CGGCGCGGGCATCCCAACCGCCGCGCCATTTGTCGTGGCTGGCGGCCGGGGAGCCGCCGCCGGCGCGGGGAGCGCGCCCTGCGCGGCGCTCAGCGCGTCCCGCGCGCTCGGCGGCGTGGGTGCGGAGGGAGGGCTCGACGCGACGGGCCGACGGAAGGTCATCTCCTTCGGGCGCGCGAAGGTCGCGAGCCCGCCGACGCTCGGGGGCGACGCCGCCGCAGCCGCGGGGAGCTGGATCTCCGGCTCGGTCTTGTCCTCGAGCGCCGCGATCGCCGCACCTACCTCGGCGTCGAAGTCGAAGTCGTCGAGGTCCATCTCGACGTCGACCTCGATCGAGACGCGACCCGCCGCCGCTGCTTGGTCCCGGTCGGCGTTTCGGCGTCGCGCGCGCAGGACGTCGCGGCGGTAGGTGCCCTCCTCGATCTGCCGCGTGACGCGATCCCAATGCGTCGTCATCGTGATCCAGCGCTGCCAGACCGTCTGGAAGCGGAAGCGCATCGCCGTGTTGTTCGGCTGGTCGCGGCGGAGCTCCTTGAGCGCGCGCTCGAGCGACTCGCGCCGGCGGACCGGGGGCAGTCGCTCGATCCCTTGGAACCACTGCTCGTAGAGGGCCTTCAGGTGCTCGAGGCGGACCTCCAGCTCCTTGAGCAGCACCTCGAATTCGCTGACTTTCATCCGCGCCGCGCTCCCGAGCGGCGGAGCGGCAGACCGCTCCACCGGGGAGATAGGGTGGCTCATTCCGAGCGCTTCGTCACACGTTCTTTCACGTCCCCAGCCGTGCGCACAGACGCCGGACGTGGGCGCCGGACTCGGACGCCGGACTCGGACGCCGGACTCGGACGCCGGACTCGGACGCCGGACTCGGACGCCGGGCGCCGGACGTTCCGAGGCGATGCTGTTAGTCTGGGCTCATGAGGCGACGGCTCCCCATCGCCCTCGCGTGGCTCTTCGCCTGCGGCGCCCCTGCCGGGCCGACCGCTGGCAAGCGGCTCGCGGCGTCCGAAGGCGACGAGCGAGCCGCGCGAGCGTCGACCGAGGCGACGCTCGCGGCCCCCGAGCCGGACCGAGGCATGGGCGCGCCGGGCCTGCCGGCCCTCGGCCCCTCGGACCACGTCGCGCTCGACGAAGCGGCCTGTCTCGCCCGGGTCGCGGAGCTCTCCTTGCCGGTCACCCAGACCCCGCACGACGCGGTCGAGGGCGCGCTCGTCATCGAGGGCCCCGTCGGCGGGGTCGAGTGGATCTTCGAGGGCCGCCGCGAGGTCCACCGCGTGATGGACTGCCGGCTCGTGCTCGCCCTCCACGCCTGGGCGCCCGCGCTCCGCGCCGTCGGCGTGCGGAAGGTGCGCCACCTCTCTGCGCTGCGCCCCGCGGCGCGCGTGCGCTCCACGGGCGCGCCGAGCGGGCACGCGCGCGGCCTCGCGGTCGACCCTCGCTTCTTCGAGCGTGACGACGGCACCGTCCTCGACGTGCTCGAAGACTGGTCCTGGCGCGAGCGCGGCGCGCCTCCTTGCGATCCTCCCCTCGACGAGCCCGAGGCCTCGGCGACGCTGCGCCAGCTCGTCTGCGCCGCGATCGACGCGGACCTCTTCCAGGTCGTCGTCACCCCGCACCACGACGACGCCCACGCCAACCACGTTCACGTAGAGGTCGTCCCCGGGATCGACTGGCGCTGGGCGCGCTGACCGCGAGGGACACCGGGCGCGAGGGACACCGCGCGGGAGGGACACCGCGCGCGGTTGACACGACGCAACGAGGAGCGTGAGGAAGACGCGCGACCCGCTCTGCGTACGGATGAAAGATCGTCGATGCCGATCGTGCGTCTGACGTATTCTCCGCCCGCGGGGGGAGGCTGAGTTTCTCGCCCCGCGCGCCAAACTTTCCCGCGTGACGGGAGTCGGAAGGCCCGGGGAGCCCTCATGAGCCAACGCCGCTTCGCGCATCGCCACGTCCGCCCGCTTCACCTTCCAGCGCTCTCCGACCCCCGCACGGGTCAGCGTCGTCCCAGGCGCACCATGCGCTTCGACCTCGGCGCGGCGCTCGTCGCCGCGCTCGCCGCGCTCGCCGCGCTGGGGGCCGCGAGCGCCGAGGCGCAGGGCCTCGAGGTCTCCCTGCACGGGCACCTCATGCCGCGCTACGGCGAGGCGCTGACCTTCGCCGGCACCGCCTACGAGGTGCAGGGGCTCGCCGAGCTCGCGCCGCTCTCGGGCGCCGAGGTGGTCGCGCGCCTACGCGATCGCCAGCAGCAGCAGTGGCAGGTCGTCGCGGAGGCGAGCGTGCGCGCGGGCGGGGACGGGCGCTTCACGGTCTCGGTCGACGTCCCGGAGCGGAGCTTCGCGTCGCCGCAGCTGCAGATCGAGGTGCGAGGGAAGGGGCAGACCCGGACCTTCGAGCACTCGCTCTCGCTACAGCAACCCTTCGGGGTCGACGTCCGCACGGATCGGCGTCGCTACGAGCCGGGGGAGACGGTGCACGTGTGGACGCGGCTGCATCGGCTCAGCGACGGCGCGCCCGTGCGCGGGCGCGCGCTGCGGGTCGTGGTCGCCGACCCCTCGGGACGCCCCCTCACCGACGAGCGCCGCCCCGCGAGCGACGGCGGCGTCGCGGCGCTCGACGTCGCGCTCCCCGCGAGCGCGGCGGACGGCACCTACCACGTGCGCGTCACGCTCGACGACTCCGTGGCGCAGGTCGTGCAAACGGCGGGCTTCACGGTCGCGCGTCGCACAGTCGAGCGGCTGCTCGTGGAGGCGACCGTCGATCAGGTGGTCGTCGCGCCGTCCGGCGCGGTCACTGGTCGCGTCTCGGTGCGCACGCCCTCGGGCGTGCCCATCGCGGGCGCCACGGTGCACCTCACGCTCGGCGGTCAGACGACCGAGCTGCGCACCGACGACGCCGGCGTCGCGCCCATCCGGATGCAGGCGCCGGCCTACCTCGCGGGGGACGTCGTGACCGAGCAGGTGGTCGCGCGCGTCGCTCACCCCGCGCACGGCGTGCTCCACGTCTCGGCGTCGTTCCTGCTCTCGCGCGTCGAGTGGCGCGTCGAGGCCACCGCCGAGAACGGCGGGCTCGTGCCCGAGGTGGAGTCCGAGGCGATCTTCGCCGTCACCGATCCGCGCGGGCAACCCGCGCCAGCCGGGACCGAGCTCGTGGTCCGCGGCGCGGTGGTGCCGCGCGGTGAGGCCCGCGTGCGCATCGATCGCCACGGCCTCGCGGTGGTGCCGCTGCGCGTGGCCGACGGCGCCGCGGGGCCGCTCGGGGCGGAGTGCCCAGGGCGCTTCGCGACCCGCGTGGACGTCGAGGTGATGACACCGCGCACGGCCTTCGCGCGCGTATGCATCCCGGTCAGCCCCGACGCGCGCGTGCGGGCGCGAGTCCGCGCGCGCGTCGTCGAGCCCGGCGGCGAGCTCGTCGTCGCGCTCGATCGGCACCCCGAGGTGCGCGGCCGCGACGTGCTGGTCGAGGCCCTGGCCTTCGGCCGCGTCATCGCGTCGACGCACGCCAAGGGCGCGACCGCGACGCTGCGGTTGCCGGCTGGCGCGAGCGGCGTGGTGCAGATCCGCGCGCGCCCCGAGCTCCCGCACGACGCGCGCCACGCGCTGGACGTGCCGGGTGGATCCGCGCTCGGCGTCGGCACGAGCGACGCGGTCCTCGTGCGGCCGGCCGACGCCTTCGCGCTCGCGCTCGAGCCCGTGACGCCTCAGGGGCGCGACGTCTTCTTGGTCCAAGAGACGGCGCCCGTGCGGCTCCGCCCGAGCGGCCCGACGCCGCGGGCGTGGGCGGCCGTCGTCGTCCGCGATCTGATGATGCACGGCGGCGAAGAGCCCTTCTCGCTCGCGTGGATGCAGGGCGCGATCCGCGAGGCTGCGGCGCGACCGGACACGGAGGACGCCGCGCTCCTCGTCCGTACGGCGCTCACCGCGGGCCTCTCCCCCGACACGAAGCCGCACCGCGCGCCGCCGCTCGTGACGCCCCCGTGGAGCTCGCGCCACGAGGGGGGACACCAGGACGGAACCCTTCGGGATCCCGTCGCGCAGCGCGACGAGGTGTTGCGGCGCCAGGTCGGTCAGATCGCGATCCAGCTCGAGCGCATCGTCGAGCAGCGCGGACACGACGCCGCGCAACGCCGCGGCGTGCTCGCCGAGCGCGGCGGTCGGCTCGATTTCGATCCCGAGGTCTTCGCGACCTTGCGTCGCGAGCGCAGCTACACGCCCGTGAACCTCGGCGGCCAGCCCGTGACGCTCGCGATGGTGCGCGCCGCCGATCCGAGCTTCTCCTTCGACGCCGTCGCGGCCCGCATCGCGCGCAAGCGGCTCGTCACGCTGCTCTCGCACCTGTCGCGGCTGACGAACGTCGACGACCCGGGCGCGGCGCGCGCCTCGGCCGGCGAGCCGCCCGAGCGGTGGCTCTCGCGTCTCGTACAGCTCGGCGTCATCAGCCCGCAAGCGCTCCTCGACCCATGGGGGCGCCCCTTCGTGCTCCGCCCGAGCACGAGCCCGCGTATCGTCTTCAGCGAGCGCGCGCCGACGTGGGAGCTCGTCTCGCCCGGAGCCGACGGCCGGCTCGGGACGAACGACGACGTCCGTGATCCGTTCCAGCGCGTCGTGCCCGAGGGCACCCCCTACGCGGTCGCGTCGGGTGAGGACGCCCTGATGAAGCGCCTGTCTACGCTCGCGGCGGGGCCGACGACGCTCGCCGCGATGATGCGAGCCTTCGCGAGCGTCAGCCTCGCGGCGCGGGACGAGCAGCGCGTGCGCACCGTGACCGCGAGCGCGAGCGAGGGCGACGACGCGGACTACGACGGGGTTGCGTTCGCGGAGGAAGAGTCGATCAACGGGCTCGGCCTCTCGGGCACGGGGCGGGGAGGTGGCGGTGTCGGTCAGGGTACAATCGGGCTCGGCGGAGCACTCGCGCGCACCCGCGCGTCCGCCGCGCCGGCCCCGCCCGCCGAGCCGGCCATGGCGATGGAGATGGCCGCGGCCGACCGCGCGGAGGACGAGCGACAGCAGCGCGGACCGACGACGCCCTCGGTGATGGCGAGCTTGAGCGCGCTCGTGCGCGAGGACTTCCCGGCGACGCTCCACTTCGTCGCGGAGGTCCCGCTCGATGGGGCCACGACCGTGCCCGTGCGCCTGGCCGACGCGCTCACGACCTACCGCGTCGAGGCGATCGCCTGGACCGAGAGCGGCTGGGTGACGACCGCGAGCGGCGAGCTGCGTGTCGATCAGGAGGCGACGGTCGACGCGCCCGTCCCGCCCTTCGCGACCGTCGGCGACGCCGTGCGCCTCCCGTTGCGCGTGCAGAACCGCAGCGCCGCGGCGCTCGAGGTGCGCGTCGTGATCGAGGCCGAGGGCGTCGACGTCGGCCTGCCCGAGGCCATCCGAGTGACCGTGCCGCCCCGCGACGCCGTCGAGCGCACCGTCTCGATCTCGGCGCGGAGCGCGGGCAGCGGGCGGCTGGTCGTGAGCGCCCTGCGCGCGAGCGACGGCCAGGGCCTCGACGCCGTGCGCCGACCCCTGACCATCTATCCCGACGCGCGCCTCGTGCGCGAGCGGCGCGAGGTGCTCACCGAGCCCGGGCGCGGCGCGGCCGAGCTCCGCTTCGAGGTGCCCGCCGACGCGAGCGAGCGCGGGCCGGCCGAGCTGCGCATCGTCCCCGCGACCGCGCTCTTCGGCGAGCTCGCGAGCTACGCCGAGGGCCACACGGTGCTCGGCTGGGGGCTCGCCCTGCGCGGCGAGGCGATCCCCGAGCCGGAGCTCGCGCGGGCGCGAGCGCTCGTGCGCGCCCAGGATCCAGTCGAAGAGCGCGACATCTACGGCAACCCGATCGAGCTCGGTCGCGCCGTCTCGACGCTCTGGCGCGACGCGACGGTGGACGACGCCGTCATCCGGCGCGCGCTCCGCGCCGTGACCCACACGCTCGGAGAGGAGCCGCGCAGCCCCGACCCGGGCCGCGCGGATCTCTACGCGCGCGTGCTCCTCTCGCTCGCGCCAGCGCACCGGACGAGCGCGCGCCCCGCGGTCGCGCCGATCGTCGCGACCCTCGTCGAGCGCTTGCGCACGGGCGCGGGCAGCGGCGCGGTCGAGATCTCGGACCAGCCCGTGCTGCACGCGCGCGTCGCGGCGGCGCTCGCGCTCACGGGTGGCGGCGAGCGCGCGCGCGAGCTCCTGCGCCGCGCGAGCCGCGCGGTGGTGCGCTTCGAGAGCGAGGCGGGCGAGCAGGCCTTCCTCGAGGAGCCGTCGAGCGCGGGTCAGATCGCGGCCCGCGTCGAGCCGACGGCGCTCGTCGCGCTCGCGTACGCAGGAGTCGGCGAGGCGCCCCGTGGGCTCCCCTTCTTGCGCGCGCTCGTCGCCATCGCGGGAGAGGCAGAGCGCTGGCCGCTCGAGGGTCGCGCGTTCGCGACCGCGGCCGCCGCGACCCTCGCGGGCGGGACCGTCGACGCGCGCGTGCGCGCCAGCTTCGACGGCCAAGCGCTCACCCTCCGCGCGCCCGAGGAGGGCAGCGCGATCCGCGTCGCCACGATCGAGGGCGCCGGCCGCGCGGGGCGCCACGTGATCCGCCTCGAGGACGCGGGCGCGTTCGCGCTCGCCTTCGTCGACCTGCGCTACGGGCGGCCTTGGGACGCGCCCCCGGCACGGACGATCGGCGCGCAGCTCGACGTCGAGGGGCCGACGGGGCCGCGCGATGCCCGCGCGGGGCTCGTGCTCGTCGTGCGCAGCCGCGAGGCGCGCGTGCTCGGCCGTCCGGTGGTCGAGATCGATCTGCCCGCTGGCACCGAGCTCGACGAGCCGACGCGCGACGCGCTCCGCGGCGCCGCGCGCGGACAGGCGACCGTCGAAGGGCGCACGCTGCGCCTCCCCCTCCGGCCCATCGCGCCGGGCGGCTTCGTCCGGATCCCGCTCCCGCTCCGCTGGAGCGTGGGTGGGACGCTGCGTGGGCTCGGCGTCAGCCTCTACGACGAGGCGCAGCCGGTCGGCGACGCGGCGCGCGCGACCGCGGTGCTGCCCTCGCGGGCGCTGACGATCCCCGACGAGGGAGACGAGCCCGAGGCGCGCGACGGCTCGGCCTCGCCGCCACCCACGCCGCCGCCGCCACCACCCCCGCCGCCCCTGCCGCCCATCGAGCGGTTCGGCCCCGTCGCGTCGGCCGGCGTCGTCTCCACCGAGGAGGCTCGCTCATGAGCCGCCCGATCCGCTCGCGCGCGACGGGCACCGTCGACCCGCGCACCGCCGACGTCTGCACCGCCGACGTCTGCACCGCCGCCGCCCGCACCACCGACGCCCGCACCACCGACGTCTGCACCGCCGCCGCCCGCACCACCGACGTCCGCACCACCGACGTCCGCACCACCGACGTCTGCACCGCCGACGTCTGCACCGCCGCCGCCCGCACCGCCGACATCCGCACCGCCGACGTCCGCACCACCGACACCCGCCCCGCCGATTCGCGCACCATGAGGAACCACCACACCTTCGAGTCGCCCCGCGGGGCCGCCTCCCACGAGACCGCGCCCGGCGCCCGCCCGGCGCGGCGGCTGGGGAGGCCAGCGACGCTCGGACCGTCGCGGGGGCTCGTGACGCGGGCCGCGCTCCTCCTCGGCGTCCTGTCGCTCCTCGGCGACACGGCGAGCGCCCAGGTCGCCGGGCGTCGACCGGTCCAGGCGGGCGACGTCACCGGCGTCGAGCTGCAGATCGAGGGGAGCCTCTCGGTCGCGCGCGGCGACACGCTGCGGCTCGCGCTCGTCGCGTACGAGGTCGTCGGGCTCGACCGGCTCCGCCCGGCGCCCGGCGCCGAGGTGCGCGTCGCGACCTCTCTCACGCGGCGCCGCGGGGAGGATGGCGATGGAGTCCTCTCGCTCACTACGGACGCGCGTGGCCGCGCGCTCCTCGAGCTCCCCGTCCCGTCGGACGCGCCGGGCTCGTTCGGCGCGACCATCGAGCTGCGCGCGCGTCGCGGCGTGAGCCGGCGCTTCGAGCTGCGCGTCACGACGCTCGAGCCGCGGACCCTCTCGCTCTTCGGGGCCGAGGCCGCCACCTCGCCCGGAGAGCTTCCCGTCTTCGGGCGCTACGCGAGCGGCGCCGAGGGGCTCTCGGGCCAGGAGATCCGCCTCACGCTCCACGACGCGCGTGGCCCCTTGGGCGCGCCCGTCGTTGCACGCACCGACGGCCGAGGGGTCTACGCGCACGCCTTCCGCGTCCCGCGGGACGCACAGGCGCCGCTGCGCGTGGACGCGCTGAGCCCCGGCGACGAGTCGACGCGCGAGCGCGCCCCTGGTGAGGCGCGGCGCGTGCGCGCGAGCTGGACGGCGAGCGTCAGCGCGTCGAGCGAGCCGCCGCTGCTCGTTCAGGTGCAGCCGAGCAAGCACCTCGCGCTGCCCGGCGAGCGCGTGCGGATCGACGTGGTCGTGCGGCGCGCCGATGGCCGGCCGGTGCCCGAGACGCGGCTGCGGCTCGGGGGCGGACCGATCCCGCTCGACGAGCGCCTCGATGATCCGCGTGAGCGCTTCACGATCACCGACGCGCGCGGCCGCGCCTCGCTCGAGTGGCAGGCGCCGCGGATCGGCGGCGAGTACGGCGACACGACGATGATCGTGCAGGCGGGGCGCGCTGGCGTCGGGACTGGCGCGGGCGCCGCGACCGTGCGTGTCAGCGGGCGCCTCTACGCCTCGCGCCTCTCGATCGAGGGGGCGGCGCTCGTCCCCGGCCTCGGCGCGCGTGTGTTCGTGCGCGTGACGACCATGGACGGCGCGCCCGCGCCCGCCAACGTGCCCGTGTCGCTCGAGGGGCCGCGCGTGGGGCGCGCCAGCGGCGTCACCTCCGAGGGCGGCGTCGCAGCGCTCGACGTGCGCGTCGGCCCGGTGAAGGAGGGCGACCGCTGCGGCGGGGAGTCCGCGACCGACGTCGTGGTCAGCGTGCAGGGAGAGACGGCCGAGGGGCGCTGCTTGCCGGTCGACGCCGACGCCTCCCTCCGAGTCCGGGCCGCCCAAGCGCTCGTCGCGCCAGGCGCGGAGCTTGCCGTCGAGATCGACCGCGCGCCGGGCGCCGCGGGCATGCCCGTCACCGTGACCCTCTTCGCGCGCGCGCCCGCCCTCCGCCCGCTCGCGACGCAGGTCGTCGACGGCCGCGAGACGCGGGCACGCTTCACGCTCGACGCCGGCACGCATGGCGAGCTGCTCGTCCGCGCGCGGCCGCTCGTCGGCCCGCAGGGCCTCGAGGTGAGGGGCGGCTTCGCGAGCGCCTTCGCGGGCGTGCCCGTCGCCGACTTCGGGCTCGCCGCAGAGGGCGCCCGCGACGCCGTCGTGGCGCGCCTCCGCGGTGGGCTGGCGGCGACCTCGCTCGCCGTGCCGCTCGGCGAGGACACCACCCTGCGCGCGCACCTCGAGGCCGCGGCGGCGGGGCCTTTCGCGGACCTCCGCGGGGCCCCCCGCAACGACACCACGCTCGCGGCGGTGCTCGCCGAGCGCACGCCGACCGACGTGGCGGCCCCCGCGGTGCTGCGTGGTCGCAGCGCCGAGCCCGCGCCCGAGCCGGCGTCCCCGGAAGCGCATGGGCTCCTGCGCGATCCGTGGCGGACGAGCGCGCGCTTCGTCGAGGGTCGCCTCGCGCTCCTCTTCCGCGCCATCGAGCAACGGATCGACGCCGCAGTGCCCGATCAGCTCGACGAGGTCGCCATCGAACGCGGCGGGCGCTTCTCCTTCAACCGCCAGCTCCTCGCGTCGCTGCCGACGTCGAGCCTGGGCGGGGAGGGCGCGACCGGGCTCGGCGGCGAGCCGCTCACCATCGAGCGCCTCGAGGCCCTCGACCGCTCGTTCTCGTGGGACACCGTCGCGCGGCGCATCACGCGCGAGCGCCTCTTCAAGCTCCTGCTCGCGCTGCGGCAGTTCGTGCAGCAGGGCGCGCTCGACCTGCCGTGGACGCGGCCCGGCGACCCGACGCTCTGGGTCGAGCAGCTCCGCGGCCGGTACGTCGACGGCGCGGGCTCCATTCGTCCGGGGCTCTTGGTCGACGGCTGGGGGCGCCCCTTCCGCCTCGTGCGAACCGCGCGCGCGCGCTTCGGGCAGGTGCAGCCCGTCGCGGGCTACGAGCTCGTCAGCGCGGGCCCCGACGGACGTTTCGGCAACGCCGACGACGTCTACGATCCGACCGCGCGCGTCCTGCCGACGGGCTCGCTCTACGGGGCGGCGGTCGGCGAGGACGCGCTCGTCGCGCGCCTCCGCGGCGTCGAGCTCGGCCGCGCGACCCTGGGCCTCGCGGCCGGCGTCTTCGGGGCGCCGCACGCGCACATCGCGCCGCCGCCCGATCAGACGCCGACCTCGGCGCTCGGCTCGCTGCCGCCGCGCCAAGAGCCCGACCTCCACGCGCTCGCGCTTCGGCGACCAACGCGGCCGACGAGCGCCGTGATCGGCCGGGGGGAGGGCGAGCTCCGCCTCGCGGTGGGCTCGGAGCCGCGGAGCTGGCGCGTCGTCGCGCTCGCCGTCGACGCCGCGGGCAACCTCGCCGTCGCGTCCGACGCCGCGCGCGCGGGCGCGCCGGTGCTCGCCGACCTCGTGCTGCCGAGCCGGCTCCGCACCGACGAGCCGCTCCGCTTCCCGCTCCACCTCTCGAACGTGAGCGAGCGCGACACGAGCGCGCGCCTCGAGCTGACGAGCGAGGGCGTCGCGCTCGCGCTCGACGCCTCCACCGTGCCGATCCCTGCGGGCGAGAGCCGGAGCTTCGAGGTCGAGATGCGCGCCACGAGCCCCGGCGAACACGTCGTGCGGGTCGTCGTCCATGGCGGCGAGCCCGCGGGCGAGCTGCAGCGAATCGAGGGGCGCGTCGCGGTCGACGGCGGCGGGCACCCGATCCGTCGCCGCGCCGCGGGCCTCGCGGGCACCTGGTCGACACGCTTCGACGTGCCCCGCGGCGCGCGCGGCGTCCAGAGCCGGCTCGTGCTGGTGGCGCCGAACGCGCTCGCCGCCGATCCGGACCTCGCCGACGTGCGGCGCGACGATCCGGCGCTCGTCGCCTGGGCAGAGACCCTCGCGGGGCGGGCGCTCGATCCGGCGCTCCGCGCGCGGCTGCTCCGCGCGCAGCGCCCCGATGGCTCGTTCGAGGGGCGCGAGGCGAAGCTCTCGAGCGCCGCGGCGATCGTCGCGCTCGCGGCGCTCGTCGGGGACGACGGCGAGCCCGACCCGGTCGCCGCGGCGGCGCGCGAGCGCGCGGTCGCGCGGCTGAACAACCTGCCGCCCTTCGAGGATCGGGACGGGCAGGCGGGGCGCGTCCGGATGCTCGCGGCGGTGACCGCCGCGCTCGCGACGAGCGGCGCGGCGCACGAGGCGGGCGAGGTCCACGACCCCATCGCCGAGCTGCTCCGCGCGGCGTTGCCCGAGCTGCGCCGCGCGCTGATCGAGCGACCGGGTGAGCCGACGCTGCTCGCGCGCGCGGCCGGCGCGCTGCTGCTCGCGGATCCGCGGGACGGGCACGCGCGCGCGATGCTCGCGAAGGCGCGGGACGCGATCGCGGACGACGGGCTCGTCGGCGGCGGCGAACGGACCGGGCTCTCCGAGCGCCTCGCGGCGAGCCTGGCGCTGGCGCTCGGCGCGAAGGCGATCGGGGACGACGCGCTCGCGGAGCGGCTCGTCCGGCAGGTCGCGCCTCACGCGCCCGTCGTGGCGCGTCGCGGTGGCGAGGAGGCGTTCTGGTGGCTCGCGGCGGGCGCGTACGGCGCGCTCGGGGGCGCGCCCGAGCGTGTGCGGGTCGACGGGCGGGAGATCACGCTCGAGCGCGGCACGGCCACCCTCGACCTCGGCCTCTCGGCGGGCGCGAGCCGCCGCGTCGAGGTCGTCTCGAGCGGAGGCGCCGTGCTCGCGCGCGCGGAGGCGGTCTTCGCGGCGCCCTTCGACGCGCGCGAAGACGGGCCGCTCGGGCTCGCGCTCGCGGGGGAGGTCGGCCGCGTCGGCGAGCTCGCCGCGCTCGAGCTCTCGGTGCGGGCGCGAGCGCGTGTGAACGCGCCGACGCTGGACTTGCAGCTGCCGGCGGGCGTCGAGCCCGACGAGCGTCTCCTCGCGGCGCTGCGGAGCAACGGGATGGTGCGCAGCGTGGAGCGCCGCGAGCCGGGCTTCCTCCGGATCGTGATGGCCCCGATGGAGCCGCAGCAAGAGGCGACGTTGCCGCTGCCGTTGCGGTGGCGCGCGGCGGGCAGCGTGCGTGGTCTCGGCGTGGTCGCCTACGAGGCCGCGCAGCCCGAGGCGATGAGCGCCCTGGCGCCGCGCCCGATGGTCGTGCGCTGACGAGCGGCGCTCGACCTAGATCGAGGCTGCGACCACGGGTTCAACCCCAAAAGCCGTCGGGGAAGGGCGTCGCGTCGACGTCATCGAAGCTGTCGCGGATGTGCTTGGGCACGTAGGTCGGGTCGTCGTCGAGGTAACCCTCTTCGTGCTCTCCGATGACGAAGATGTTGCGGATTCGAAGCGCGATCTCCTTGGACATCGCGAGGATCTCCTCGTGGAGCCCGGCGCCGTTCGTCCAACCCCCGGTGAACCAGAGCTGGTTCTGCCCCTGCGCCGCCCGTACGAAACGTTGAGCCGCCATGGCCTCCGCCGAGAGCGTGTTGTGCCGCAGGTAGGTGACCGCCCGGACTCGGTCGCTGCTCGGGAGCTCGATCATCTGGGGGATGCCCGCGTCGTCGACCGCCCCGAACGGCGTCAGCGTCAGATACGGCGGCGCATTGCTGTTCTGCCCGTGGTGCTTTCGCTCCACGTAGGTGATCGTGTAGGGGCGGAGGCTGGTCGTATTGGGTGGGTAGACCAGGATGTTGTACGTGCTCCAGGCGTTCGGGTCCGGTGGAAGCATCGAGACGTCCTCGTGCACGATTCCGATCGAGTCGAAGTATTCGAACTGCGCGAGGAACGTGCTCATCAGCGGGGGTAGGCCGAGCGCGACGACGCGGCTGACGGTGTCGGCGTAGACCGCGCTGATCACGTGGTCGAAGCTCTCGCGCCCGGAGGACGGCTGGGCCGACGAGAGCACGCGCCATCCACGCCCTCCTTCGAGGTAGGCCGTCGGTGAGGCCCCGAGGCGAAACTCGACGCCGCGGGCGACCAGGCAACTCGTGAGCTGACGAATCCAGTCGCTCGCGCCGTTCACGAAATAGTGCCGCGGCGACGGAGTGTCGGCGAGGGCTCGTACGCGACGCGACGCCGTCGTCTTGCCGTCGCCGATGCCCTCCTGAAGATGATAGTAGCTCATCACGGCGCGAATCGGCATCGAACCGGGAGAGCGATCATTCACATAATACATGCCGTTGATTCGCGCGAGCAGATTGTACTCGGCGAAGTCGGTCGAGTACTGCTGCTCGCGTATGAACTCATCGACGCTCATGGTCGCGTACTTCGGATCCGTCAGAACCTGGCGCGCTACGTTCTGAAAACGGTCCCAGTCGAGCGCGATGTTCTTCAACCACGGCCTGTCGGGGTGGTCTTCCCAATGCGCCATCTCTTCTTCGGTGTAGGTCCGGGCCAGCGGGCCCTGGTACCCGCTCGGGGTGGTCCACGTCGTCGTGTCGATGAGCGGCGCGTGGCGTACGGGAAAGCCATCGCGTCCGAGCTGTTCGAGGACCTCCATGAAGATCTTGTATCGTTCGGTGTTGAAGTCGTTGACTCCCAGGTCGGCGAACGGTTCGGTGTAGGGAATCGCGCCGAGGTACGCGCTATGGCAATTGCCTCCAAGACGCGTGCTGATGTCGAATACCGTGCATTTGAATATGGTGCGTTCATCTGCGGAGAAGCGGTCGTGAAGAAAGTATGCGGCGGACAGCCCTGCGACGCCGCCTCCCAAGATCGCGATGTGTTTCTCGATCAGCATATTCCCTCCATCCACGTGCTTCGTGCGCGCGAATCGCGAACGATACGGGGCGACGTGGGCCGTGACGACGCTATCAAGGGCACGCCCGAACGTCAGCAAAGTCCGCTCTAACGAGCGCCGGACGCCTCTTGCGACTGGGAGCGTCACGATGCTTCCGCTCCCGACCCCACTCGTGCGAGGCTCAGGCCGTGCATTCAGAGCTGTTGATCGACGGACGCTTCCGCGTTGAAGCGCAAGTCGCAATGGGGGGCATGGGGCGCCTCTACCGTGCGCGCGACGAGCTCTCGGGCAAGCTCGTTGCGCTGAAGGTGATCGCGAGCGACGACCCGGGGGCGGAGGAGCGGTTCGGCCGCGAGGCGACCATCCTCGCGAAGCTCCGTCATCCTGCGCTGGTCGAGCACGTCTCGCATGGGGTCTCACGGCAGGGCGAGCCCTACCTCGCCATGGAGTGGCTCGAGGGTCAGGACCTGCGGGCCCACCTCGGCGGTCGCGCTGACCGAACCCTTCCCACCCGGGCCGCACATCAATCGCCTTTCCCTCTCGGCGACGTCATCGTCTTCGCGCGCCGCATCGCATCCGCGCTAGGGGAGCTCCATCGGCACGGCGTCATTCACCGAGACCTCAAGCCCGCGAACATCTTCTGCATCGACGGGGATCTCCGTCGTGCGAAACTGTTGGACCTCGGCGCTGCGTCGATCTTCGATGGGCGTCGTCTGACGCAGACGGGGGCGCTCGTCGGTACACCAGCGTATATGGCGCCCGAGCAGGTGCGCTCCGAGGCGCTGACCCCCGCCGCCGACGTCTGGGGGTTCGGCGTCGTGCTCTATGAGTGCCTCACGGGCATGCCGGCCTTTCGCGCGCAACACATGGTCGCGCTCCTCGCGAAGATCATCCTCGATCCCGCGCCTTCACTGGTCGCCGCGCGCCGCGATCTCCCGGCGGGCCTCGCCGAGACCGTCGACCGATGTCTGACGAAGGACCCGAACGAGCGACTCGCGAACGGTGACGCGCTCCTGGCGGCGCTCGAGACCGTGGCCGAGAGCCGGGTCGACGCGCCGACGTCGAGCCACTTCACGCCCTCGCTCAGCGGTACGGAGCGTCGTGTTCGTTGCGTCATCGTGGGCTCGCTTCCGCCGGCCGTTGCACATCGAAAGAGCGAGCTCGAGCGTGCCGCGGAGCGGAGCGGAGGCAGCCTTCACTGGCTCTCGCCGGGGTCGTTCGTGGCCACGGTCGAGCCTCCGGGCGCACCGATGGACCAAGCGACGCGCGCAGGCCGGGTGGCGCTCGGATTGCGACATGCCTTGCCCGAGGTCGCGGTGGCCATCGGTCTGGGGCAAGCCGAGAGCGACGGTCGCGTCCCGGTGGGAGACGCGGTCGACCGGGCGGCGGCGCTGTTGCAGTCCACCGCGACGGGTGAGGTGCGCGTCGAGAGCTCGACTGTCCCCCTGTTCGAAGCGCGGTTCGATCTCTCGCTCGGTGGCTCGGTACGCCTGCTCGGCGAGCGGCCCCGAGAAGCGACACGGACGTTGCTCGGTCGGCCGACGCTCTCCGTCGGTCGACGGCGCGAGCTCGGCGTGCTCACGAGCACGTGGGATCACACGGTCGAAGAGCCGGCGGCCTCGGTGGTCCTCGTCACCGCGCCTGCCGGGATGGGCAAGTCGCGTCTTCGGTACGAGCTGCTCCGCGCGCTCCGGCAGCGGGGCGAGGCGTTCACGTTGCTGGAGGGCCAGGGCGACGTATTGAGCGCGGGGTCCCCTTTCGCCCTCATCGCCCCCGCGATCCGCCGGTGGGCGGGGGTGCGTGACGGCGATCCCGCGGACGTCGTGCAGCAAGCGCTCCACGCGAGGTTCCTGCGCCGCTTCAGGAGCTCCGCTGGCGCGACGATGGCGCGGCCTCGTGGGGCTCGGCAGAGCACACTGCCGCCTCCGCAGGCCGACGAGGCGCTCGCGCGGGTTTGGCTCTTCCTCTGCGAGCTCGTGGGCGCCCCGGTTGCCGAGCACGATGACGACGCCCTCCAAGCGGCGCGACAGGATCCGATGCTGCTCGGTGAAGCGATGAAGCGCGCGTTCACGGATTGGGTCGTCACCGAGACGGAGGCTCAGCCCGTTCTCGTGCTCCTCGAGGACCTTCACTGGGGCGATCTGCCGTCCGTTCGCTTCATCGACGCAGCCCTCTCGCGCGGGGCCGAACGGCCGCTCATGGTACTCGCGCTCGCTCGCCCCGAGGTGCACGACCGCTTCCCCGAGCTCTGGCCGCGGCATGCGGTGCAGGAGGTGCGACTCGGCGCGCTGAGCAGGAGCGCGAGTGTCCAGCTCGTGCGACAGGTGCTCGGTGAGGACCTCGACGACTCCGTCGCCGACGAGCTCGCGATCCGAGCGGCCGGCAACGCCTTCTATTTGGAGGAGCTCATTCGCGCGACGGCCGAGGGCGCTGGCGCCCTCCCCGAGACGGTGCTCGCCATGGTGCAGAGCCGCCTCGACGCACTTGGCCCGGACGCAAAAAAGGTCCTGCGAGCCGCTGCCGTCTTCGGCGAGGTCTTCTGGTCGGGAGGGGTGGAGGCGTTGATTGGAGACGCAGGCGTGAGCGTGGATGCGTGGCTGGAGGAGCTGGCGGAGCGAGAGGTCGTGAACACGAGCGCGAACGCTCGGTTTCCCAATCAACGTGAGTGGCGCTTCCGACACGCGTTGGTCCGCGACGGCGCGTACGAGCTGCTCACCACCGAAGACCGCGCGCTCGGTCATCGGCTCGCGGGCGCGTGGCTCCGCGAGGTGGGCGAGAACGACGCCCTCGTGCTCGCCGAGCACTTCGACCGAGGCGGTGATTCTCAGGACGCCGCGCACTGGTTCTCGCGAGCTGCCGAGCAAGCCCTCGAGGGCAACGACCTCGACGCCGCGCTCTCGCGCGTCGACCGTGCGTTCGCGTCCATGGACGTCGAGCGCGCGGGCCGCCCCGACGTCTCCGGCACCCCCGCCAGCACGATGTCCGCCGCACGGGGCGCGCTACGGGCGATCGAGTCGCTCGCGCGTTACTGGAAGAGCGACTACACCGGGGCACGTGAGGCGGGAGTAGAGGCCTCGCAGCTGCTGCCGCGTGGCTCTCGTCCGTGGTATCGCGCGCTCGGCAGCGCGACCGTCGCGAGCGCGCGGCTCGCAGACTTCGAGGCGGTCGACGCGCTCTTCCGGCAGATCCTCTCGTCGGAACCCGCCGCCGACGCGGCGGCCGAGCAGCTCGTCGCGCTCGCGCGGGGCGCGTTTCAGCTCATCTTCGCGGGTCGCTTCGAAGAAGCGGACCGAGTGCTCGCGCGCATCGCCGCCTTGTCCGAGGACGAATCGCGTCTCGACGCGCTCACGCTCGGACAGGTCCATCACGTGCGGGGCGTGCGGGCGTGCATGGTCGGCGATGTCGCCACCTTCCTTCATCACCTCGCACCGGCGGTGGAAGCGTTCGAGCGCGCGGGCGATCTACGCAACGCTTCGCTCGAGCGTACGACGCTCGCGTGGTGCCATGCCGAGCTTGGAGACTTCACGGAGGGCGCGCGGGTGGCACGAGACAACCTCGCGCGTTGTGAGGCGATGAGCGCCCCACAGGCGATCACGTACGTGAAGGTGAACCTCGGTTACATCCTCACCCACGTGCCGGGCGCGCGGGACGAAGCCCGTCGCACCTTGGACGACGCTATCGCGGAGTGCCGCGCCGTCGGCAACATGCGGCTCGCGGGGTGGGCGCTGGCACATCTGGCAGCCCTCGAGCGGCTCGAGGGGGCACCCGTGCGCGAGGAGGCCGCGGCTCGGGAAGCCGTCGAGCTCTTGCGCAGCTCACCGAGCCTCGAGGCGTGGGCGCTCGCGCGCCACGCTCTCGCGCTCGTCGACCTCGGTCGCCCGCAGGAGGCGTTGCCGCGCGCGGAGCGAGCAATGGCGACGCTCGACGCGCTCGGTGGCCTGATTCAGGGGGACGCCGTGGTGCCGCTCGCCCTCGCATATGCTCGCCGCGCGCTCGGTGACGCGAGCGGAGCTGCGGCGACGCTGAGCGCTGGCGCAGCGTCGCTCCGCGATCGAGCGGAGCAGATCGGGCGCGCCGACTGGCGCGCGGGCTTCCTGAGCCACCCCGAGCGCCGAGCGTTGCTCGACGCGGCGTCCGATCACCGCTTTCCATAGCGCGCATTACGTCGGCATGGTGCGCAGCGAGAAACCCGCGAGGCGGGAGCGTCCGCTCCCGCCCGAAGGCTCGGGGCTCGGCGCCATCGCGTTCGGCGGCGGCTTCTTCGTCGTCGGGGCGGCCTCCCACGCACACCGGACATGGACGGCACGTTTTTGCCGGTTCACGCGTTGGTCACGATCGTGGCGCCATCGGACAGGTAAGCGCACGGTGGGGCGGCAGCGCACGGTGGGGAGGCTCAGCCAAGCTTCGGCCGGGGACCCCGGGTGGAGCGTCAGTCGTGGCGAGGTCAGATGTGACGTGAGGGGAACATTCGGACGTGAAGGATGCGAACGATCTCGATCCCGCCTTCGACCTCGCGGAAGTAGACGTCGTGGCTCTCGACGCGCCATCGCCTCAGGCCGGGTCGGTGCGGCACCTCGCGTGCAAAGCGAACGCGGGTCGGGAGGATCTGCTCACAGGTCTCCTCGAGCAACGCCAGGTATGTCTCCCGCTGCTCGACGCCCCAAGTCTCCTGCGTGTAGCGCGCGATCCCGTGGAGGTCGCGCTCTGCGGCCCGGGTGTAGTGGACTCTCGGGCTCATTGCGCGCGCGTTTTGCGCCGAACGCGGTCGAATACGCCCGCCTTCGCCCGACCGCTGGAGAGGCCCTCGTCGAGGGCAGCCAACAAGGCGGCCTCCCTCTTGCTGTCGTCTGCGAGGCGTTCGAGGGCCTCGCGGACGACTTCGCTCGCCGATCGGTACTCGCCCGAGTCGACCTGCTCGCGAATGAACTCTTGAAGTCGTTCGCTGAGCACGACGCTGGTGTTCCTCGACATATCCGAATGGTACCAGAAACTTGGTAGCGAGACCACGCGGCGGCGGAGCCGCAGCCGGTCCCGTCCCCGATGGGCGGGAGCAAAGGAGCCCCTTGACTCGCGACGCCGCATGAGGAATTTCGCGCCATGACCACCGAGACCCCCATCTCCACCGAGTCGGGCGACGTGGCCCGGACCACGCATCGCTTCGAGGCCGAGGTCGACCAGGTCCTGCGCCTGGTCATCCGCTCGCTCTACTCGAACCCCGAGATCTTCCTCCGCGAGCTGCTGTCGAACGCATCGGACGCGCTCGACAAGCGCCGCTTCCGTGGCCTGACCGATCCCTCCGCGACGGCCGACGCCGCCCTCCGAATCCGCCTCGTGCCCGACGGGGCGACGCTGACCATCGATGACGACGGCGTGGGCATGACGCGTGCCGAGCTGGCGGAGAACCTGGGCACGATCGCGAAGTCCGGGACGCGCGAGCTGCTCGAGCAGCTCCGCACCGCTGGTGCCGCCGAGGCGCCCGCGCTCATCGGCCAGTTCGGCGTGGGCTTCTACAGCGCGTTCCTCGTCGCCGACCGGGTCGACGTCGTGTCGCGCGCGCTCGGCCACGACGAGGCGTGGCGCTGGTCGTCGGACGCGCAGGGGACCTTCACGATCGAGCCCGCGACTCGGGACGCCGTGGGCACGTCGGTCGTGCTGCACCTCGGCGAGAGCCACCGCGAGCTCGCCAGCCCGTGGCGCCTCGAGGGGCTCGTTCGGAAGTACAGCGACCACCTGCCGTGGCCGATCGAGGTGCGCAAAGAGCGGGTGAAGGATGAGGGCGACGACGCCGGAGGCGAGCCTGAGCACACCTTCGAGCGCGTGAACCGCGGCAGCCCCCTCTGGCAGCGACCTGCGAGCGAGATCGAGGACGCGAGCTACGAGGAGCTCTACCGCCACCTGACGCACGATTGGGAGAAGCCGCTCTTCTGGCGGCACTTCAAGCTCGAGGGGACCCAGGAGCTGACGGGGTTGCTCTACGTCCCGCGGCGCGCGCCTTTCGATCTCTTCTCGTCGGAGCCGCAGCGCGGGCTGCGCCTCCACGTGCGGCGCGTTTTCGTGATGGAGGAGGAGGGCGAGCTGCTCCCGCGTTGGCTCCGCTTCGTCCGTGGCGTGATCGACAGCGAGGACCTGCCGCTGAACGTGAGCCGCGAGCTCCTGCAGGACTCCCGCGTCACCAAGACGATCCGCAAGCAAGTGATCAAACAGATCCTCGACGGTCTCACGGCGCTCGCGAAGGATCGCCCGGACGACTACGTGCTCTTCTGGCAGACGTTCGGCGCGGTGCTCAAGGAGGGGCTGCACTACGAGCCGACCGAGGCGACGAAGCTCGCCGCGCTGCTGCGCTTCGAGTCGAGCGCGGCCCCGGATGGCGTGCTCGTCTCGCTCGAGGAAGCGAAGGGTCGGCTGCGCGAGGGGCAAGACGCGATCTACTACGCCCTCGGAGAGTCGCGTCGGGTGCTCGAGGCGAGCCCGCAGGTCGAGGGCCTGGTCCGGCGAGGCTACGAGGTCTTGTGGATGACCGACCCGATCGACGAATGGGCGCTGCGCGCGCTGGCGAACGTCGACGGGCTGACGCTCCGCTCTGCGATGGCGGCCGACCTCGAGCTCGAGGACGAGCCGGCCGCGGAGGCCCCCGAGCGCACCGAGGACGCCGCGCCGGCCGGGCTCGAGCGGCTCCGGGAGCGCATCGCCGCGCGGCTCGACCGGGCGATCAGCGAGGTGCGCGTGAGCAGGCGGCTCGAGGGGTCCCCGGCGTGCCTCGTCGACCCGCCGGGCGCGCTCCCGCCGCACCTCGAGCGGCTCCTCCGCGCGAGCCAGAAGGACGCGCCCGCGCCGACGCGACGAGTCCTCGAGCTGAACCCGCGTCACCCGTTGGTCGTCGGGCTCGCCACGATGGCCGACGAGGCCGCAGGCGAGGCGAGCGAGGACACGACGCTGCTCGACACGTACATCGACTTGCTCCACGAGCAGGCGCGCGTCGCCGAGGGGAGCCCGGTCGACGACCCGGCGACGTTCGCGCGGCAGCTCGCGGCGCTGATGACCCGCGCGCTCGGGAGGTCGGCCCCGGCAGAGAACTCACCCGACCCGGCGTGAAAGAGGTCGCTGTGAACGCTCGCCGTGAACGCTCGCCGCGAACGCTCGCCGTGAACGGTCCTTGCGTTTCGACGCGCGCGGCTGGTACCCCCGACGGCGGGAGGAGTCGCGCACATGGACATGCACGAGATCATGCTCGAGGCCGCCATCGGCGGAGCCGCGAGACAAGCCGCCGCGCACTACGAAGGCGATCGCGATCACGACAGCGTCCTCGAGCACGCCCGCGCGCAGTGGGCGCAGCGCGGGCCCGAGGTCGTGGAGATGTTGGCTGCGGAGCTCGAGCTCGAGGCGAGCTCGGACCTCGTCGATCACCTGGCGGACGTGTTCGTCACGATCTTCGTCGCCGAGACCCTCGAGCTCGCGCCACGGGGTGAGCACGCCGCGCTGACGCTCGGCTGGCTGCCGCTGGGCCCCGAGGACGAGGCCACGTTCGCGCCGCCCGCACCCAAGCAGGTCGGCGACGCCGTCGTCGCTTGGGATCCCGAGCGTCGCGCGTTCCTCTACGCCTTCAGCCCGGACTACCACCAGTTCGGCCACGCCTGGAGCTTCGACGGAGAGACGTGGGGCTCGATCAGCGACGCGGCGTATCGGCTTGGGAGCGCCACGCAGGGGTGGAGCGGCGGCTGGGACTCGGCGCGCGGCGCGCTGGTCGCGTGGAACCTCGACGGTGAGAGCCCCGTCGCGGTGATCGTCCGTGACGGCACGCTCGAGGTGCTCGCCGCACCCGGCGCCCACCGCGACTACTCGACCGATCCGTGGGTCGCGGTCGAGACGTCGGGCGAGACGCCCGAGGTCGAGGCCGAGGGGTGGGACGACGTCGCCGCGCTCTTCGGCTTCGACGCTGCGCGCGGGGTCTGGGTGCTCTTGTCCGAGGCGGGGTTGTGGGAGCTCGACTCGGAGAACCGGTGGGCGCGCGGACCCGCGCTGCCCGAGGGTCTGCTCCCGAGCGAGGTCGAGGGCGACCGGGGCTTCGGCAACGGCGGCGCCGGAGCGGTCTGGGACGGACCCCGGCGGCGCCTCCTCTTCTGGTTCGCCAGCGATTCGGAGCTGTCGTTGTTGGCGTGGGACGGCGCGCGGCTCGCGCGCGTCTCCACCGAGGGGCTCCCCTCCGAGGCGTTCGGGTATCGCGAGGGCGGGCTGGTCCTCGCGGAGCATCCGGTCCGGGGCGCGGTGATCGTCGACGGCGCGGAGGCGACGCTCTACCGCGTCGAGGGCGAAGCGTGGGTCTCCGAGCCCCTCGGAGAGGGCGCGCCTCCCCGGAGCTTCGGCGTCGACGCCGCGTTCTCGCCCGACGGGGACGCCCTCTTCGGTCCCGGTCGCTACGCGCTCGAGGGACCTCCCGCCGCGCAGCCCCTCTTCTTCAGTCGCCGCGGCGGGGTCTGGTCGCGTGCGGGGAAGGTCGAGCGCAAGAGCCCGCTCGACGCCGTCCGACCTTCGGGGAGCTTGCCGATCCTCGCCGCGGCCGCCGGCCGAGTCACGGCGACCGCCTGGCGCGGAGGCCTGCACACGCTGCGCTGGGACGACGCGCGCGGCTGGCTCCCCTGCGTGGACGTGGAGACCGGCGAAGCCGTCTTCCGAGCGGGCACCGCCGCCCCTGAGCGCGCGGCGCTCTTCGAGGGCCCCGGCGGCGCGCTGCACGCGCTGAGCTCCCGCGGCGCGCTCTTCCGGCTCGATGAGGACCGGTGGTCCGCGGTCGCCGCGGACGACGACGGGTTCGGCGAGCGGAGTGAGTGCGTGGTCGCCTACGATCCGGTTGCCGACCGCGTCGTGGTCTGGGGCGGCGAAAACGACGGCGAGTACCGCGACGACACGCTCCTCTTCGAGGCCGGGGCGTTCCGCGCGGCGCCCGGCTCGTCGAGCTCCGCGGAGTCGAGCGAGGGCGGCCACCTCTGCTTCGACACGGCCCTCGAGCGGGTCGTGCGCCTCGAGCCCGCGGGGCTGAGCGTGCTCGACGGTGACACCTGGAGGGAGGTCGAGCCGCGCTTCTTGCACGACTTCCTCGGCGATCCCGATCAGCGTGTGCTCGTCCACGATCCGAGCACTCGCGAGACGCTGGTCGTGAACGTGCGCGAGGGCGTCGTCATGCGCCTCGACGTCGGCGCTTGTGACATGGTCGCGCAGATCGAGCCGGTCGACGGGGACGACGCGCCGCCGTTCCGCGACTGGGTCTTCGATCCGAGCCGCCGCCGGCTCCAGACCCACTCGGACACGCGCGCGGGGCTCGACTACGCGCTCGACCTCGGTCCCGCGTTCGACCTGGCCGCCAGCCTCGGCCCCCGAACGCCGCTCTCGTAGGTCGGCGCGGCGCTCACCGTCGCGCTCGTTGGAGCTCGTCGCGAGCGGTCGACGTTCCGCTGGTGCGTCGGTGGTTGGCGCGCGCGCTTTCCGCCGAGGTCCTCAATACGAGAAGCCCGAGCCGCCGATGAACTCGCGCAGGATCGAGGTGGGGGGCACCTCGTCGGGGTAGATCGTCACCCAGCTCGAGAGCAGCTCCAGCAGCCGCTCGGCGGTCGCCTGGGCGGGGTGATCGGAGGGGACCTCGAGCAGGTAGAGCTCGGCGAAGACCTTGAGCACCGAGATCTCGTAGACGAGCGAGGTGTCGAAGACCTCGTCGGCGTGGTCCTGGAACGGGAAGATGTGCTTGCGCTCGCCGTCGCGGACCGAAGGCCACCGGAGGATCGTGTCGGCCGCGCCGTGTCCGCGGCCGTGGCGATCGCGCACGATGCGCCGGAGCAAGCGCAGGTCGCTGGCGTGTACCCACGAGAGGCGGTCGAGCGGGAGCTGCACGAGCGGGCAGACGAAGATGCGGAAGACCTGCTCCGCGGGGAGCGCCTCCACGAGCTCGGGGTTGAGGCCGTGGATGCCCTCGAGCATCAACAGGTCGCCGTCCGCCAGGCGGAACGTCGGCCCCCCGTGGGGGTCGCCCTTGCCCGACTTGAAGTCGTAGCGCGGGGTGCGCACCTCCTCGCCTCGGACGAGCGCCGCGAGGTGCGCCTGCAGCAGCTCGAGGCGCAGCGCGTGGAGCGCCTCGAAGTCGTACTCGCCCTTCTCGTCGAGCGGCGTGTCGACGCGGTCGACGTAATAATCGTCGAGCCCGAGGTCGCGCGGGGTGATGCCGTTGACCTGGAGCTGCACCTTGAGGCGCTTGATGAAGGTGGACTTGCCGCTCGACGAGGGGCCCGCGATGGTCACGAGTCGGACGCGGTCGCGCGCGGCGGCGAGCGCGTCGGCGATGCGACCGATGCTCTTCTCATGGAAGCCCTCGGCGACGCGGATGATCGGCGAGACCTCGCCCCCGATGCAGGCGCGGTTGAAGTCGCCGACGCTCCGGACGCTCAGCGTCTCGAGCCAGCGCTCTTGTTGCTCGGTCATCGCCCCGACGTGCTTTGACACGTCGCGCGCCCGGCGCGCGGCGGGGATCGAGGGGCGCCCGCTCTCCACCTCGGCGCGCTCGGCGATTGGCGCGGCGGGCGGCATCGTCCGCGAGTGCCCTGGTACGCCGAAGACCAGCAGGAGATCCCGAGCGCCGTGGTTCGGCATGTCGGGCTCGACGTAGAAGCGGCGCGAGAGGTGGCCGGTCGACGGCAGCAGCGGCCCGGTCTCGAGCGCGAAGACGTCACCGTAGGAGACCACCGTCACCGAGTTGCGCCGCGTCGTCTCCAGCAACGCGACCGTCTCGTCCGCGCCCTCGCGGCGGAAATAGTCGACCGCCTCGAGCACGCTCAGGCGCTCGCGGACGAGCGGGACGTCGTCGGCCGCGAGCTGATCGAGCTCGGCCTGCAGGCGCACTCCCGCCAGCCCCGGATCGCCCGGTGAGACCAAGCGCACGCGCTGGGCGACCCCGAGCGAGCGGCCGAGCTTCACCTGCAGGTCGGAGGCGCGCGCGGCCTCGAGGAAGGCGAGCGCCAGCGACTGGCGGAAGATGCGCTGCCCCTCCCAATGCGCAGTGGTGAGCGGCGCGATCGCGCAACCGCCCCCGAGCGGGACGTCGAGGTTTCGCGCGCGTCCGTCGACCAGCGCGGCGACGACGGGGGCGTCACCGATCATGCGCGGCAAGAGCTCGCCGGGCGAGACGCCGTTGCGCACTCGCCGCGCCTCTCCGTCGACGACGAGGTCCAGCTCGACGCGGCGCGGGAGCGCGCGCTCGCGCAGCAGCACCCCGACCGCCTCGTTCATCTTGGCGAGGCGCGACGACGTGCTCGTCACGATCTCCCGCAGGAGCTGGACGGCGACGTGGGGCTCGCGGTCGACGAGCGTCTGGTAGCGCGCCTCGTCGAGCACGAGGAGCACGCAGGGCGCGTCGGCGATCACGCTCGCCGTGCGCACGCCGCCCGAGACGAGGGCGATCTCGCCGAAGTGCTCGCCGGCCGAGAGCGTGCCGAGCTCGACGCCGCCCCGCACGACGCGCGCGTGGCCCGAGGCGAGCACGTACATCGCTCGATCGGCGTCGCCCTCGCGGACGATCACGTCGCCCGGCGCAGCCTCGGCCGCGGTCACGACGGAGGCGAGGGCCTCGAGGGCGCTCCGATCGAGCGAGCGGAGGGGGTCCACGCTCGCGAGCGTGGCGAGGACGTCGGGGTGGCTCGGCAGCGACATGGGCACGGCCGCGAGGATCACCGACGAGCACGGGCGCGGGAAGGGCGAATCTCGGCCGCTCCGTCGCGGCGCACTCGACACCCAGCCTCCAGCGCGATGTGCGTTTCCGAGGTGACTTCGTTCGGCGGGCGACGGATCCTGATCGGAGGCGTTCGCATAGTCACCTGTCTCGGTGATTCCTTGCAGAATCACCAAGACCGATGACTCTGCTTTCTCCAGAGGGTCTGTCCCAGACCCTCCCCAACGCGAGTGAATCGCGTCGGGGCCCCCTCCCAACTACGTCACCTGTCGCGAAGTTCGTTTTGCAACGAACTCTGCGACAGGTGACTAGGAGAGCCATGGACGATCACCCGCGCCACTCCATCCTGCCCGTCGACCATTGGACGACGGGGCTCTCGGACGACGAGCTCCGCGGCCTGGCCGAGCGGCACGGGGTCACCTTCGAGGTCCACCCGCATCAGGTCGTGGCCGAAGGGGGGCTGCGGCGCGAGGGGTGGGAGATCGACCTCTACGGGTCGCGCTCGGAGGCTGACGACGAGCTCGCGCTGCACCAAGCGGCCCGACACCTCGACGACGTCCTGCGCTCCATCGCGCGCGCGGTGGTGCCGGACGACACCGCCTCGCTCCACGCGGAGCTCTCTCCCTTCACCGGCGCCGTGCGCGTCGACCCCAAGCGCGACTTCACCGAGCAGGTTCGGCTGCGGGTCTCGCTCGAGCCGATGACGGATGCCCGACCGAGCCTCGTGGCGGGGGTCGAGTCGGACTGGTTGAGCCGCGTGACGAGCCGGCTCGAGGCGCTCGGCTGTCGACGACGCTGAATGCCGACCGGGCCATCGCATCCGTCGCGACCCTCGCTGCTCACGCTCGCGCGCGAGGGCCTGCTCGTGCGCCCAGGCGAGGGCGCTCGTGTCGCGCTGCTCTTCACGCTGCTCTTGGTCGCGTCCGCGATCTTCGTGATGGGGCGGACCGTCCGCGACACGCTCTTCCTCAGCCGCTTCCCCATCGACGCCCTCCCGTGGATGTTCGTGGCCTACGGCGTCGCGTCCGCGCTCACCGTCGTCGTGTACGCGCAGGTGGCGGATCGGCTGCCCCGCGAGCGGATGATCGTGGCGTGGTCGGCGCTCGGCGTCCTGACGTACGTGGGCACGTGGCTCTCGGTCCGCGAAGGGTGGCGCTGGATCTACCCGGTCTTCTACGTGTGGTCGGAGGTCTTCGCGAACCTGCTCATCTCGCAGTTCTGGACGCTCGCCAACGACGTCTTCGACGCGCGCTCCGCCAAGCGCCTCTTCGGCACGGTGGGCGCCGCCCGCGTGCTCGGCATCATCCTCGTCGGGCTCGCGACGGGCGTGGTCGTGCGCGCGATCGGCACCGAGCAGCTCCTCTTCGTGCTCTCCGGTCTGCTCGCGATCGCGGCTGGGCTCGCCCTCCGCCTCGGCCGCGAGGTCCGCGCCGCGCCGCGCGCGAAGCCCACGCGCCGGCCACGCCGCCCGCCGCCGAGCATCCTGCGCGACCGCTATGTCCGCGCCCTCGGCGTGATGCTCCTGCTCGGCTTCGCGAGCCTCACGGTGGGGGACTATCAGTTCAAGGCGATCGCCCGAGAGACCTACACCGAGGACGCGCTCGCGGCGTTCTTCGCGTACTTCTACGCAGGCGCCGGCGTGCTCGCGTTCGTCTTCCAGCTCGTCGCCACCCCGCGCATCCTGCGTCGCTTCGGCGTGGGGGTGGGGATGGGCGTGATGCCCGGCGTCTTCGGCGCGGCGAGCGGCCTGCTGCTGCTGGTGCCGACGCTGCCCATCGCCGCCGCGATGAAGTTCGCGGACAACGGCTTCCAGTACACGATCCACGAGACCACCCTCCAGTCGCTCTACGTCCCCTTTCCTGCCGCGGCGAAGGCACGCACGCGCGCGTTCCTCGACGCGGTCGCCAAGCCGCTCGCCTACGCGCTCGGCGGGGTCTTGCTGCTGCTCTTCGTGAGGCCGCTCGGCACCGTGGGGCTGTCGTGGATCGCGGTGGCCGCGACGGTTGGCTGGCTCGCGGTCATCCCGATCGTCCGCCGCCGCTACGTCGAGCGCCTCGAGGCCACCCTGCGCGTGCACGGGCTCGAGGACGAGGGCGCGGGCGTCGTCCTCGACGCTTACGCGCGCGGCGTGATCGCCACCGCGCTCGCCAGCGAAGACCCGCGCCGGGTCGTCGCCGCGCTCGACGCGCTCGGTGAGGCCGTCACGCCGGACGAGGCCTCCCCCGCGCTCGAGCGGCTCGCGCGGCACGAGGACCCTACGGTCCGCGCGACCGCCCTGCGCCGCCTCGCGTCGCTGGCGTCCGGGCCGACGCGGGAGCGCGCGCCCGACGCCGAGCTCGTCGACGACCCGAGCCCCATGGTCCGCGCCGCCGCGTGCGAGCTGCTCGCGCGGCGAGCGCGCGAGGACTCCGTCGCGTCGCTCGCGGCCCGCCTCGACGACCCCGCGCGAGAGGTCCGCGCGGCGGCGCTCGCGGCGCTCCTCGGTCACGCGGGCTTCGAGGGCGCCATGGTCGCGGGGCCGCGCCTCGCCGAGCTCCTCGCGTCCGAGCGTGACGACGATCGATGCGACGCGGCGCGCGCGGTCGGCGCGCTCGGGCCCGGCGGGCACCTGCGGCTCCGCGCGCTGCTCACGGATCCGTCGGCCGCGGTCCGGCGCGCGGCGACCCACGCGGCCATCTCGGTCCAGCACCCGAGCCTCCTCACCTCGCTGGTCGCGCGGCTGGGGGAGCGCGCGACCGCGGGCGACGCCGCGGTCGCGCTCGGCGCGCTCGGTGCCGAGGCGCTGCCCGAGCTCCTCGCGCGGCTCGACGCGCCCGAGACCCCTCGAGACATCCGGCTCGCGCTGCCGCGGGTGCTGCGTCGCGTCGTCGATGCTCGCTGCTACGAGGCCCTCCTGGAGCGGGTCGACACCCCCGACTCTCACCTCCGCCTGCGGCTCTTCGCGGCGGCCTCGCGGCTTCGCGAGGCGCTCCATCGCCCGCCCGAACCTCGCGAGCGGGTCCTCGCCTGGGTGCGCCGCGAGCGCCTCCTCACCGAACGCCTCGCGCGCTCGTACGCGGTCGCGCGCGACGAGGTGGGGACCGCGCTGCTCGACGAGAGCGTGTCCTTCCGGGCGACGCGCGGCCTCCGCCGCATCTTGCGGATCCTCGAGCTCCGGCATCCGCCCGACTCGCTCCGGCTCGTCCGCGCGCACCTCGGCGAGCTGCCCGGCTTCGGCGCGCGCGCGACGCCGTCGACCCAGCGGACGAACGCGCTCGAGGTCCTCGACGGCTTGCTCGAACCGCCGCTGCGCGCGCTCGTGATGCCCTTCGTCGACGACGGCCCGACGGCCGGCGCGCCGATCTCCGGCGCCGAGCCGCTCCCGCTCGACGCCTGGCTCGTCGAAGAGGCCCGACACCCGAACCCCTTCGCGGCCTTCGCGGTGCTCGAGGCGCTCGCGGCGCGCGCGCATCCGCTCGCCGCCGCCTGTGGCGAGGTCGGCGCTGCCCACGCCGACCCGGTCGTGCGCGAGGCCGCGGCGCGCGCGCTCGCGCTCGGCGTCTCCACCGAGACGCTCCGCGCGCTCACCACCGACGCGGCGCCGAACGTCGTCCACGCGGCGCGCTGCGCGCTCGAACACCGCTCGGGAGATCCCATGGAGTCCACGCTCGAGAAGCTGCTCACCTTGCGCGCGGCGCCGCTCTTCGCCGGCCTGCAACCCGAGGACCTCCTGCCCCTCGCCCGCGTCGCCACGGTCGAGCGTTTCGAGGCGGGCGAGGTCCTCTTCGAGGAGGGCGAGCCGGGCGACGTGCTCTACCTCGTCGCCTCGGGGACGGTGCGCGTCGCGCACAAGGGCGTCGCGCTCGCCGAGCTCGGGGTGGGGGAGGCGCTCGGCGAGATGTCGGTGCTCGACGGCGCGCCGCGGAGCGCCAGCGCCACCGCCGGGCCGGAGGGGGCGCGCGTGCTCTGCGTCGAGCAAGAGGCCTTCTACGAGGTCATGCGCGAGCAGGTGGAGCTGGCCGAGGGGCTCGTGCGTGTCCTCAGTCGCCGCCTCCGTGAGGCGAACGAGAGCCTCGAGGCGGCCACGAGACCCGAAGGTCGCAAGTCCTGGAGCTGAGCCCGCAGCGCGCGACCCAGCGCCGACCCTCGCACGGCAAACGACCTTCACGCCGAATGAGCCGGAGAGATCGGGCGCCGGTCGCGGGCCGCATTAGAGCGTGGTTCGCGGGTCAGGATCCGCACGACATCTGGAAACACTCCGCCGGAGTCCTCTATCCTGTCGCGGTGCGTCACGCCTCGCTCCACGCCTCGGCGCTGCTGCTCGTCGCGCTCGGGGGGTGCAACGGCGCCGACCCCGTGTCGCGGTGGGAGCTCGTCGTCGAGGGCGAGGCGCCACGCGAGGTCGGCCTGCCAGGGAGGTTGCCGGTCCCGGCGCGTGATCTCGACTATCGCGTTCGGGCCGTCGTCGAGGTCGACCCCGCGCGCTCGCACGACCTCGTGCTCCCGTCGCTCCCGGCGCCCGCGTCGCTGCGCGCCGATGGACTCGACGCGCTCAATCGCCACGAGCCCACCACGGGTCATCGCGCGCTCGGGCCGCAGCGATTTCACATCCCCGCCGAGGCGAGCGCCGACGGGCGCGTCGAGCTCGAGCTGACCGTCGCGCAGCGGTGGGGGCACGGCGCGCTCTGGGGCGCGCCGCCGCTCCTCATCGACGCAAACGTCGTGGACCCGCGCATCGCGCGCAACGCTTGGATCAACGAGACCGCGGCGACCGTCTCGGTCGCGGCGCTCGCTCAGATCGGGCTCGTCTGCCTCGGCGTCTTCCTGCTCGATCGGCGCCGCTGGGGGTATCTGCTCTTCGCGGGCCAGATGCTCGCCGCGATGATCTACCCGGTCTTCATCGCGGGGTGGACGGTCGGCCTCGGCCCCACCTTGGAGATCGTGCTGCTCGCGTGCTCGCTCGTCATCGCGAGCATCTTCTCGGTCCACTTCACGCACGAGTTCTTCGGCCTCGGCCGACCCTCGCGCTTCTGGTGGGGCGTGCTGGGGGTCGGGATCCTCACGCCGCTCCTCGTGCACGGGCCCTACGTCAGCGTCCACGTCGCGGCGCCGCTCACCGTCGTCGTCGTCGGCGTGGTCGCCGTCTACCAGCTCGTCATCTGCGCCAGGCTCGTCCAGGAGCACCCACGGGATCGCTGGAGCCCCAGCCTCTGGCTCGCGTCGTGGGTGGCCCTCATCGGCACGGCGTGGATCGACATGCTCTGGTGGGGGCTCGGCGTGGACCTCGGGGGCGGGGCGCGACCCGCCGTGCTGGGCCTCGCCGTGCTCGCGATGCTGCTCGCGCTCGTCCTCTCGCGCAGCCACATCACGAGCTTGGTCGAGGGTGATCGCCTGAACGCCGAGCTCGCGATGCGCATCCTCGACCTCGAGTCGCATGGCGCCGAGATCGAGTCGTTGAACGAGGAGCTGCGCCGGCAGATCGCGGAGCGCGCCAATCAGATCGTCGCGGCGCTGGCGCTCTCCAAGGGCGCGCTCGCGCGCGCGCCGCGGCTCGCCCCCGGCGACATCGTGCAGGACCGCTACCGCGTGGTCGGCGAGCTCGGCTCGGGCGGGATGGGGGCGGTGTACGAGGTCGAGCGGCTGCTCGACGGGCGCAGCTTCGCCCTCAAGCTCACGCACGAGCTCGACGCCACCACGCTCGCTCGCCTCGCCCGCGAGGCGCAGCTCGCGAGCGCGCTCCGCAACCCTCACGTCATCGACGTCATCGACGTCGACGTGTCGGACGACGGCTTTCTCTTCCTCGTGATGGAGCTGGCGAAGGGCCCGACGCTCCGTGACTGCCGGTCGCGCTACGGGGACCTCGAGTGGGCGATCGGCGTGCTCGGGCAGATCGCGGACGGCCTCGCGGCGCTCCACGCCGCGGGCGTCGTCCACCGCGACCTCAAGCCGGCGAACGTGTTGCTGACGGGTGACCTGGACGCGCCGAGCGTGCGCATCGTCGACTTCGGCGTGTCGAGGGCGGTCCCCGCGGAGGAGCTCGCCAAGGCCGAGGCGGCCCCAGAGGGCGCGACCGTGCGCGTGTCGACGGGGCCTCACGTCGCGCTCGACGCGCGCGGCCGCCCCATCTCCCAAGCGACCCTCGCAGACCTCCCGAGCGCCCGCGACGAGGCGCCGGCCACCGAGCGCGACACGCCTGGCACCACGGCGGCGAGCGAGATCCACCGGCGCGGCGGGGTGAACCTCACGATGACGGGCTTCATCGCCGGCACCCCCCTCTACATGGCCCCCGAGTCGGTCGACGGCGAGGTCTCGGCGGCCGGGGACGTCTTCAGCTTCGGCGTCATGGCCTTCGAGCTGCTGACGCGGCGGCGGCCCTTCCGCGAGTCCCTCGCGTTCGCGCTGCTCGACGGGCGCGATCTTCAAGACCCGCCACCGCTCCGGAGCATGGTCCCCGATCTCGAGGTCGGGATCGCGAGCCTCGTCAGCCGCTGCCTCGCGCGGGACCCTTCGCAGCGGCCCACCGCGCGCCGGATCGCCTCCACGCTGCGTCGTCTGACGGACTCGTCGGTCCCTACGACGACCGCGCCCACCGCGTAATGGTCGCCCTGCGTCCGTCTGGCGACGTCGACCACGTGGTCGTGGGACGCCGGCCGCTCCAGGGGGGCGCCCGACGTCGTCAGGCTCGGAGCTGCGGCAGCAGGCTCCGCTCGACGACGGCTGGCCAGGCGTACTCCTTCGCCGTTCGCTGCCCCGCGCGGCGGATGGCCTTGGCGACCGTCGGGGAGCGCCGCAGCCGCTCGACGTCGCTCGCGAGCGCGTCGGGATCGCCGCTCTGCACCACCACCGCGTTGCTCCCGGCGATGGCGTAGTCCTCGCCGCTGATGCCGGTGATCGCGACGCCTCCCGCGGCCATCGCCTCGAGCCCGACGAGGCCGAAGGGCTCGTGCGCGCTGTTGGCCAGCACGGCGACGCTCGCGCGATAGAGGATCCGCTTGGTGACCTCGTCGAGCTTGGAGCGCATCACGACGACGTCCGCGCTCCCGAGCGTGTCGAAGGCGTGGTGAAGGCCGCGGCCGCCCTCGCCGAGGGTCCGCTCTGCGACCTCGAGGCCGAGCGAGCGCGCGTGGGCGATGACCTCCGCGCCGTGCGCCTCGAGGCCCCCTCGCGCGACCAGGAGCGGGCGCGCGCCGCGCAGCTTGAGCGCGTGGACGGCGTCGATCGTGCCGATCCAGCGCTTGTCCGGGTCGAAGCGCGCGATCTTCGTCAGCAGCGTGCGGCCGTGGGTGCGACGCCGCATCTCGCGCACGTCTTGGGCCGAGACGGACGCGAAGGCGTCGGCCCCGAGGCCGTTGGGGATGACCCGCGCCTCCACGCCGACGTGGTCGATCATCCACTGACGCATGTAGCGGCTCACGGTCGTGATCGTCGCGGCGCGGCTGAGCGCGCGCCAGTCGATGCCGTCGAAGCCGAAGGTGTTGTTCGCGTTCCAGAAGATCTGCACGCGGTCTCGCAAGCCCGCTTCGCGAAGGAGCTGGTCGAGGTGCAGGACCGCGGGGACGGTCTGGTGCTCCTCCGCGAGCACGAGCGCGTGACCGCCCGAGAGCAGGTTGGGGCTCATCCGCGCGAGCAGCCAGGGCGGCAGCGAGCGGGCGTAGTCCCACATCTTGCCGCCTTCACCGTCGTAGACGCCGCCGGGGTGATGTCGACTGATCCACTGACACCACCGGTGGAGGTGGAGGTTGGCGCGGGCCTCGTGGCCGGGGGCGCTCGGGTCGCCGATGAACCAGAGGTGGGTGTCGAGCCCAGTCGCGGCGAGCGCTTCCGTCAGGCCCGTGATGCGGGTGCCGATCCCTCCCGCTCGCGAGTAGTCGTCCGGGCCTTCGAAGCTCAGCACGTGCGCTTCGGTCGTCTTCCCCAGCCCCATGTCGATGAACATGCCGGAGGCGGGCATGCACGATCAACACCATGCCCGCGCATTTTTCCGACCCTTCACGATCACGAAACAAATCCGCAATCCACGGCCGCGCGGCGCGCATCGTTTGCGCGTCGTCGCGCCACGGCGCGCGCGTTGCGCGCGTGCCCCTGGGGCGTCGTGCGCCGGGCGTGGCGCGCCGGGAATGGTGAGTCCGAGCCTCCACGAGGCGCACGTCGCTCGAGTCGAGCATCGCGTCACGCGTCGGGTGATGTCGTCCGAGGCACCACGAGGCGCACGTCGCTCGAGTCGACGCGCGCGTCGCGTCACGCGTCCGGGGACGTCTCGTGGGCGGCCTTGGCCGCCTTCGGGCTCTTGGTGGCCTTGGCGGCCTTCTTGGCGGGGGCCTTCTTCGCGGCCTTCTTGGTGGCCTTCTTGGCGGGCGCCTTCTTGGGCTTGGCGTCGCCAGCCTTCGTGTCCGCCTTCGCGGCCTTCTTGGTGGCCTTCTTCGCGGCCTTCTTCGCGGGCTTCTTCTTCGGGTTGGTCGCCTCGCGCTCTCGGCGCAACACGAGCAGCTCGTACGCGCGCTCGGGCGTGATCGTCTGCGGGTCGTCGCCGGTGCGGAGCGAAGCGTTCGTCTCCCCGTCCGTGACGTAGGGACCGAAGCGTCCCTGCTTGAGCACGACCGGGCCGCCGGAGACGGGGTCGTTGCCGAGCTCGCGGAGCGGCGGGGCGTCGGCGGCGCGCTGCCGCCCCTTCTTCGGCTGCGCCAGGATCGCCAGCGCGGCCTCGAGGCCGATGTCGAAGATCTGCGCCTCGGTCTCCAGGCTGCGGTTGTCCTTGCCCTTCGTGAGGTACGGACCGTAGCGGCCGTTGCTCGCGAGCACCGCCTCGCCGTCCGGCGCGACGCCAACCGTCCGCGGGAGCGAGAGGAGCTTCAGCGCTTGATCGAGCGTGAGGGTCTCGGGCGTCATCGAGCGGAAGAGCGAAGAGGTCTTGGGCTTCTCCTTCTTGCTCTCACCCGCCTCGCCCAGTTGGACGTAGGCGCCGAAGCGACCGTTCTTGAGGATGACCGGCTTGCCGGTCTCCGGGTCGGTGCCGAGCGTGCGGTCGCCGCTCGGCGCCGAGAGCAGCTCGAGCGCCTTTTCGACCGTGAGCTCGTCGGGCGGGAGGTCCTCGGGGACGCTGGCGGTCTGGCCCTCTTCGCCGACGACCTGCAGGTAGGGGCCGTATTGTCCGATGCGCAGGACGATCTCGCGGCCCTCCTCCGAGGTGCCGATCGGGAAGGTCTCGAGCCGCTTGATCTCGTCGAGATCGATCTGCTCGAGCTTCTTCGCGACGATCGCCTCGAGCCCCGCGCGCTCGCCCTCGCCGAGGAAGAAGCGCTTGAGGTAGCTCGAGCGCTTGGCCTGGCCGGCCGCGATCGAGTCGAGGTCGTCCTCCATCCGCGCCGTGAACTGGTAGTCGACCAGGTCGCCGAAGTGCTCCTCGAGCAGGCGCACGACCTGGAAGGCCTTGAAGCTCGGGATGAGGGCCCCGCTGCCGCGCTGCTTCCAGACGTAGCCGCGGTCCTGGATGACGCCCATGATCGACGCGTAGGTCGAGGGACGCCCGACGCCGAGGCGCTCGAGCTCCTTCACGAGCGACGCCTCCGTGAAGCGGGCCGGCGGCTTCGTCTCGTGGCCGACCGCCTCGAAGCGCTTGCCCACGAGCTTCTGCCCCTCCTGGAAGGGCGGGAGGTGGGTCTCCTTGCTCTCGAGCTCGGCGTCGGGGTCGTCGCTGCCTTCGACGTAGGCCTTGAGGAAGCCCGGGAAGGTGATGGTGTTGCCGCGGACGACGAAGGCCGTCGCGCGCTGGTCCGCGCTCTTGCCCTCGATGCGGACGATCAGGCTCTCACCGCGGAGGTCGGCCATCTGCGACGCGACGGTGCGCTTCCAGATGAGCTCGTAGAGCTTGAGCTCTTGCTCGTTGAGCTCGCGTGCGAGCTCTTGGGGCGTGCGGAACTCGTCGCCTGCCGGGCGGATGGCCTCGTGGGCCTCTTGCGCGTTCTTGACGTTGTTCTTGTAGTGGCGGGGCTGCGGAGGCAGGTCGGCCGGGTCGTAGAGCGCGGCGATCTGCTTGCGCGCCGCCTGGATCGCGGTGTCCGAGAGCGAGGTGCTGTCGGTACGCATGTAGGTGATGTAGCCGTTCTCGTAGAGGCGCTGCGCGGTGCGCATCGTCTGCTGCGCGCCCCATCGGAGCTTGCGCCCCGCCTCCTGCTGCAGCGTGGAGGTCGTGAAGGGCGCGGCGGGTCGGCGGGTGTAGGGCTTGCGCTCGACCTTCGCGACCTCGAAGGGGCGGTCCTTCAGCGCCTTCGCGAGCGCCTCTGCCTGCGTCTGGTCGAGGACGATGACGTCGCGCTTGCCCTGGAGCTTGCCGTCCTGGCCGAAGTCGCGCCCCTCGGCGACGCGCTTGCCGTCCACCTCGACGAGCGAGGCCGTGACGTCCGGCTCGCCGAAGACGCCCGCGAGATCCCAATAGCTCGCCTTGCGGAACGCGATGCGCTCGCGCTCGCGCTCGACGACGATGCGCGTCGCGACGCTCTGCACGCGCCCCGCGCTGCGCCCGCGGCCCTTGCGCCGCGTCATGTCGCTCATCGCGAAGCCGTAGAGCCGGTCGAGGATGCGGCGCGCCTCCTGCGCGTCGACGAGGTGGTCGTCGACGTCGCGCACCTGCTGCAGCGCCTCCACGATCGCCTTCTTGGTGATCTCGTGGAAGACCATGCGCTTGACCGGGACCTTCGGCTTGAGCACCTCGAGCAGGTGCCAGGCGATGCTCTCTCCCTCGCGATCCTCATCGGTGGCGAGCAGGAGCTGGTCGGAGTCCTTGAGCTGTCGCTTCAGATGAGCGATGTGGGACTTGCGGTCGGCGGAGACGACATAGAGCGGCTTGAAGTCGTCGAGGACGTCCACCGCGTAGTTCTTCACGTACTCGTTCGAGGCCCGCAGCTCCTTGTCGAGCTCCGACGGCCGGGCGAGGTCGCGGATGTGACCGATGGACGATTCGACGACATAGCCGTCGCCAAGGTACTTCGCGATGGTCTTGGCCTTCGCGGGTGACTCGACGATGACGAGGGAGCGGCTCACGTGGACTCTCTTGGGGGCTGGGAGGAGGCCCGACCAGCGGGTGGGCGGGAGTTGGGAAGGCTCTTGAAGCCGAGGATGCGCCTCGCGTCAAGCGCCGGCTTCCCGGCGGCGGGGTAGGAGCCCCCTCGTCGGGGGTCGCTCGGGGGCACTTTTCGAAGGGTCTCGGCGCGCGTTCGGGGCGCCGTTTACGACGACGCCCCGGCGCGTGCGCGACGGGGCGTGTCGAGAGGGGCTACCCAGCCGAATGCCTCAGGCGTCGGCCTCGTCGCCGTAATACCCGGCGGCCTCGGCCTCCTGCTGCTTGCGGAGGAAGTCATCCGCACAGCGGGGGCAAGCCATGGCCTCCTTGGCGATCTCGAAGCCGGCACCGCCGGGATCGTCGAAGGACTTCCCCTTACGGCTGACGCGCATGCGGTGGGCCTTGGGGCGGCTCGGGTATTCGGCGGCGCGCGACTCGACCGTCACGAGGGTCGAGGGGGTGCGGGCCGGTTGGACGGTGTTGCAGAGCTGGCAGCGATACATGGGGCTCGTTCGTTCCTGGCTGGACGTTCGGTCTCGGCTGGGTAGGGCGGCCTGTGTAGCGGATCGGGCCGGGGGACGCAAAGCACCGTCGTGCCATCCTTCAACGGACGCAGCGGACGGCTGCCTCGCGCCCCAGCTCGAGGAGCGCGCTCTCGCCCCGGTCGAAGCTCACGACCCACGCGAGGATCTCGCCGAAGTCGCGCGGCGTCGTGGACCAGAAGGGCGCCGCTGGGAAGTCAGGGAAGCGCGCGGTGTCGGCGGCGGGGGCCTGTCGGGCCTCGTCGACGAGATCGTGGAGCTCGTAGAGGCTGGGCAGCCGGGCGCCGCGCGCCTGGCAGCGGGTCTCGGCCTCGGCGAAGGTCAGCCCTTCGGCGTGCTCGCGGTCCCAGGCGAGGCCCGTCGCCTCGTCGTGGACCAGCCCCTCAGCGACGCGCGAGGCTGGCACGGGGCCGCGCTCGCCCGCGACGCAGCGGACGTGTGCGCCCGCGACGTCGGCGGCGGCCACGACGGTCTCGCCCTGGCCGAAGTAGATCGCGAAGGCCGCGTCGGGGGCGCCAGCGGGCCTGGAGGCCGTCCAGTGGTAGTCGGCGATGGGGGCGGGGAAGGCGTCGACGTCGAGGCTCGGCGTGCGCTCGGCGTCCAGGATGGTCACGAGCTCGACGCGCGCAGGGAGCCGCCAATCGGTGCGACCTCCGAGCGTGAGGGCGGCGCAATACGCCCGCGCGGCCTCGAAGGTGCGCGGCGTCCCGTCGGTCGTGCGCTGCCACACGAGGCCGGTCACCTCGTCGCGGACGACCTCCCCGTCAGCGACGAGCGCCCTCGCCGCTGGGGGCACCAGCGGGAAGCCTGCGCGACCTCGGGTCCCGCAGAGGGCGTCGTCATCACACGCGCACGTCGCGTCCTCGCAGCGCTCGAAGGCGGGGCACGAGCACGCCTCGCCGACATCGCTCGCGGCGTCGCCCGCCGCGTCGCCTGCTGCGTCGCCTCCCGCGGCGTCGACGAGCGGGCCGGCGTCGAAGGGCGCAGCGTCCACGACAGCGCCGTCCGGCTCGGCCACCGCGCCGCCGCAGCCGAGCAGCGCGCCGAAGAAGAAGAGCGCGAGGGACCGCACGGCGCTCAGGTCAGCCGCGGCAGCGGGCCGCGCAGCGAGATCGTCGCTCCGTTGTGATCCTCGATCTGCGACAGCCCGAAGCTGTCGCGATCGCGCATACCCATCGCGTGCATGAGGCTCACGTGGAGGTGCGACTCGGCGGGTCCGACGTCGGTGGGGCGACCCCAGCTGAAGGGCGAGACGTTCGTCGGCGCGTAATAGACGTATCGGCCCGTTCGGAAGTAGCCGCCTGCGCCGCCCGCGAGCACGCGCGGCATCCGGTCGCGCCAGTGCGTCCCGGTGCTCAGCTCGGTGCACCACACGACGACCGTGTGATCGAGCAACGTGCCGTCCCCTTCCGGGACCGAGTCGAGCTCCTGGAGAAAGGTCGCGAACTGCGCCGCGTACGCGCGGTTGTAGTTCGTCATGTGCTCGGCCATCGTCGGGCTGTAGCCGCCCGCGTCGGACGTCGAGTTGTGCGCGATGTCCTGGTGCATGTTCAGGTGGCTCGGCGCGCCGAAGTCCGCGTTCTGCAGGTGGCCGGTCACGTAGGTGACGACGCGGGTGACGTCGCAGCTGAACGCGAGAGCGGTCAGGCGCGCGAACTGGCGCAGCGCGTTGCCCTCGAGCGTGACGTTCGGGTCGCACGCGCGGCCCACCGGGCCGCTCCCGCCCCCTGGCCCGCCGAAAGAGAGCTCCAGGTCGCGGATGAGCTGCCGGTGCCGCTCGAGCTTCTGCCGATCCTCGCGCGAGAGCCGCGGTGCCGTGCGCTCGAACTCGCCGGCGGCGAAGTCGAGCACGCTGCCACGCGCGGCGCGGAGGCGCTCCGCGCGCGTCGGGGGCGCCGGCTCGCTCGGCTCGCTCGGCCCCGAGGGGAGGAAGCCCATCAGATCGCGGAAGGCTGCCGAGGGGCTCTCCTCGCGCGGCGCGGGCTCATTGGCCGCCGCGAAGCTGTAGGGGTGCTGATGGCGGAAGCCGTAGATGCGGTTCGCGAAGCGCCCCGGCACGCCGACCGCGTCGCCAATCGTCAGGTCGAGGCTGCGCCCGCCGCCGATCGCGGTCGAGCCCGAGCGCTGCACCGACCACGTGCTCGTCAGCAGATGCGCCTGCCCGAGGTGGTGCTCGTTGCCGTCGTGCCCGTTGCCGTTGCGCACGCGCTTCGACTCGGCGATCGAGGTCGCCATCGTCAGGTTGTCGAGGATGAGCAGCTTGTCGCGGAGCGAGTGGAGCGGCTGGAAGGTGCGGCTGAAGTCGCTCTCGGCGAGCCCGCGCAGGTCGAGCTCGTGGTCGGTCGCGAGCGAGCCCGGGTCGCGCATCTGCCACGTCGGCGGGACCATGCCGTGCGGCGTGATGAAGAAGGCGATCCGGGTCGGCGGCGCGGCCTGCGCGGCGGCGCGGCTGCCGCGACCGATCACGGAGGGGAGGTAGAGGGAGCCGGCGCCGAGGCCGAGCGCGGTCAGGAAACGTCGACGGTCGAGCTTGGGCATCACTCTCCCTCCGTGATCTCGGGGCGAAGCAGGAACTCGGGGCGGGTCACCATGTGCACGAGGAGCTCGTCGAGGTCGCCGCCGGAGTCGCGGAAGGCGCGCTGGAGCCCTTGCAGGTGGCAGGCGTCCTCGCGCTCGGTCGGGCGCCCGTGGGCGTAGACGAAGTACTTCTGGACTGCGCAGTCGTGCACGACCGGGCTCTCGGCGAAGAGCTGCTGGAGCTCGACCGCGCCGTCGTAGATGCCGTCGTTCCCGATCCCGATCGCGTACCCGACGGCGTCGACGGGGAGGCCGTTGTCGGTCGTCCGGAAGCGGCCGGCGGTGTCGTAGTTCTCGAAGCCGAAGCCGATGCCGTCGATGCGCTCGTGGCACGACTGGCAGGCCGCCGGGGACGTGCGCTCTTCGAAGAGCATGCGGTTGGTCTGCGGGCCCATCGTCTCGTCGACGCGCGGGGGCGAGGTGTCGGCGTCCGCGGGCGGCGCGCCGATGTTCGCGCAGAGGAGGCGGCTGAGGACGAAGACGCCGCGCAGCGGCGGGGAGCCGTTGGCCTCGCGGGCCTCGCCCGCGAGGAAGCCGACGCGGGTGAGGATGCCGGCGCGCTCGGGGGGGAGCTCGATGGCCTCGCTCGAGGGGGCGACGCCGTAGATCGAGGCGAGCTCGGGCGGGACGAAGCCCGTGCGGCTCGTGAAGAGGTCCGAGAGGCTCCCCTCGTAGAAGACGTGCTCGGCGAAGCGGAGGGACTCCTCGCGCGCGGCGGCGGCCACGGCGGGGGACCACTCGGGCACCACCTCCGGGAGCTTCGCCTCGCTCGCGACGCGGTCGAGGTGGAGCCACTGGCGGAAGTAGTCGCGGGTCGCGGCGCGGGCGCGCGGGTCGGCGAGCATCCGGCGCGTCTGCGCGGCGAGCTGGGCCGGCGTCTGCAGCTCGCGAGCGTCGGCGGCCGCGAGCAAGGCGTCGTCGGGCATGCTCTCCCAGAGCAGGTACGAGAGGCGGCTCGCGACCTCGTGGGGGGTGAGCGGCACGTGGCCGCCGCGCCCTGCGTCGGCGCCGAGCTCCAAGCGATAGAGGAACTGCGGCGACTGCAAGAACGCCGAGACGGTCAGCTGGATGGCGGCGTCGAAGTCGATCTCGGCCCGCTGCGCCTCGAAGAAGGTGGTGTAGCGACCGACCTCTTCGCTCGTCAGCGGGCGCCGGAGCGCGCGCCGGCCGAACGACTCGACGAAGCGCCGCGCGCAGCCCGCCTCGGCCTCGCCGCAGGGCACGAGCGCCGCTCGCGTCGTCGGATCGGTCGCGACCAGCTCGCCTGCGGCGAAGGCGGCCTGCTCCCATCGAGAGACGTGGACGTCCGAGGGCCCGAGGGCGAGCGCCTCGTTTTCGAACGAGCCGGGCGACGTGCCGTCCGGGGGTAGGCTCGGGAGCTCGGGCGGGAGGCGACCGAGCAGATCTCGCAGCGTGTTCGACCACTCGACCGCCGTGAGGCGGCGCATCGGGGCCGACCCGAGGACCACGGCGTCCCCGTCACGACAGGCCCGGCCCCCCGGGCCCGGTCCAGCGCCAGGGCTACCCCCCGGGTCCTCGATCGCCCCTTGGCACGCGAAGATGCACAGGAGCCCCACCAATCCCGCTGTCCGCATGGTGGGTCAGTACCCTTGCTGCACACGTCCGGCTCAAAAAACTCTCCGGGTCCGGGTCCACAGCGGCGTCCGGGTCGCCCCCGAGCTACTCGTCTTCCATGTAGCCGATGGCCTGGAGGCGCGCGGCGGCTTCGCCCGTGAGGTCGACCGTCTCGCTCTCGACGCGGCCCTCGCGGGCGCGCTGGCCAGCAGCGACGAGGCTCTCCATCAGGCGCACGGTGGCCTCGCGCTCGACCTCGGCGACGTTCTGCTGCTCGCCCGGGTCGAGGTCGACGCGGTAGACCTCCAGCGGCTCGAGCCCGCGCGGGTTGCCGGGGTTGGCGGTGATGATCTTCCACTCGTCCGTGCCCCGGCGCTCGCGCACGCTCTCGAGCACGTTGCCCTCGTGGCTCTCCTCGGCGTAGACGAGGTCGGTGCCGCGGAAGAGGCTGCCGCCTTGGACACCCTCGGGGACGGGGAGGTCGAAGCGCTGGAGGAGCGTCGGCATCAGGTCGATGAGCTGCACCCAGTGGCGCACCGTCGTGCCCGCCTGCTCGCCGCGCGGGAGCTTCACGAAGAGGGGGATGCGCACCTGCTCGTCGTAGAGCGTGACGCCGTGCCAGAAGCCGCCGTGATCACAGAACTCCTCGCCGTGGTCCGACGTGATCACGATCGTGAGGTCGTCGTAGAGCCCACGCCGCTTCAGCTCCGCGACGAGCTGGCCGAAGTGCTCGTCCCAGAACTCGATCTCGCCGTCGTAGAGCGCGCGCAGCCGCGGCGCCTCTTCGGGCCGCGGGCGCTGGTTCGCCGCGCGGCTGTAGCCGGTTCCGTCGTAGGGGTGCGGGTAGTACGGATCGTGCGGGTCCATGTACCCGACGAAGTGGAAGAACGGGCGCCCGCCCTCCGTGCCTGCGTCGAGCCAGTCGAGGATGCGCGCGTTCACCGCCGGCGCGTCCTGGTAGGCGCTGCCCGGCGCGACGTGGCCGAGCTTGGCGGTGATCGTCTCGACGACGCGCTTGAGCGTCTGGACGAGCAGGAGCTTCGCGGCGGCGTCGTCCGCGCCGAGCACGAAGTTCGGCTCGAGGTATTCGTAGCGGTCGAAGCCCTGGTTGAAGTTGAAGTAGGGCGCGACGTTGTAGTTGGTCGCGATGCCGCGCGTCTCCCAGCCGTGCTCGCCGAAGACCTCGGGCATGGTGACGAGCTCGTCGGAGAGCGCGTCGGGCTTGGCCATCACCCCATGGCTCGAGGGTAGGCGGCCCGTGAGGATCGAGGCGAAGCTTGGGCGCGTCCAGCTCGCGGGCGCGAAGGCCTGGTCGAAGCGGATCGCATCGCGCGCGAACTCGTCGAGGTTCGGCGTGCGGTTGTTCTGGTAGCCGTATGCCGGGAGGTGGTCGGCGCGGAGGGTGTCGACGACGATGAAGAGCACGTTGCCGGCGCCCTCGGGCGCGGTCGCGGTGCTCGGGTTGCGGTCGACGAGGGGCACGCCGCCCTGGGCCGCGCTGACGCCCGCGAGCACGCCGAGGAGCGCCGCGACGAGCGCGGGCGCGCCGAAGCCGCGCAGGAGCAGCCCCGGCCGCTCGCCCTTCGCGCCGACACGCGCGAGCGCGCGTAGGCCGAAGAAGAGCCCGAGGTAGATCGCGGTCGCGGCCACGAGGCAGCCCACGAGCACGCCGAGGCCGCCGAGGCTCTTCCAGACCAACTCCTCGGCGAAGACGTCGCGGCGGATCCGGAACGCGCCGAGCGCGAAGGCGGCGGTGGCCGCGAAGAACGCCGCGGTGCGCGCGAAAGTCTCCGCCTCGGGGGCCGCCTCTCGCTTCATCCAGCGGCCACTCCACGCGAGCACGAGGCCCATGCCGCCGCCTGCGAGCCCGAAGAAGATCGCGTAGACCGCCGCGCCGTAGGGCACGACGCGGAAAGCGACCGTGCCGTTCGCGCCGGCGAGCACGACGAGCGCCTCGACCACGCCGACGAGGAAGCCACCGACGAGCCCGCCGCCGAGGCCGAGCGTCAGGCCGCGCAGCCGCCGCGGCCACTCCGCCTCGGGGACGTCGGGGATGGACGCGTGCACGGCGGCCTCGCGGTCGGGGTCGTCGACCTCGATGACGGGCGCGTAGCCGCTGCGGCGCGTCAGGAAGACGAGCCCGCCGAAGGACGAGACGAACATCTCGCAGGCGAAGCCGACGACCGGGATGAGCACCGCCACCGAGAGCGGCAGTCCGATGGCCGGGCTCGTGTAGAGCGCGACCGCGGTGGTCTCGCGCAGGCCGATGCCGTTGATCGAGGCCGGCAGGAGCGTCGCGAGGATCTGGATGTTCGAGGCGAAGAAGACCTGGCCGACGCCGAGCTCGACGCCGAGCGCCTGCGCGGCGCAGACGTAGATCAGGCCGTTGAAGGCGTGGACGCCGACGCCGAGCGCGAAGGCCTTGGCGAGCAGGAGGCCCTTGCCCTCGTAAGCGCAGATGGCGTCGACCAGCGTCTCGACGCGGATCGCGATCTTCCGGGGCAAGAAGCGCGCGACGAGGCGGAAGAGCGCGGGCTTCGCGAGCAGGGTGATCGCGGCGAGGATGATGCCGCTGAAGACCGCGACGATCGTCCAGACGCCGCTCGTGCCGACGAACGCGGCGCCGAAGAAGAGGGTGCCCGCGATCACGACGACGCCCATCGCGGTCTGCCCGAGGAGCGTCTCGGTGCCGATGGTGGCCGCCGCGCGGGCGACCTTGCCCGTGTGCTTGGCGACGTCGTAGATGCGCCAGCCGCCGAAGCCGGTGAAGCCGCCGGGCGTGAAGGCGCCCCAGAAGCGGGCGATCATGATCGAGCCGGCGAGGAAGCCCCAGCGGGGCCGGATGCCCTGGCCGCCGAGGAGCGCCCGCCAGCGGAAGGTCGCGAAGACGATGGCGACGAGCTGCATCGAGACGGCCGCCGCGATCCAGCCCCAGTGGAGGTTCGCGAGGCGGGCGCCGAGATCCGCGGCGCCCTCGCGCAGGACGACCTTGCGGAAGACCACGACGAGCATCGCGACGCTGAAAGCGATCTTCAGCAGGAGGAGCACGAGCTGCTTGGGGCTCCGGCTCGCCTTCGCGGTCTCTCGCTCGATCGCGGGGCCGCCAGCCACGCGCTGCTCGTCACTCATCGGCACCTCGCCCGGCACCGTCGCGGTATTGCTCATGTCGCCCTCGCATGCCCGCCGATTCGCGGGGTTTCGATGCGGCGCCCCTTCGCCCGAGCCGCCGCATGACCCCTTCGGGTAGCTGGGTGGGGGTGGGGGGTCAAATTCTCGACGTGGAGCAGCGCATGCGGTCCCCTGCCCCTGCCCTTGCCCTTGCCCTTGCCCCGGAGTTCCCTGCCCCCATTCACCCCACTTCCCCCCCGAGCCCCAACGCCGTTCGAACCCTTGCCCACCGGTCCCGAGTCTCCACCCCGCTCGGCCTTCGCGAGGGCAAGGACAGGGGAAGACAGGGGAAGACAGGGGAAGACAGGGGAAGACAGGGGAGCGACGGAAGAGCAGGGGGGTGGGACGGGACGGAGGGAAGGCAGGGGGAGGGACGGCGGGAAGATGGAGGGAAGACGGAGGGAAGACGGAGGGAAGACGGAGGGAAGACGGAGGGAAGACGGAGGGAAGACGGGAAGACAGGGGGAGGGAAGGCAAGACAGGGGGAGGGAAGGCAAGACAGGGGGAGGGAAGGCAAGACAGGGGGAGGGAAGGGAGGGGCAGGGAAGGCAAGACAGGGGGAAGGAAGGACGGAACACAGGGCAAGGGCACGGGCAAGGGCAGGGGCAGGGGACTACTAAACTTCGTTCACGTTGCGCTGCCGATCCCGCGTTGGTACTGCCCACCCCATGAGCCTCGAGCGATTCCGGATCCTCACCAGCGCCCTCGCGCTCCTCGGCGCCGCCTGCGGCAGCTCCAACGAGACCCCCTCTCAGCCCGCCGAGCCGCCGACCCCCACGGAGGCGACCAGCTCCTCGGCGATGGGCGGCGAGCCCGCGGCGCGCGTCGCCGACCCGCTCGCGGTCCCCGACGCGCTGCCGAACGGGCTGCTCGTCGGCTACTCGCCCTTCAGCCAGAACGAGGCCGGTCAGTGGGTACAGCCCGCGCCGGCGCGGCTCGAGATGATCGTCCGTAGCGGCGGCGAGTGGCGCGTCGCCGACGTGATCACCGACCCCGACAGCAACGTCTTTCACAAGGCGATGCCCTTCGTCCCGCCGGGCGGCACGCCGGGCATCCTCACGATCGGCGGCATGGGCGCGCACGTGAAGCTCTGGACGCGCGGCGCCTCGGGCTGGACGGCGAGCACCATCTGGAGCGAGTCCTTCGGGGGTCGCTTCGACCGGATGCGCGACGTCGAGGTCGGCGACCTCTACGGGGACGGTCGGCCGGCCCTCGCGATCGCGACGCACGATCAGGGCGTGGTCGCCTTCGCGCGCCTCGGCGAGGACGGGCAGTGGACCGTCCAGCAGACGCCGAAGCGCCGCGACATCTTCGTGCACGAGATCGAGCTCGGTGACCTCGACGGCGACGGCGTGGTCGAGGTCTACGCCACGCCGAGCGAGCCGAACCACACCCGCGGGGGCGGGCAGTCTGGCGAGGTCGTCCGCTACGTGCCGAGCCGCGGGCTCGAGAGCACCATCGTCGCCGACCTGGGCAACCGCCACGCCAAGGAGATCTACGTCGGCGACGTCGACGGCGATGGGCGCGACGAGCTCTACGTCGCGGTCGAGGGGCTCACCGAGCGCGGCGAAGGCGGGCTGCGGGTCGTCGAGCCCGTCGAGATCCGGCGCTACGATCACGACACGCCGCCCGACCAGGGCGTCGTGGTGGCGCGCATCGAGGGCGACCACCTCACGCGCTTCATCACGGTCGGCGACGTGGACGGCGACGGCAAGAAGGAGATGGTCGTCGCGAGCTTCAGCCAGGGCCTGTGGATCCTGCGTCCGGGCGCGAACCCCCGCGCGATGTGGAGCGCCGAGAGCATCGACCGCGACAGCGGTGGCTTCGAGCATGCGTCCGTGCTCGCGGATCTCGACGGCGACGGCCGCGACGAGCTCTACGTGGCGAGCGACAACGACGGCGAGCTGCGCCGCTACGTGTGGGTGAACGGACGCGCTCGTCGGCAGACGATGACGACGCGCGAGCAGGCGCGCTCGATGATCACGTGGTCGATCATCCCGATCGCGACGAGCCTCATCGAGGCGCCGTGACGCGGCCGCGGCGGCAGATCGGCATGACGCCGCTGCCCAGTGGCTCCATGCTCCGCGGGTGCCCGAGGGCGACACCGTCCACCGCGCCGCGAGGCGCCTCCACGCGGCGCTGGTGGGGCGGCGGGTGCTCCGCTTCGTCTTCCAGCACCCGGGGATCGAGGGGACGCTCGAGGGCGGCGTGGTCGCCGACGTCCGCGCGCGCGGCAAGCACCTGCTCATCGATCTGAGCGACGGTCGCAGCCTCCACTCGCACCTGCGGATGCGCGGGAGCTGGCACGTCTACGCGCCCGGAGAGCCTTGGCGTCATCCCCCCACGAGGATGAGCGTCGCCATCCTCGCCACCACCGAAGGTCTGTCCGACGGCGCGCCCCCGACGCGGACCATCGCGGTCGGCTTCGACCTCGCGACGGCTCGCATCGTGCGCGGCGATGGGGCGCTGCCCGCGCTCGGGCCCGATCTCCTCGAGGCCGCGTTCGACGTCGACGAGGCCGTGCGCCGGCTCCGCTCGGAGTCAGCGTGCCCGCTCGGGGTCGCCTTGATGCGGCAGGCGCTCGTGAGCGGCATCGGCAACGTCTACAAATCCGAGCTGCTCTTCCTGGAGCGCCTCGACCCCTTCGGTCCCGTGGGTGCTCACGACGAGGCGGCGCTGCGCGCTCTGATCGAGCGCGGCCGGGTCCTCCTCGCGCGGAACCTCGGACCAGGCCCTCGAGTGACCCGGCGAGGCGAGGGGGGACGGCTCTGGGTGTACCGACGCAGCGGTGAGCCGTGCTTCGTCTGTGGTGAGCTCGTGCGGATGCGACGCCAGGGAGAGGACGGGCGATCGACCTACTTTTGCCCGAGTTGTCAGGGTGTGCGTTGAGGTCGCCCACCGCGCTCGCCAGCGCCCGACCGACCGTGGCTGGGGGCGTTCGGGGCTCGGCGTTGCCTGCGGCGCCCGGTCCCCGCGGGGTATCCGGCGGGATCCCCTGGCCAGCGCGGCGGAATCCTGGTAAAAACTGGATCGGTCCAAGTGTCGTGGGTCACGCGAAGAGCTCTTCTCCTGGTTCCGGCGAAGCAGCGATCGCACGAGAGAGTCGAAATAGGAGAAGAAGGAAGTGTCGAACAAGCTCTTCGTGGGGGGGCTCCCCTGGTCCACGAGCGACGACGAGTTGCGGGAGGCGTTCGCGCCCTTCGGTGAGGTCGTCGACGCGAAGGTCGTGACGGATCGAGAGACGGGTCGCAGCCGAGGGTTCGGGTTCGTGACCTTCTCGAGCGACGCCGAGGCGATCGCAGGCCGTGACGCCATGGACGGCGCGAGCCTCGGCGGACGTCGACTTCGCGTCGACGTCGCGACCGAGCGCCCCCGCGGCGACCGCCCCGGTGGCGGCGGTGGTCCTCCGCGTCGCTTTGGCGGCGACCGTGACGGCGGCGGTGGCGGTGGCCGCGGTGGTTACGGCGGCGACCGAGGCGGCTATGGCGGTGGTGGCGACCGAGGCGGCTATGGCGGCGGTGGCCCCGGCGGCGGCCGCCCGGGCGGCGGCCGCTTCGGTGGCCCGCCCCCTCCTGTCGATCACCGCGCCGCGGGTGGTGACTTCGGCGGCAAGCCCGGGTTCGATGGCCGCCGCAAGAAGCGCTTCGAGGGCGGCGGCGGCGGCGGCGGTGGTGGCGGCGGTGGCCGTCGGCGCCGTGGCGGCGACGACGACTTCGACTACTGAAGGCGTCGCACTCAGACACGAAAAAGGCCCCGTCGGAATCGACGGGGCCTTTTTCGCGAAGCGTGTGAGCCCAAGCGGCCACCTGCGGAGTCCGGGATCCGATCGTGAGACGAGACCGACGATCGCGTTCGACGGACGAGCGAAGCCCCGGCGAGGTCGCCGGGGCTTCGTCGTGCGAGCTTCCGTGAGGTGCTCTCAGCGCGTGCAGAAGTACCCGATCGAGTCGTTCACGAAGTCGCAGCGGAGGCCACGACGCGCGCAATCGCGCTGCTGGACGGTGCCATTCTCGTCGCACCAGACCGCCGTGTCGCCATCGCAGCGGCCGAGGTAGTCGAGGCCCGCGCAGGCGTCCGGGCGGCAGTAGGCGCCGCCCACCTCGGGGACGTTGCCGCAGACCTCGCCGCACGACCCGCAGTCGCGCTGGCGGATCTGGCCGCGCTCGCACCAGCGCGCCACGTTGCCCTCGCACGCGCCCGAAGCGTCGAGGCCTCCACACGGGTCGGCGCCCTCGATGCAGCGGTAACCCTCGTCGGCGCCGCTCCAGCCGCAGGCGCCCGAGCAACGATCCGAGACGAGCATGTCGTCCTGGCAGTAGACCGCGGTGTTGCCGACGCAGCGACCCTCGGCGGTCAGCGTCCCGCAACGACCGCCTTCGACGACGGTCGGGCCGGTGAACGACTCGATCCACGTGACCGCGATGTCAGTCCGCGAGTAGCGGTCCCGACCGACGCAGCTCGGATCGCCCCAGGAGAGGGCGCCGGCGACCCGGATCGTGCCGTCCGCCGCGAGGATCATCACGGGCCCGCCAGAGTCTCCGAAGCAGACGCCGCGCGTGCCCTCGCCGTTGATCACGACGAACTCCGGCCGCTCGAAGCCGTCGATCGGCTGCGCGGTGAACTTCCGCTCGCCGCTCCGGCCGTTCTCTTGCTGGCCGTAGCCGGCGGCCTCCGCGGTCACGCCGATCCAGGTGTTGTCGAGCATGACGGTGTTGATCGGGATCGGCTCGAGCGTGGGAGCGCGGCTCGACGCGGGGGCGTCCACGCGCAGCAGGGTCATGTCCTGCGACGGATGGTCGCGGACCTCGACGGCCTGGAAGCAGATGTTGGGGCTGGCGGGGTTGGCGCCGACACAGAAGCGCGCGCCGGTGCGGGCGCGGCAATGCTTCGCGGTGAGCACCCAGTTGTCGTTGATGAAGGTGCCCGTGCACCCGCTCAGCGAGCCGATCGCCAGGATCTGACCAGCCGTCAGCGGCATCGCCGTGGGCTCGAGCGTCCCGTAATAGACGAGCGAGGTGCGCCGCTCGTCACCCTCGCACACGAGGCCACCACCGTCCGTCGCCACGGGGCCCGCGTCGCGCTCGATGGGCGCCGGACCCGCGTCGACCGGCGTGTCACCGCCGTCGTGGTCCATCGCCGTATGAGAAGAACCGCAGCCGAGGGCGGCGATCAGCGCGCACACCACACCAATCCGAGTCATGCGGCGAAGCTTGCACGCCGTGCGCGGGTGGACCACCGGCTTGTGACATTTTCGTACAGGGGCGGCGCAATCACGCGCGAATCCCGCGTGCTTTGTCTCACATGAACGCGTGATTTTCCCGGCGAATGCGGTTCGAACGTGGCCGGCTGGGGGGTGACGGATGAGCTCGTCGGAGCCGGGATGTCGAGCGCGCGTTTGGGACAGGGCGATTCGGTCGAGCGCGCACCGCCCAGTCGCGCCAGCGGCTGTCGAGGGGCGACCGGGGTTGCCGATTTCGTGCGCAACGGTCTCGATTGGGACACCGTGGAGGGGATGTCGTGGGCGTGTCGGATCTGGGGGCTCACCTTGGCGTTCGGCGTCACGGTCGGCGCTGCGGCGCAGCGTGACGGGACGCCCCACCTACGACCCGAGGGCAGCGCGCCGCCCGCGGGGAGCGAGCTGCAGGCGCCGACGGAGCTCGCCGGGTTTCACTTCGCGTGGCCGGTGGCTCGCGCGCGCCGCGCATGCCGCACCGCGGGGCATCGGTGGGAGGACGTGCGGGGCGGCGAGCCGCTGGCCCGCTGCAGCGGCGCGGCGCGCGACCCTGGGTTCCCCGCGCAGGTGATGCTGCGGTTCTGCGAGGGGCGAGTGTGTGAAGTCCGGGCCGAGCTCGCGGAAGATCACGGCTGGGGCGGCGCCTACGTCTCGGCGCTCCGCGGCCTCCGCGCAGCGTTCGGCCGAGAGCACGCGGGTCGATTCCGTGGCGCGGACGCCGCCTGCGTGGCGGCGCTCGAGCGCGCGGAGGACGCGCCCTGCTTCCTCCGCGACGGCCAGGCGCGCCACTACTGGTCGGCAGGGGGCGGCGAGCTCGAGCTGCGCCTCGAGCGCGCGGTGGGGGAGGCGCGGCCCCGGCTCTTCGTGGTCTTCCGGGGAGCCGCGCGCGTCCGAGAGATCGACCTCGCGAGCAACTGAGCAGCCATGCGCTCGTGACGCTCGGTGACGGTTGATCGAATTTTGTTTCTCAATGGTGTCGTTTTGGTGACAGCCTGGGTCCGTGCGAACCCTCATCATTCTTTCGCTTCTCGTCGCCGTGGGCTGTGGTGACGACGACATGATGACCCCCGACACCGGCGTCGACGACGCGGGCGTGGACGACGCGGACGTCGACGCCTACGTCGAGCCGGTCGAGCCCCTGCCCGTCGATCCCGACTTCGATGAGGACTACGCGGGCGAGCCCACGCTCGTCGTGACGACGCTGCGCGAAACCTACCAGCCGCGCTACGGCTACCACCTCTACGTCGAGCGCGGCATGTCGCGCGTGCCCCCGAACGAGTTCGGACGCCTTCATCCGCAGCCCGGCGAGCCGCACACCCTGCGCGACCAGCTCCCGCTCGGAGCCAGCGTGAGCTGGACGCCGGGCGCGCTGCCAGAGGCCGCGCGCTCCGTGCACTACGCCTTCGTCTTCGGCGACCCGCAATACGTCGACCAGGACTCGCCGGCGCTGATGCCCAAGAACAACGCGGGCGGGCTGCCGGCGTATCGCCCATGGGCGGAGATGGCGCCGCACCTCGGCGACGCGCTGATGCGCAACGTCCGGGCCTTCCACGAGCGGCGCCCGCTCGACTACGTCTACGTCGTCGGCGACGCCATCGAGAACGCGCAGCAGAACGAGCTCGAGTGGTTCACGACCTTCATGAACGGCGGCGTCATGAGCACGGACAGCGGCGAGCGCAACGACGTGGTGCCCGGCCCGAACAACGATCCCTACGACCCGATCGTGATGGCAGGCGTCCCCTCGGGGGTGCCGTGGCTGAACGTCGCGGGCAACCACGACATCCTCGTCAACGGCAACTTCCCGCCCGGCCTCATCGTGGACGTCAACGGGGACGATGAAGCGCTCGAAGCGCTCGCGCCGCTGCTCAGCCTGGTCGGGCTGACCTTGCCCGGCGTGGGCACGGGGACGCTTCATCGCGGTTGGCTGCCGCCCGAGCAGCGCGCGATCTTCACCGTCGATCCGGACGCCTTCGACCTGGACCTCTTGCCCTACCGCCGCTCGGCGCTGGCGCGGCTCCCGGAGACCGAGGTGGTCGCCGACGCCTCGCGCGAGTTCCTCGACGTCTGCACGTACATGGCCGCGTTCGTCGGCCCGAGCGGTCCGAGCGCCGAGGACATCACGCGCTGCGAGGCGATCCGCGATCAGGATCCGACGTCGCCCGCGGGCGGCTGGTACACGGTCGACGCGGGCCCGGCGCTCCGCGTGCTCGCGCTCGCGCTCGGACCCGTCGAGGGCGGCGCCGAGGGCATCCTCGCTCGACCCTTCGTCGGGTGCATGGTCGGCGGAGAGCCTTGCCACGGCGATCCCCGCTACGACCAGATCGCGTTCATCGAGGCGGAGCTGGCGCGCGCGGCCGAGGACGAGGTCGCGCTCCTCGTCGTGAGCCACCAGGCCTCCGAAGACCTGGTCGTCGAGCCCGCGCTCGCGATGTTCCGGAGCTTCATCGAGTCGAGCCCGGTCCTCGTCGACATCTGGGAGCGCTGGGTGCCGACGCCGAACGAGCCGGTCACCACGACGGCGTTCCGCACGTTGCTCGCGGAGAGCGGCGTGGTCATCGCGCACCTCGCGGGGCACAACCACCGGCACCAGGTGCGCGCGATCTGCGGCGATGGGAGCGCGCGCGAAGCGACCCAGGGCCGGTGCGCCGGCGCGCCCGGGTCGGGCTATTGGGAGATCACCACGTCGGGCGTGATCGACTTCCCGCACCAGGGGCGCTTCGTCGAGATCGTCGACGTGGGCGAGGGGCTCGGCGCGCTCTACCTCACGGCGCTCGACCCCCGCGTCGCGCCGGGGAGCATGACGGAGCGCGCGCGCTTCGTCTCCCGCGCCTGGGTCGCGGCGACGCGCGAGACGGGCGACTACGGGCGCGGGCTCGCGTCCGACCGCAACCTGCTCTTGCCCTTCGTCATCCCGGCGGGCGTGGCGGCGAAGTGGGCCGAGGCCGACCTCGCCGACGCGCTGGCGTCGGAGACCGTGCTGACGGAGCCCGCGGGCACCGCGCCGATGCACCCGATCTGGCCCGACTGACCTCGGTTCTGCCCAACTGAGCTCTGCCTCCCTCTGGCTCGTCCTCCGGCTCCTCCCGCGAGGACGCTGCCTCGAGGGCCTCAGCCGTCGTCGTCAGCGTATCGCTGCCGCCAATGGGCGTCACATCGGTCGCGGAGATGTCTCGGCGTCCGCGGCAGGCGGGGGTAGGCGGTCGCGAAGGTGTCCATCCAGCAGACGTGCCCTTCGCTGGGCGCGAAATCGAGCAAGGCTTCGAGGGTCAATCGGACGAGCGGCTCGAGCAACGGGCGGTCGAGGGCGAGCTCGACCGCTGCCAGGATCGCGGCGTCTACGCACCAATCGTGCGGGCCGCAGAGGATTGCTTCGAGGGTCGACCAGCCTTCGCCCGCCGCGGACGTATCGACGTGCGCGATGAGCAGCGCCGCGGCCACCTGTCGCCGCTGCAGCCAAGTCCACGGCGCTACGCCAACGGGCCGCGGCGCGCGTGAGTGGACCATCGCGGCCGCGAGCTCGCGGCCGCGTGTCGGGCCGAGGCTCTCTCCGACCGGACGCGCGAGCTCCCACCAACGTGGGAGGTGATAGGGACGCGACGCCAGCGCGCTCACGGCTGCGTCGACGTCGGGGGGAGGAGGGGGAAGCGCGCGGACCGGGGTGACACCCTCGTAGCGCCAGAGCACGAAGGGCACGTGATCCCAGGGCTCTCGCGGATCGGGATTGTTTGGGATCTTGCCCGCCTCGTAGGGGATCCTCGCGGGATCGTCGTGGCCGAGCGTCCACGCGAAGGCCAAGCGCACCGAGGGCGCCTCGAGGTGGGAGACACTGATGCGTACGACCGACTCCTCCTCGTCGGCGAAGTCCCGCATGACGTTGACCGTCGCGTCGGTCGGGTCTGGCAACCACCCGACCGTCGGCGTCGGGATGAGCACGGTGTCGTCCGGGTGGAGCGGGCGGCCGAGCCGGGTCTCGTGGTCTGCCCCGGCCCGATCGACGATCCGCATCGTTCCTGTCGCCCAGCTCTTCACGAGGCGCGAGGGGTCGTGTGGGGCGCTCCACGACGAGGTGACATTGGCGGCGGTCGCGTGACGTAGCCACTGCGACGCGACCTCGAGCTGCGTGTCGTTCGTTCCGGAAGCGAGGACGTGCTCGAAGCGTTGTCGCGCGCCGACGAGATCACCGGCCTCCCACGCGATCCGCCCGAGGTCGGCGTCGATGGTGAGCGCGGAACCAGGCGCGATCCGTTTCGCGCGCTCGAACGCGGCGTGCGCGCCGTCGAAGTCGCCTGCGACGCGCTTGCCGAGCGCGAGCATCGTCAGCCCCATGTACGACTCCCCGAACGCGAGGCTGCGCTCCGCCGCCGCGATAGCGTCCGTCGTTCGGCCCGCGCGACGGTAGACACCCGACGCGCACGCGCACGCTTCGGCGCTCTGCTCGGGGCGTGCGAGCAGGGCGTCCGCGACCTCGGAGACTGCCGCGGCGTGCGCGATCTCGCTCGGGCGGAGTCGGACTCGGCCGACCGTCGAGCGCGCAGGCGTCATCAGGTACGAGAGCAGCGCCGAAGGGTCGAGCGCGCTCGCGGTCCTGACCCACGGCGCGAGCCATCGCTCGAATGGTAGGTCGACGCGGAAGGCGGCGACGTCCGCGAGCAGCTCGACGGCGTCGGCGTCATGGCCTGCGACGTGCAGCATGACCGCCTTGGCGGTGAGGCGACGATCCGTGTCTTCGTTCGGCTCGAAGAGCGCGTTGAGCGAGGACGCGGCTAGCACGCGACGCGCCAGGGCGAAGTGGGTCTCCTCGCCCACGGTGCCAAAGAGCGCGTTGGTGAGGTGATGAAGGGCGTGCTGCGGATCACCCTCCGCGAGCGCCTGCTCGGCGATGGCGGCTTCACGCTCCGCGTTCTCGGGCTCATCGTGCGAATGATCGTCCACCGCGACCTCCGCGCGCAGGGTACCAAGCATCCGGTACCTCGCGGGTCTCGAAGAGGTCGCTGACCTCGGGTGAGCGTTCGCCGAGTCGAGACGCGGCCAACTTCGAGATGATTGCCCGTCGCCGGTCCCGACCGCGAACGTTGGAACCACGACTCGCGCGAGGAGCAGGGGTCAGCGGGAGAGCGAGGTCTGGAGGAAGCCGAGGATGCGAGCCTCGAGGGCGCGGGCGACCTCGGCGTCGGCGACCATGTGCGTCGAGCCGGCGAGGACGATGAAGTCGTGGGGGCGTCGGGCTCGCAGGAGCGCGTCGTGCATCTTCAGCGCGTGCGTGAAGTAGACGTTGTCGTCGCTCGTGCCGTGGATGAGCAGCAGCGGCCGCGTGAGCTGCGGCGCGTAGGTGAGCACCGAGGAGGCGTCGTAGCCGGAGATGTTCGCCTCCGGTAGACCCATGAAGCGCTCGGTGTAGTGCGTGTCGTAGTCGCGCCAGTCGGCGACGGGCGCGCCCGAGACCGCGGCGTGGAAGACGTCGGGGCGGCGCATCACGGCCATCGCCGAGAAATAGCCCCCGAAGCTCCAGCCGTAGACGCCGACGCGCGCGAGGTCGAGCTCGGGGAAGCGCGCGCCGAGCGCGCGGAGGCCCGCGACCTGGTCCTCGAGCGGGACGTCGATGAGGTTGCCGCGCACGGCGCGCTCCCACGCGCGCCCCCGGTGCGGCGTGCCGCGGCCGTCGACGCTGACGACGATGAAGCCCTGATCGGCCTGCCATTGCTCGCGGAGCTGCAGGAAGCGCCCCTTGCGCGCCTTCACGTAGCCGGGGCCGGCGTAGACGCTGAGCAGCACCGGGTAGCGGCGGCGCGGGTCGAAGTCGCGAGGGCGGATGACCATCGCGCGATGGTCGCGCTCGCCGACGACGACGTGCTCGACCCTCGGGACGAAGGGCGGCGCCGCCGCCCGCGAAGGGAGCGCGACGCGCACGTCGCCGCGCCTCACCTCCCAGCGCGGTCCGTCGTCGAGCGTGTGCGAGCCGAGCACCCACGTCGCCGTGCCCGGCTCGAAGGTCGCCTGGTGCTGCCCAGGCGTCGTCGTCACGGGCGTGGGCGCCCCTCCGGCGAGGGGCACGCGCACGACGTGCGTCTCGGTCGGGTCGCCCGACGCGAGCACCCAGATCTCACCCGCCGCCTCGTCGACGTGGAGCAGCTCCCGGTAGCCGAGCGCGTCGCTCGTGAGCGCGCGCGGCGGGCTGCCGTCCGCGAAGCGAAGCTCGAGCTGCCAATGGCCGCTGCGCTCCGTGCTCCAGAGGAACGCGCTCCCGTCTTCGAGCCAGACGGGCACCGAGGTGTCGAGGTTCAGCCAGGCGTCGTCGCGCTCTTCGTGGAGCAGCGAGGTCTGGCCCGTCGCGATGTCGACCGCGAGGAGCTGCGCGACCTGCTGCCGGCGGTCTTGGACCAGCAGGGTGAGGGGCGCGCTCGACGGCCACGTCACGCTCGCCAGATAGGGGAAGCGCGCGCGGTCCCACTCGACCCAGCGGGTCTCGGAGCCGGTCTCACCACCGGTCTCTCCGCCCTGGATCGGGATCACGCCGAGGCGCACGAGCGCGTTCGCGCGGCCCGCCCGAGGGTAGCGCGCCGCGTGCGGGGCCTCGGCCGGATCGATCGGGTTCGAGGCGTAGAGCAGCTCGACGCCGCTCGCGTCGGTCTCCTGGTAGACGATCGCGTCGGAGCCGGGCGACCACCAATAGCCGCGATAGCGCCCCATCTCTTCTTGCGCGACGAACTCGGCGAGGCCGTTCGTGATCTCCTCGTGCGCGCGGGTGGTCAGCCGCGTCTGCGTGTTGGTCGCGAGGTCGATGACCCAGAGATCCCCCTCGCGAACGCAGGCGACCTTCGTGCCGTCGGGGGAGAGGCGCGCGTCGTTCGCGTAGCCGCCCTCGCTCGGGAGCTCGCGGACGGTGTCGGTGCGGCGGTCGAGCACGAAGAGTCGCCCCGAGAGCGGCACGAGCACGAGGTGACCGTCACCGCTCGGCTCGTAGCTCGTGATCCCGCGGGCGCTCAGGCGGAGGCGCTCGCGGAGCGCGCGCTCTTCGGCCGAGAGCGTCTCGGCTGCGCCGCCGAGCAGGCGGTCGGCGTCGAGCAAGACGCGCTCTTCGCCCGTGCCGACGTCGAGCACGAAGAGCGCCCGCTTCGCGTCGCGCGGGCCGCTGCGGAGGAAGAGCACCTCGTCGCCCGCGGGCGTGATCGTGATCGCGCTCGGGTGGCCGAGTCGGAACCCGCTGGTGGCCGACCAGAGGTCGAGGAAGGCGAAGTCGAGGGCGGGGCCGCTCGGGAGCGTGGGGGAGGGCGTGGAGCCGCCACAAGCGAGCGCGAGCAGGAGCGCGGTGACCGAGGTGAAGCGCATGGCGCGGGGGTCTACCGCATCGGGCGGAGCGTGTCCCGGCGCATGGTGCACGCCATGCCCGTGCCCGTGCCCCGTGCCCCGTGCCCCTGCCCGTGCCCATGCCCCTGCCCATGCTCTGCGCCCGGAATGGAACGGACTCACGTCGAGCGAGCCGACGCGCCGACTCGTGCCCTGGACGGCTCGCGTGGCTTCGGGGACGATGTGCGGATGGGTGCTCGCGTCACATCACGTGTCTGGCTCGCTCCGCTCCTGTTGCTCCTCGGGTGCGGGGACGCGGCGGCGCCGACGCCGTCGGCCGAGCCCGCGCCACCAGCCGAGGCGCCCGCGCCCGCGCCGGTCGTCGAAGAGCCGGCGGCCGAAGCGGACGAGGTCTTGCTGCCGAGCGTCTCCGAGGCGGAGCTGGATGCGATGGACACGCCGGCCCTCGAGACCGCTTGTTACGAAGGGTTGACCGCGGCGTGCGACCGCCTCGGGCATTGACGACCGGGCGGTCGCGTTGCGTCCAATCGCGCCCCGTGGCACGGCGCGCGGGTGAAGTTCGACGAACTGGGCCTCAGTGAGCCCCTCCTCCGCGCGCTGAGCGCCACGGGCTACGAGCGCCCGACCCCCATTCAAGAGCAAGCGCTACCCCCCGCGCTCGCCGGCCGCGACGTGCTCGGGATCGCGCAGACCGGCACCGGTAAGACGGCCGCGTTCGCGCTGCCGATCCTGCAGCGCCTCGATGCGATCGCCGAGGACGAGACGGCCATCCGCGCCCTGATCCTCACCCCGACGCGCGAGCTCGCCTCGCAGATCGGCGAGTCCTTCACCGCGTACGGCAAGCACCTCGAGCTCTGGCACACGGTCATCTTCGGCGGCGTGAAGCCGAACCCGCAGATCCGCGAGCTGCGCCAGGGCATCGACGTGCTCATCGCGACCCCCGGTCGTCTGCTCGACCTCATCGGTCAGGGCGAGGTGGACCTCTCGGACCTCTCGGTCTTCGTGCTCGACGAGGCCGACCGCATGCTCGACATGGGCTTCATCCACGACGTGAAGCGCATCGTGAAGCTGCTCCCGAAGAAGCGGCAGACGCTCTTCTTCTCGGCGACGATGCCGCCGGACATCGTCGACCTGGCGAACAGCCTGCTCATCGACCCCGTGCGGGTCGAGGTCACGCCGGTCTCGTCGACCGCGGAGCGCATCGACCAGCGCCTCTACTTCGTCGACAAGAACGACAAGCGGCGCCTCCTCGTGGACGTGCTGCGAGATCCGAAGCTCGAGCACACGCTCGTCTTCTCGCGAACCAAGCACGGCGCCAATCGCGTAGTCGAGCACCTCGAGAAGGCAGGCATCCCCGCGGCGGCGATCCACGGCAACAAATCGCAGAACGCCCGCGAGCGCGCGCTCGAGGCCTTCAAGAGCCGCAAGATCCGGGTGCTGGTCGCCACCGACATCGCGGCGCGCGGCATCGACATCGACGGCATCTCGCACGTCGTGAACTTCGATCTGCCGAACGTGCCCGAGACCTACGTGCACCGGATCGGGCGGACGGGCCGCGCGGGCGCGAGCGGCATCGCGCTCTCGTTCTGCGACGACGAGGAGCGCGCGTACCTGAAGGACATCGAGCGCCTGATCGGGCGGCACATCGATCGCGTGACGGAACAGGCCTGTCCGCCCTCGCAGCCGCCGCCCGCGCCGACGTCGCTGACGAACAA
>JAHBWH010000003.1 GCA_019637115.1 Myxococcales bacterium | reverse complement strand
CCACCGTGCCCGGCGCGAATGACCCGTCGACGTGAAGAGTCGCGAGCCGATCTTCGAAGCTGACCTTCGTTCCGTGCACGCCGGGCAGCTGAGCTAGGGCCGCGCGCAGCGTAGTCGCGCAGCGGTCGCAGGTCATCCCCTCAACGGAGAACATGATTTCGTTCTTGGTCATGTGTCTCCTCAGCTGAACAGCACGGGCACGAGGTACGGGAAGATGAGGAAGCTGACGACGAGGACGGTCGCGATCCAGAGCATGATCCTTCCGGCGCGATTGGTCCGCGGCGCCGGGCAATCGCACGCGGCGCCGTCCACGCCGGAGGTGATCGAAGCGCGAGGCCGTCGGTACGTGAAGTAGAAGCCGGCGCCGAGGAGTCCGAACGTGATCGCCATGAAGTACGGTCGGTACGGCTCGAACTTCACCAGGAGCCCCGCCCCGCCGAGGCCGAGGAGGGCGAAGATCAGCGGCCCCACGCAGCAGGCGGACGCGAGGAACGCCGACAGGATCGAGCCCGCGCTCGCGGCGAACGTGGCTCGGGAGCTGCCGGCGGCCCGCTTGGGCGGCGGCGGCACGGGGCAGCACTCTTCAGAGGATGCAGTCATGTCCGTAAACAAAGCATGGACCGTGCCGGATAGATTTTACTTAGACAATCAGCTAGTTACGCCACATGGCTCGGCGAGTTGCCTCCAGACTGGACGGAGCTTACCTTCCAAAGTGGAATGACGAAGACTCCGAACGACCTCGTCGCGAAGAGCACCGCCATGCGGCGCGTCCTCGCGCTCGCCGAGCGTGCCGCGGCCACCGACTCGACTGTGCTCATCACGGGTGAGAGCGGGACCGGGAAGGAGAGGATTGCTCGGCTCCTTCACGCCCACTCGCGACGCAGCAAGAGGTCCTTCGTCGGCGTGAACTGCGCGGCGCTGCCAGAGCCGCTGCTCGAGAGCGAGCTCTTCGGCCACAAGAAGGGCGCCTTCACGGGAGCCTCGGCGGACAAGCAGGGGCTGTTCGAGGCTGCCTCCGGGGGCACGCTGTTCCTGGACGAGATCGGGGAGACGCCCCTCTCGATGCAGGTGAAGCTCCTCCGCGCCCTGCAGGAGCACGCGGTACGGCCCGTGGGCTCGACGAGAGATGTGCCGGTCGACGTCCGCGTGGTCGCGGCTACCAACCGAGATCTCGAGGCGCTCGTCGATGCTGGAGGCTTCCGGAAAGACCTCTTTTACCGTCTGCGGGTCATCCCGCTCGAGCTGCCGCCGCTCCGCGAACGGCGCGACGACATCCTGCCTCTCGCCCGCCAGTTCATCGCCAAGACGTGCAAGCAGAACTCCTGCGGTCCATGCGCCCTGTCGAGCGACGTTCTCGACGCGCTGCACGCATACCCCTGGCCGGGCAACGTGCGGGAGCTCGAGAACGCGATCGAGCGCGCCGTGGTGCTCGCCGAGGGACAACCGAAGATCGAGCTCGGTGACCTTCCGCCGGAGATCCGCGCTCCTGCAGGTCGGGGAAGCGCGCCCCCCGAACCCGATCAGCTCACGCTCGCGGAGGTCGAACGCCGGCACATCCTCGCGACGCTCGAGCGCTGTGGCGGGAACCGGTCCGCCACCGCGCAGGCGCTCGGTATCGGCGAGAACACGCTCTGGCGGAAGTTGAAGGCCTACGGAGTACCCGCCGCGCGTTGAGTGTCCCCGCGTCGCTCCGCTGGAGGCTTTGCCCCTGCGGAGGACGACGCATGCCCGAGACCAAGCCGCGCGAGCCCGAGACGACCGCCCCGACCACCGGGGACGGGGCGCCTGCGTCCGCGCCTGGGCGGACTGGGAACAAGACGGCGAAGCAGGACGCGCCCTTCGTGTGGCCGCGCGACCTGAACGCGCCCTCCAGCGACAAGCCCGAGTGGGGGACCGACCCGGAGGCGCTGCGCGATGCCTGACCGCCGCGAAGCCGCCATCGCCCACGCGCGCCGCATCCTCGCGGTCAACCAGGGGGTGCGCCCGGACAGCGCCGAGGTCGAGAAGACCATCTGGGGCTCGCCTGCGGGCAAGAAGCGCCTGGCAGACCGCCTCGTGGCGATGCTCCCGGCGCACAAGACCTACGTCGAGCCGTTCGCCGGCAGCGCGGCGGTGCTGTTCGCCAAGGAGCCCTCGGAGGTCGAGGTCATCAACGACGCCGACCTCGAGATCGCCGACGCGTACCGGCTCATCAAGAAGCTCTCCCCCGAGGGGCTCGCGAAGCTGAAGAAGCTGCCCTGGGTCGGCGACGAGAAGACGTTCAAGCGGCTCCTCGACGTCGAGCCCGAGGACGACGTCGAGCGGCTGCACCGCTTCCTGTACCTGACGCACTTCTCCTACGGGAAGATGCGCGGCAAGAGCTTCAGCCCGACGGTCGTCGGCGTCGAGGCGACGACCATCAAGCGCATCGAGAAGTTCGCGCCGCGCCTGAAGAAGGTGAAGGTCTACGGCGGCGACTACGAGAAGGTCGTCCGCAAGTACGACAGCAAGGACACGGTCTTCTTTCTCGACCCGCCGTACCCCGGCTACAACGTCGACGTCGGCGAGAGCGAGTTCGACGAGGAGCGCTTCTTCAAGCTGCTCAAGTCGCTCAAGGGCCGCTTCCTCATCACCTACGGCATCCGGGGCAAGTTCCCCGAGCTGGTGAAGGGCTCGGACTTCTGGTCAAAGCGCATCCGCACCCGGCGCTCCATCGCGCACATGCGCGGCGTCGGCGGCAGCTCCGTGCTGACGCAGCTCCTGGTCGCGAACTACGAGCCGACCACCAAGGGGCTCGACGACGAGTTCGTCCTCGACGACTGGGACGGCGCACTTGACGAGGGTGACGACGACGTCGAGAAGGCGCAGCCGTTCGGCACGTTCGGCGGGTCGTTCCACTACGCCAAGCGGATCGTGCCGCTCATCCCGGCGCACAAGACCTACGTCGAGCCCTTCGCGGGCGCGGCGGCGGTGCTGCACGCCAAGGACGCGAGCGACAAGGAGGTCATCGCCGATCTCGACGACGACGTGGTGTTTCTCCACCGCAGCATCAAGACGATGACGCCCGAGCGCGTCGAGGAGCTGCGCCGCCGCTTCGAGTGGACCGTCACGCAGGAGAGCTTCGCCAAGGCCCGCGACATGACGCCGAAGGACGACGTCGCGCGCTTTTACAAGCTCGTCTTCGTGCGCACCCACGCCCGTGACTGCCGCCCCGACGGCACGCACCCGGCGCAGCAGCACCTCGGCTCGACGACCAACCCCGAGAAGTACCTCAAGGCCGCCGAGCGCCTGAAGGACGTGAGCATCCTGCGGCAGGACTACCGCAAGACGATCGAGGCCTACGACAGCAAGGACACGTTCTTCTTCATCGACCCGCCGTACCCCGGTGAGTGGTTCGACAAGGACAAGGTCATCGACCTCGGTGAGTTCATCGATGCGCTCGCGAAGGTCGAGGGCAAGTTCATCGCGGTCCTCAACCCGACACCGGAGAACGTCGCCGCCTTCAAGAAGGTCGGGCACGTCTTCCGGCTCAAGGTGCGCGAGGCCTCGGGGCGGGGCGGTGCCAAGCACGCCATGCGCCTCTTCGTCGCCAACTTCCCGGTGCGCAAGGCCGCGGAGCTCGAGCTCATCGCCAAGTGCGAGCACCTGCCGCTCGATCCGAGCGTCGACGAGCTGGTGTTCGACAAGCCCTCGCGCCTCGTGAAGGGCATCGACCCGAACGACGAGCGCTTCGTGCTGGGCATCGTGCTCGAGCCCGAGGTGGTCGACGCGCAGGGCGACATCTACTCGGCCGAGGAGATCCGCGCCGCCGCCCACCGCTTCATGGAGGACTTCGGCGGCCTCGGGCTGATGCACCGCCTGCGCGTCAACGGCCAGGTGAAGGTGCTCGAGAGCTACCTCGCGCCCACCGACTTTGTCATCGGCGACCTCGAGGTCCGCAAGGGCACGTGGCTCCTCGCTGTGCGCGTGCTCTCCGACGAGCTGTGGGAGCGCGTGAAGTCCGGCGACCTCACCGGCTTCTCCATCGGCGGCTCGGCGCGCCGAGTGCCCGAGCCCGCTCCTGTTCCGACGTCGGAACAGCCCACGAACAACCAGCCCGCCTCGGAGGCCGCCGCATGACGACGCCGATGAACAAGGCGGACGACGGCGTGCATCGCCTCGTCGACATGGTCGTCGAGGAGGTCTCGCTCGTCGACCGCGCCGCCAACAAGCACCGCTTCCTGATCGTGAAGAGGGATGACGCAATGGACGACGACAACACCACCGACACCACGACCACCGATCCGTCGCCGTCCGCTGCGCCCACGGCGAAGCTCGACGACGGCACCGCGCTCGGCGCAGCGCTGACAGCGCTGGAGAGCCTGACCGGGCTCGTCGAGCTGCTCGGCTCGCTCGGCGCAGACCAGGCCGACGCTCGCCTCGCCGAGCTGGCCGAGGAGCTGCGCTCCGTCGCCGAGCAGCTCCTCGCCCGCAGCGCCGGGGACGACGAAGACGTCGAGGCACGCGCCAAGACCGACGCCGAGACGAAGCCCAGCGAACCGAGCACCTTCGCCGGCAACGTGACCGCCGCGAAGCAGGCGCTCGCGCGTCTCGCCGAGCTCGCGGCCAAGGTGCCCGCGGCAAAGACCGAGACGCCGGCACAGCCGGAGCCTGCGGTCGCCGCGAAGGACTCGTCCGCGACGGCGACGCAGAGCGTGACCGACTCGCTCGCGAAGCTCGCCGACTCGTTCCGTGCGCTCTCGGAGACCGTGAAGGAGCAGCAACAGCGACTCGGCCGCGTCGAGAAGCAGTTCGGACTGCCGAACAGCGCAGCGCCTGCCGAGCACATGTCGAAGGCCACCGTCGAGGACGTGGGATGGCCGCTCGATCTCAACAAGCCCAAGGACCGGGAGAGCGTCGACAAGGCGATCTCCTTCCACGACCTCTGAACCCCGCCGGAAGGAGCCCGCGCCCATGACGTACCTCGACAATCGCACCATCCTGGAGAAGGCCGATCTCGCGCTCGCCGACCTGACGGCGGGAGGCGGCATCCTCAAGCCCGCGCAGGCGCAGAAGTTCATGCGCCTGCTCATCAAGCAGTCCGTCCTCATGCAGCAGGCCACGGTCGTCCCGATGGCCTCGCCGAAGCAGCAGATCTCGAAGATCAAGTTCGGCAGCCGCATCCTGCGCCCCGGCCAGGAGGCCACCGCGCTCCCTCCCGCGCAGCGCGCCGCGCCCGACCTCTCCCAGGTCGAGCTCGACGCCAAGCTCTTCAAGGCCGAGGTGCGCCTCTCCGACGAGGTGCTCGAGGACAGCATCGAGCGCGGCGAGCTGCGCCAGACGATGATGGAGATGATCGCCGACGCCATCTCGCGCGACATGGAGGAGGTGCTGGTCAGCGGCGACACTGCGTCCGCCGACCCGTTCCTCGCCACGATGGACGGCGTGCTCAAGCAGGCCACGAGCCACGTCGTCGACGCGGCCGCCGCGCCGATCTCGAAGGACCTGCTGCGCGATCTCGTGAAGACGCTTCCCAGCGAGTACCTGCGCGACAAGAGCGCGATGCGGTACCTCACCAGCGTCGACGCTGACCTCGACTATCGCAACACGCTCGCCGAGCGCGCGACGGCGGTGGGCGACAAGTTCCTCGAGGGTGACGCGCCGGTCCTCTACTCCGGCGTGCCGGTGCAGCCCATCCCGCTGTTCCCCGAGAACCTCGGCGCGGGCAGCGACCAGACGGTCATCCTGCTCTGCAACCCGAAGAACATCCACGTCGGCATCTGGCGGCAGATCCGCATCGAGTCAGCGCGCGACATCTCCGAGGGCACGCTGAAGATCGTCGCCACGCTTCGCTTCGACGTGAAGTTCGCCGAGGAGACCGGCGTGGCCAAGGCCATCAACGTGCAGCTCTGAGGAGGACTGAGCCATGACCGACACGCTGCTCGTTCGTCTGAAGCCCTACGACCCGCGCCGTGGCCACGTGCTGCGGCGCTACACCTACGCCGGCATCAAGTTCCAGGAGGAGCGCGGCTGGTACCGCGTCGAGAGGCCGGTGGCCGAGTACCTGCGCGCCGTGCGCGAGGTTCCTTCCGATCGCTACGCGCCGCTCGCGTTCGACGTCTGCACCGAGGCCGAGGCCAAGGCGCTCGACGCCAACGAGAGCGAGGTCGCCAAGGTCAAGCGCAGCGCGACGGATGAGCTGAAGGTCGTGCCCGCGCGCGCGGCGGTGACCACCGAGGACCTGCCGCCGAAGCCTGCGACACCGACGCAGCCCGCGAAGGACGACGACGCAGCCAGCAAGCGCGGCAAGCGCGAGCGAGAGTGACGTGTACGCCTCGGTTGCCGACCTGCGCGCCGAAGGCGTGACGGCGGCCGAGGCGAGCGACGCCCGCCTCGAGCTGCTCCTCGCCGAAGCCTCGAGCCTCATCGACCGCGTGACGGGCTGGTTCTTCGAGCCCCGCCTGCTGACGCTGCATCTCGCCGGGCGCGGCGCGCCGAGCATCGAGCTGCCCGTGCCGCCGATCCGCGTGGACCGGCTCGTACTCGGCGGCGCGGAGCTACCGCTCGACCCGAGCGAGCTGCTCATCGTCGGCGCGCCCGTCCAGCCTGGCTTCGATGGCCCGCGCTTCACGCGCCGCCACGGGCGCGTGTTCCCGCGCGGCCACGGCAACGTGGTGGCCGAGGGGCTCTGGGGCTTCACCGAGGACGACGACACGCCTACGGGGCGCACGCCGCCTGCGATCTGCCGCGCGACGATGCTCCTCGTCCTTCGCTCCATGGCGCCGCTCGCCGACGACGCCTCGTTCGAGGCACGCAGTCGCTGGCGCATCATCGAGGAGCGCACGCGCGACCAGAGCTACCGGCTCGACCCCTCAAAGGCTTCGGCGTCGGCGAGCCTCACCGGCGACCCGGAGATCGACGCGCTCCTTGCGCTCTACGTGAGGCCGACGCCACTCGGAGCAGCGTGATGCGCGGTCGACTCATCTTCCCGTTCATCGCGGAGCTGCATCGTCTCGACACGCAGGCGATGGCGCCCGATTACGATGAGGACTTCAAGGAGCCCGTCCTCGTCGACTCCGACGACGATGGCGTTGGTGAGCCCTTTCGTCGCGAGCATCCGCCGGTGCGCGTCCCCTGCCAGGTGGAGCCGGAGGCTTTTGAAGCCTTGCGCATGGCGACGTCCGGGAACACGCCCAAGTCGAACTTCGACCTGGTCTTCCACTTCAGGGACCTCGAGCGGCTCGGCCTCGTCGACGCCGCCTCGGGCGACGCCCTGATTCGCCCGAGCGACCGGCTTGGCGCGATCTACGCGCGCGATGGTCAGCTCGTGCAGGCCGTGCGCATGCCTCCCGGTCTCTACGTGACCGAGGCGCGTCCCATCGGCTTCGGGCTCCACCGGCGTCGGCCCAGCCGCAACCTGCTGCTCGTCTCCTTCCAGGACCGCGCAGCCGCACGGAGTGGAACATGATGCGAGCCCTCATCTTCAGCGCCCTGGCCGTCATGTGCCTCGGCGCGCACTGCCGACCCATCGACGGCTGCGTCCGGGGCGCCACGCGCTGCACCAGCAACACAGCCGAGATCTGCGACGCGGACGGCAGCTACCACGAGCTCGCCGACTGCGACGAGGTGAGCGAGCGAAGCGGCGCGCCCTTCGTCTGCGCGCACGTCGACGAGACGAGCGAGGACGGTCACATCACCGGGCACACCTGCGTGCCCGCGAGCGACGCCGATGCGGCAGCAGGAGGTGGGCGATGAAGGGCTACCTTCAGTCGCTGCCGGTGGTCGGCAAGATCTTCCTCGACGTGCAGCCCGAGGAGGTCTGGTCCTTCTGGCGCTTCATGCAGGACCACTTCCGCACGAGCGTCATCAACAAGCGGAGCGCGCTCGAGATGCAGCTCGTCGCACGCGGCCTCGAAGCGCTCGGCATCCAGAGCAAGGACCGCTTCCTCAAGAACTTCACGACGACCATCGGCCGGCGCGTCTATACGCCGTTCGAGGTCGGCTCGCCCAAGGGCGGTTGGGATCTCTGGCACCAGATCGTCATCTGCGTTCACGAGCACCAGCACGTCGTTCAGCACGATCGAGAGGGGCTGGCCTACGAGGTCAGCTACCTCGCCGATCGCGCCGCGCGCGCCCGCTGGGAGGCCGAGGCCTACCGCTCGAACCTCGAGCTGCAGTTCTGGCGCACGGACACCACGCCCTCAGCCCAGCGCACCGCCTCGGTGCTCAAGGACTACGGCTGCCGCGATGGGGACATCGAGGTCACGGCGAAGTCGCTCGCACTCTCGGCGCTCAGCGTGAAGAAGGGCGCGGTCATCAACGAGGCGACGCACGTAGCGCTCGGCTGGCTCGACGAGCACGTGCCGCGCCTGCGCTTCAAGCAGGGGTGAGCGATGGCGGTCTCGCGCACGGGAGACTGGGCACGGGCGCGTCGGCTCCTCACCGCTGCGCCGCAGCGCCTGCAAGCGGCAATCGGCACCGCCGTGCGCCAGGAGGCTCACGCCCTGCGCAACGAGATCGTCCAGGGGCTCACGCGCCAAGCGCCGGGCGGCGAGCCTCTGAAGCCGCCGTCGCCACTCACGATCGCGGCCCGCGAGCTCGAGGGCTTCGGCGGGAGCAAGGCGCTCATCGTCCGCGGCGATCTCCGCAACTCGATCACCGTGATCGTGCAGGGCGACGAGGCCTTCATCGGCGTCTCTCGTTCGGCGCGGCCGAAGGACGGCGCCTCGATGGTGGACCTCGCCAAGCTTCACGAGTTCGGCGGCCCGCCCGTCATCATCCCGATGACACCCAAGATGCGCCGCTTTCTGTTCGCGCTGCTCCGGCAGGCCGGCAAGGAGCCCACGGGTGGTAGCGGGCGCGGCGTCATCGTCGTGCAGGTCCCGGCGCGGCCCTTCCTCCGGCCCGCCTTCGACAAGTTCCGCGAGGGGGCCAGCCGTCGCTTCCTCGACCGTGTCGCCAGGGAGCTGGGCCTCGCGCCCTGACGTGAAGGGGCGCGTCCCCTGAGCACCGGGTCCCGTGGCTTTGCCTCCGCGTGGCCCTCCCGACCCTCAGCTCCGTGCAGCCCGTAGCCGGCCCTTCGAGCGGCGGCGACCTCGTGCGGCTCGTCGGGACCGATCTCGCCGACCGGGTCCGGGTGCTGTTCGGCGGCGTGCGCGCCGAGGTGCTGTCCGTCCGCGACGAGGCGGGCCTGCGTGTCGTCGACCTCCGCACGCCGATCCACGCGGTCGGCGTCGTCGATGTCGAACTGTCGAACCTCGACGCGGCGGGCGACCCGGTCGCCGGCGAGTCCGTGGTGCTCGCGGGCGGGTACCGCTTCGCACGCCCGACCGTCGCCCGCGAGGCCGACCTCACGCGCGTCATCCGCCAGCTCCTGCGCGAGCTGAAGCGCCAGGTGCTCGGCAACGTGAGCGCAACGGTCAGCGTCGACTACGACGACACCACCCTCGACGGCCTGAACGTCATCGCGATGGCGAAGGTGCCGTCGCTGGTCCTCTCGGGGCCGACGCTGCGCCCAAACCGCTTCTACTCGGCGAACGTCGCGCACGAGGACGTGGTGGGCGGCGTCTCGGGGCCCGAGCTCGTTCGCCGCAAGCCGCCGTACACCGTAGATCTCGTTTTCACCCTAACCGCCGCGTCGGAGCGGACCGCCGAGCTGTTCAACCTGATGGCGGCCGTCGCGACGTTCCTGAACCGCAATCGCTGGCTCGAGCTGCAGCGCGATCCTGCCGACGCCTCGCGAGGCAGCGTCCGCTGGGAGCTCGACGCCGATGGCGAGTTCCGCACGCAGCTCGCGGGCAAGGACGACGTGCGCGCGTTCACCTGTGGCTTCGTCGTGCGCGGCTTCGACGTCGACGAGGGACTGCCCCTCGACCTCGGCAAGCGCGTCACCGAGCCCGAGCTGCTCCCGACGCAGGCCATCGCTCCCGGAGGTGCTCCGTGACCGTCTCCCTGACCAACACCAGCCGGCGCTGCCTCGTCTTCGTGCTCGCGCACGAGACGTACTGCAAGGCGCTCGGCGAGTGCCGCTGCGACGTCGAGGAGGGGCGCCGGGCACGGCGCACGGCCAAGTCGCTCACGCTCGCGAGCGACGTGACGAGCCCCGCACTCGATGACGCGGTGCTGACCATCCCCGAGGTCGTGCGCGCGGTGAAGCGCGGCGACCTCTCGGTGAAGCGCCACGTGCCCGAGCGGCCGTTGCCCGCCCTGGTCGCGACGAAGGCTCCGACCACGACCTCGCTCGCCGAGGTCACCCGCCCTGACGTGAAGGCGAAGAAGAACAAGCGAGGTGCATCGTGAGCGGACAGCTCCTGTCGTCCAAGGTCGTCATCGTCGAGGAGGAGCCGAAGGTTCGCGGCATTCCCTCGGCTCCCACCTCCGTGGCCGGCACAGTCGGCCTCACCGAGCGAGGGCCGATCGGCTCGGCCGTGCTGTGTTCGTCGTTCGACGAGTTCCAGGACAAGTTCGGAGGCTTCACCGCCGACTCGGACCTCGCGCTTGCCGCGATGGGGTTCTTCGAGAATGGCGGGAGCCAACTCTGGGTTGTCCGCACCACGCATTACACCGACGTGGCGAACTCCGCGACGGCCACGGCGGTCCGAGCTGCGGGCTTCGTTGTGGCGGGCGGCGGGGCGACTCCTGGCATTTTGCTCGGTGGCGCGACGGGGCCCTTCGTGCTCCGCGACGGCGACCTGATTCGCCTGGCGGTGGACGGTGCGCCCGAGGCCGACGCTGTGTTCAACGGCTCGGCGGCCGCGATGGCGGCGGGCGGCGCGGGCCCGTACGCGCTCGCCGACGGCATGGAGCTGCTCCTGCGCGTCGACAACGGACTCGAGCAGACCGTGCTCTTCTCGTCCGCCGACTTCGCCGACATCGCCAACGCTACGGCCACCGAGGTCGCCGCTGCGATCAACGCGGTGATCGTCGGTGGGCGCGCCACCACGCCGGGCGGCATCGTCCGACTCGCCAGCGACACCGAGGGCACCGCGAGCCGCGTGCAGGTCACGGGCGGCGCGGCCAATGCGGTGCTCGCGTTCCCCGGCGCGGCCTCGGTCGGCGGCGGCAACGTTGCGAACCTGCGCGCCGTCGAGGTCGCCGAGGTGAAGGCCGTCGTCGAGGCGGCGATCCCCACCGTGACCGTCGACGCGGGTGTGGGCGGCGTGCTCGACATCCGCACCGTCGCGACCGGCCCGGGCGCCAGCGTCCAGGCCGCCGCTGCCACGGCGGCCGCGTTCGGGCTCGACAACGCCCTCCACTCCGGCGCGGCCTCGGGCACCGCCAACTCCGTGCGCGTCGAGGGCAAGGACCCTGGCGCCTACGCGAACCGCGTGGAGGCCGAGGTGCGCAACGCCACGAACGGCTCGCCCAGCGCGTTCGATCTGCTCGTCGTGGAGGACGGCGCCTACCGCGAGGCCTTCCCGAACCTCTCGATGAACCCGAGCGACGCGCGCTACGTCGAGAGCATCGTCAACGACGCGCGCAACGGCTCCGTCTACGTGCGCGTCATCGACCAGCTCCTCGTGGGCGCGCCCATCCCGCCGCCCCAGACCGTGGCGCTCGCGGGCGGCGGCGACGGCCTCGTGGGGCTCGACGACAACGACTTCATCGGCAGCGAGCCCGCCAAGACGGGCCTTCACGCGCTCGACCAGGTGCAGGAGCTGTCACTGCTCCTCGTGCCCGGGCGCGCCACGCCCGCCGTCCACAACGCGATGGTGCGTTACTGCGAGGTCGACCGCGACGGCGCGGTCTTCGCCGTGCTCGACCCGCCCGCGAACCAGAGCGCGACGGACATCGTCACCTACGTCGCGACGACCGCCGCGCTCGAGCAGCTCTCCGAGTTCGGCGCCATCTACTGGCCCCGCGTGAAGGTGCTCAACCCGGCCAAGAGCGTGTTCGGCTCGGCCGAGCAGCTCGTCGTCCCGCCCTCGGGCATCGTGGCCGGCGTCTTCACGCGCACCGACTCGGCGCAGCCGGGCGGCGTCTACGATCCGCCCGCAGGTATCGAGGCGGGCCGCATGTTCGGCGTGCTCGGCTTCGAGACCGACGAGGTCCTCGAGGAGAACAAGCGCGACCTCGTCTACCCGCACCGCATCAACCCGCTCACCACGGGCCCGGGCCTGCCGCGCTTCATCGACGGCTCGCGCACGCTCAAGGGCGACGGCAACTTCCCCTACGTCGCCGAGCGCCGCGGGGTGAGCTTCATCGAGCGCTCGCTCAAGCAGGGGCTGCAGTTCGCGCGGCACAAGAACAACACCGAGGGCCTGCGCGCCCAGGTGCGCCGGACCATCACCGCGTTCCTGCTCACGCAGATGAACAACGGCGCCTTTCGCAGCCGCGAGCCGGACAAGGCGTTCTTCGTCGACGTCTCGGACACGCTCAACACGCCGACGGTGATCTTCGCCGGCAAGCTCATCGCGCGGGTGGGGCTCGCCACGAACAAGCCCGCCGAGTTCATCATCCTCCGCATCAGCCAGGACACGCGGGCCCTCGAGGCCGAGCTGGCGGCTGCGGGCGCGTAAGGAGGACGACCCATGACCGTCATCGGCAACCCCCGCAGCTTCCAAAAGAAGTTCAAGTTCATCGTCGAGATCGACGACGTCGGCCACGCGGGCTTCCAGAAGTGCAGCGAGCTCTCGGTCGAGGTCGCGAACGTCCAGTACTTCGAGGGCGGCTCCCTCATCCCGAACAAGAGCCCCGGCCGCCTGACCTTCGCCGACGTCACGCTCGAGCGCGGCGCCACCCAGGACCGAGACCTCTTCGACTGGTTCCAGGACGTGGCCATCACCTCGAGCGGCCTCGGCCTCACCGACGTCAACTACAAGCCCAACCTCGACATCGTGCAGCAGGACCGCGACGGCACCACGCTGCGGCGCTGGTCTCTCTCCCGCGCGTGGCCCGTGAAGTTCGTCGCCGGCGACTGGGACAACGAGAGCGACGAGAACGTCATCGAGTCGGTGACGCTGACCTACGACTTCTTCGAGTTGGTGCAGTAGGCTACAAGACCTACAAGGCCACCTCACAAACGGGGCACCACGCATCGTCTGATGTGTAGTGGCGTCCGCAACTCGGACAGTCGTTCGCGTTTTCGCCGGCAGGAAGTGAGCCCGCGGCCTGCGATTCGTCGCCCTCCAGGTCCACGATCATCTGCTGGACCGGTAGCGCCGCAGCATCCGGCGTGTCGGCTTCTGACACGAACTGTTCGACCTCGGCGACAACCGAGAGCAGGAACGACTCCATGTGTTTGGCGGCTCTCTCGCCCCATCGGTCCGTGCTCTCACCAAAGCGGCGCACAGCGGAATCCCATCGATTTGCCGCTCGGCGGAGGTTCTTGTCCTTCGACTCGCCGTCGAAATAAAGGGCTGCTGCAGCTCCCAGCCATCCGACCGGGCCGAGAAGCGCGGCTCCTGCGTAGCCGAGGGCGCCTCCCTTCACCATCTGTCCGATTCCGGAAGGCTGTGAGTCAAGCAAGTCTGCCCCCGCCGCGCCAAGTTCGGCCAGGGTCGACTCCCAACCACCGTCATCGTTAATCACCTCGTCCCAGGTTCCATGAAACCGCTCACCGAGCGCCTGGGAGAACGCGAATCCGCGCTCAAGGTCGGAGACGTACGCTTCGAGAGCTCTCCCTACCTTGGGTAACCCTTCGTTTACCGCCGCAAGAATGGTTTCGGGATCCAGGGTACCCACGAGATCAGAGACGCTGCTGTCTTCTGGAAGCTCACCGTACGCCTCGAACGCCTGAAGAATGGGCAGCACAACGGCGTAGCCGAGCTTGGCGGAGACGGCCTCGGCCCAAGCCGGACCCACCTCGCGCAAGGCGCTACATACCTCCGCGATGCCGTCCGCTCTAAGCCGCTCGGCTTCCCTCAACTCGGCTCGCCGAGAATCAATGACCGCGTACTCCTCGGAATCCGGAGCAGGGGCACGTCGCTTCTTCCCCCCTCCGATCAGGTCTTCGAGACGCTCAAGGTCTGGCTCCGCGTGGATCCCTGAGAAGGCCTCTCGGATTCTCGTTTCGTCGCGATCTCGAATATGGAGCGTCGCCGAGAGCCGCTCTGCCAGGGCCCGTTCCGATGACTCCAACTTGCCGTCCGCATACATTACGCCCAGGGCATGCCGGAACATGGTGAGTCGCATCTGGTAAGAGTCGACGCGTTCAAGGTCTTCGCCGATCGGTCCAGGCGTCGATCTAAACTCGTGTGCTTCTTCGAGGTAAGGGCCCGACAGCGTTAGCTGCCCGAGCTTGTGCTCCAATAGGGCATCCTCATGATGATCTACCTCGCCGTCTGCGAATGCGGCGAGAACCATGACCTTCCACAGGAGAAGTCGGTGCTCCTGATTCCAGGTGAGTTCATTCGACGGATCGGAGTTCAGTTGGCGTCGATGAAGCGCGACCTCCTGCTCCAGTAGTTCGATTCGATCGGCCATGCCGACAATCGCCCGCACAACCTGGTTCTGCTGATGCTCGACATGCCGCAGGCCCTTGGCAACCACCAGCATCAGAGCGTTGGACTGCGCGTTGGTCTGGGCGTGAACCTGGAGAACCTGGAGCAGAAGCTGCTGAGCCTGCGCCAGGCTTTCGCAGCCGGCTGCCAACTGGCGGGTGTTCCCCCCGGTGAGAGTGCTCCAGAGCCGCTTGTACCACCGCTGGTTGCGTACGGACTCGAACTTGTCTTCCGTCGCCTCGAACAACTTGAGGCAGTCCGCGCCCAGGTCGTCTGCAAGGTCTCGGTCCTCGAACCATTCCAGGTTCAGATCAGCCAGATGCACCTTTCCTCGAAGGCCACTCGTCGCGGAAGTCATCGCGTTGCGCTGCTGCATGGCTACTCTCCCCCGCGCTGAAACACTCGCAGCCGCTCGAGCATGTCATCGGTCTCGATGGAGGTCTCTGCGAAGTCCAGCATGGACTCGACCGTCGCTCGCTGGGCGTGTCTGGCGATCCGCGTAGAGTCCTGGATGACTGCGATGCCGGTCGCCGTGGACGCAAGGCTCGCCTCAACAGCTCCCATCGAGCGAACGATGTCGAGATAGGCCCCCTTCCCATAGGCGATGTCGACGACGCGGCGCAGTTGGGCACCGACCACGATGCCGATGCCGATGCCGATGGCGCCCGGAGGAAAGAGAACCGACACACCACCGAGAGCGCCGCCAATGACGGCACCCTTTGAGGCTTCTACGCCAACTCGGCGGAACGCCTCCGTGCCGCTGATCTCGCCGCGCCGATACGCGATGTACGTGCTAATGCCGGCGATGGTGGCTGCGACAGCCGCGCCGACGATCGCACCTTGCCCCGCCCTCTCGGCAACCCCGGCAAGCGTGATACGACCGTCGACAGCCTTGCCGCCTTCCTCGACCAGCGTTCGAAGCCGCTCGCCCGAAATCCGGTTGCCATCAACATCACTCACCACAACGAGCCGATTGGGGATACCCATCTCCCTTGCTTGCTCGATGAGCTCCTTTGGGCCGGCCAGCGTGACCGACTCGTCGTACCCCGGCCCGGACAAGAACTTCGACAGGGTCTGCCGCAAGGTGGTGGGGTCACTGCTCCAGTTGCTCTTGACTTGAATCCTCTCGACGACCTCGCCCGTGAAGCGGTTGACGACCTGAAGGTCTACTCCCGCGGTGTTGGCGGGCACGTGTCCGCTCGCGTCAGTGATGAACTCTGCTCGGTGAACCAGGCCTCGCAGAGATCCGTTAATCTGTCGAAGAGCGTCGACCTCTCCGGCGCCGTCGCCCTGTAGTCGTCGGAGTATTTGGTCGACGTTGTCAGCGTTGACGGCGACGCGCTCGGTGAGCCAGTTGGAGGCAGCCTCTCGACCAGCGAAGATTCCACTTCTCGAGAATTTGTCTCCGAGGACCTCGAAGACCTGCACGTCTCGCACGTACTGCTGTGTATTCTCGGTGATGTAAGCGTGAGCGCCCGCCGTAGAGGCGAAGTCGAGGAACCCGCCGAACTCCTTCGCGCTCAGGGCGTAGGCGAGGTGTCTCCTTCCCACCTCGTCGCTCAGGGAGTGACTCTCTCCGCAGCGACCGCAGCGATATGCTTGAATCATAGAAGCCTATCCTTAGCGATCCGAGCAACTTCGTCGTCGTCGTCCTTCGCCATCCGACGAAGGGTCACAAGCGGGGTGTTAGCGTGGGCGGCCACTGCGCGCCGAACTGCTGGGGCGACTGCCTGCGAGAGGTCGACCAGGAGTCCCGCAGGACAGTCCCGCCGTCCGATCGCGACCATGAACAGGTGGTCGTCGTTCGAGCGGAGGCCTCATCAGCAAGGTCGTCGTCGAAGTCCTTCTCGTTGGCGAGGCGGGAGGGGTCCATCGGGAGCTGTCATCCTGTGGCGTGCGGTCACCATGTTCGTCGATCGCCATCCCGTGGGCAATAGTGGCGGACGTCGCCTCCGATCATGGCGAGCGGAGAGGGGCCGAACCACGCAGTTTACTCGCGCGTCGCAGCGCGCACCGTCCCACGTCCCCGCGCCTCCGGCTCTACTCCGATGGAGGCCGCGCCGTCGAGCGCCGTCCTCCGACGACCCGTCGCATTGGAGGCGCGCGCATGTCCCACGTCATCACCTGCCCCTCGGGGCTCACCGGCCGCGTCCGCGGCATGAAGGTCCGCGAGGAGCGGATCCTCGCCGACCGTAAGCTCGCCAAGAGCGGCGGGCAGGTCGATGAGCTGCTCGGGGCGTGCTGGGAGGAGACGCTCGACGCCGGGCCCTACGACTTCGGCGACAAGGGCATCGACTGGGGCGCGGTGCTCCAGGGCGACCGCTTCTACGCGCTGCTCCAGGTCCGCGCGCTGACCTACGGTCCGGAGTACGCCTTCGCCCTCGGCTGCCAGAACGACGGCTGCCGCGCGCGCTTCGAGTGGGAGCTCGACCTCGGCGAGCTGCCCGTGCGCCGCCTCGGCGACGAGAGCCGCGCGGCGTTCACCGCCGGCAACCGCTTCGAGACCACGCTGCCCGACGCGGGCGTGCGCGTGTGGTTCCGGCTCTTCACCGGCGCCGACGAGCGGCGGCTGCCCCAGCTGCGCCGTAGCGCCGGCGACCGCATCCTCTCGGCGATGCTCGGCTGGCGCGTGCTCGAGGTCGAGGGTGTGCCCGAGAAGGACAAGCGCCGCTTCCTCGAGGACCTGAGCCTGCGCGACGCCGACTTCCTCGTCGACGAGTTCGACCGGGTCGACTGCGGCGTGGACACGGCCATCGAGGTCGAGTGCCCCGAGTGCTTCACCGTCCAGGAGGTGGAGCTCCCTTTCGACCGGGGGTTCTTCCTGCCTGGGAAGGCGAGGACGGCGAGGCGCCGGGACCGGAGCAGCTCTTCCCTCGGGTGAGCCTCGACGGCTGGCGCGAGGGCCTCTTCCAGCTCTGCTGGCGACAGCACGGCGGCTCGGGGCTCGGCGCGACGCTCTCCGAGGCCCTCGACCTCTCCACCACCGACCGGGACTGGCTGCTCGAGCGCGTCGGGCAGCAGCGGCAGCGCGAGGCCCGCGAGATCGAGAAGGCAGGCAGACGAAGGTAGTCGGACATGGCGCTCAACAACCTCGGCCTCGGCTTCGTCTTCACCGCGCGCGACCTCGCGTCGGCGAAGATGGCCCACCTCGAGCGGCAGTTCGGGAGCCTCGACGAGCGGGTCACCGGGGGCGCCGCGCGCATGTCATCGGCCTTCCGCCAGCTGGGCGTGGGCCTCGCCGTGTTCACCGCTGGCGCGGCCGTCGTCGCCGGCAGCCTCGCCCTCGCCAACGCCGCCGGGCGCTTCGAGCAGGGGCTCGCGGCGGTCGGCGCCGTCACGCGCGCCACCGCGCAGCAGCTGCGGATGCTCCGCGACGCGGCGATCGAGGCCGGCTCGGTCACGCAGTTCTCGCCCGACGAAGCCGTCGAGGGGCTCCAGTCCCTGGCGACAGCGGGCCAGACCGCGGAGCAGGCGACACGTACCCTCGTCCCCGTGCTCGACCTCGCGGCGGGCTCGCTGGGACAGCTCGGCGTGGCCCAGGCCGCCGAGGCGGTCGTCGGCACGCTCAACGCCTACGGCATGGCCGCCGACCAGGCCGCGTCGGTCACCGATCGCCTGCTGCGGATCACCCAGCTCTCGAACTTCCAGGCGCGCGACTTCGAGGCCGGCCTCGCCAAGGCCGCCGCCGCGGGCTCCGTGTTCGGGCAGGAGCTCAACGACGTGCTCATCACGATGGGCCTGCTCCGGAACCGCAACATCGACGCCTCGTCCTCGTCGACCGCCTTCCGCGAGGCGGTGCGGCGCGTGGGCGCGGAGAGCCGCGCGCAGCAGGCGATCCTCGGCGCGGGCGTCGACATCTTCGACCAACAGAGCGGGCGCATGCGCTCGATCGTCGACATCATGCTCGACTTCGCCGACGTCACGCGCGGTATGTCCGAGGAGGAGCGCAACCGCCGGGTCGCCACCGCCTTCGGCGCGCGCGGCCTGCTGGCCTTCAACGCGATCCTCAACGCCTCGTTCACGACGATGCGGGACGGCCGCGAGGTGACCCTGCAGGGCGCCGAGGCCATCGAGGCGCTGCGCCAGGAGATGGGCAACGCCGGCGGCACCGCCCAGAGCTTCCGCGAGCAGCTCCTCGACACCTTCGAGGGGCAGAAGACCCTCGTGCAGGGGCTCGTGCAGACGCTGGCCGTCGTCTTGGGCGAGCCCTTCGCGGCCGTGTTCAAGCCCATCGTCGGCGCGCTCGCGAGCCTGCTCAGCGGGCTCATCAAGGCCATCCAGGCGGTGCCGGCGCCCATCAAGAAGCTCTTCGCCGGGCTCGCCGTCGGCGCGGGCGTGTTCCTCACGCTGGTCGGCGGCGTCATCGCGGCCAAGGCCGCCGTCGCCCTGCTCGCGATCGGCTTCAAGGCGCTGGGCATCACCCTCGGCGGCGTGATGGCGACGCTGCTGCCCGCGATCCTCGTCATCGCGGTGCTCGCCGCGGTCGTCGCCGGCTTCTACGTCGCCTTCCAGCGCAACCTCGGCGGCATCGCCGACTTCGCCCGCCGCACCTGGCAGCGCGTCAGCCTGTTCTTCCAGGGGCTCACGCAGCTCTTCGAGCAGGGCGGCTTCAGCGGCGCCGTGCGCGAGGAGCTCGACCGCGCCGAGAACCAGGGGCTGAAGCGCTTCCTCATCTCGGTCTGGCAGGTCGTCTACCGCATCCAGCAGATCTGGGAGGGCTTCAAGGACGGCTTCACCCGCACCATCGAGGAGGCGCGCCCGGTCTTCGAGGACCTCGCCGAGGCCTTCTCGGTGCTGCAGGAGGAGATCGGCGGCCTCTTCGGCGAGGTGGCCGGCGGCGCCGCCTCGCTGCCCTCGGCGGAGTTCCGCAGCTTCGGGGCGGCCGTCGGCGGCGCCATCGCCACCGTGGTGACCTGGTTCGCCAAGCTGTGGGCGATCAGCCTCCGCGTCACCGGGGGCATCGTCGCCGGCTTCCGCTCGATGCTCGAGTACATCCGGCCCGCCTTCGAGGTCGTCGGCGAGGCGATCGGGCGGCTCCAGGAGGCGTGGCGGCGCCTCACCGGCGCGACCGACGAGGGCACTGGCGCGGTGGGGGAGTCGACCAGCGCCTGGCGCTCCCTCGGCGAGTTCCTCGGCCAGGTGTTCGGCGCCATCGTCACCGTCATCACGCTCGCCTTCGCCGGGCTCGTCGAGGTGGTCACCGTCGTCATCGACGTGATCCGCGTGGTCAAGGACGCCTTCGTCGCGGCCGGCACGTGGATCGGCGAGACGGCGGCGGCGATCTACCTCTGGTTCACCGACACGCTGCCGAACGCCATCGCCGGCGCGGTCGAGTCCATCGGCAACTTCTTCCGCGGCGTCGGGCAGTTCTTCGTCGGCATCTGGCGCTGGTTTACGGGGATCTTCCAGTCCATCGCCGACGGCATCATGAGCTTCCTGCAGCCCGTCGTGGACTTCTTCCGCGGCGTCGGCCGTGCGATCCAGTCCGTGTTCGACGCCATCAAGGACATGGTCATCCGCATCCTGCGGGCCATCCCCGACGTGTTGCTGCCCGACAGCCTCGAGCGCCTGAGCCGGCAGCCGCTCTCCACCGAGGTCCGCACCGAGGACTCGTTCTCGGCCGTAGGGAACACGCAGGACACCGCGCGCCGGGCCGAGGCGGCGAGCTCGGCGATGCCGTCGGCGGCCGACGCCACCAACCGCATGAACGACTTCGCGCAGCTCGAGGCGAACCTCCGCGGCTTCGCCAACGACCGCGCCCGCGAGCGGGGCCAGCCGCCGCCGTTCCAGATCCAGGTCCAGGTCGACGGCGAGACCATCGCCCGCGCCACCCACAACGCCAACCAGGACAACGCGAGCCGGGCCTTCACGCCCGTGCCCGCGTACTGACTCGGAGCGCCGCGATGCCCTTTGACGCCCGTCCGCCGCGCTGCTCGCTCGTCAACGTCGTGACCGGCGAGGCCGTCGAGTGCCTGTTCAACCCGACGCAGCTCGTCGAGAAGGTGCAGGTCAACTGGAACCGGCTCGCCGTGCCCGGGCTCTCGCACCAGGTGCTGCAGTACCAGAGCACCGGCAACCGCGAGCTGAGCGGCGTCGAGTTCTACCTCGACCGCGTCTTCGCGGCGGAGCAGCCCGGCGACGTCGACATCATGGCGTTCCGCGCGTTCCTGCGCGCGCTGACGGTGCCGCCCGAGGCGACCGAGGGCGTCGCCGCCACCGCGCCGCCGCGCACGCTCTTCATCTGGCCCGGCGTGCTCACCGTCGAGGCGGTGCTCACCGGCGTGGAGTTCCAGTACCGGCAGTTCGGCGTGGACGGCCGCGCGCTGGTCTACTCCGCCAACGTGTCCTTCGAGGAGATCCTCGATGTGCGGGTGACCTCCGACGCGCTGCGGGAGGAGGTCTGACCATGCCGCCCGCGTCCGGCTCCCGGCACCGCTTCACCCTCGGCACCCGCGACGAGGCGGGCCGGCTCTTCCTGAGCGAGCGCGAGCCCTACGGCTACCGCGAGCTCGCGGACACGCGGCGGCACACGGTCGTCCAGGGCGACACGCTCTGGGGCCTCGCCGGGACCTACTTCGCGCCGCTGCCGCGGGCCTGCGGCTTCTGGTGGGTCATCGCCGACTTCCAGCCGGACCCCATCGTCGACCCGACGCTCGCGCTCGAGCCCGGGCGCGCGCTCTTCGTGCCGTCGGTCCGGGTGCTCACTGACGTCATCCTCTCCGAGCAGCGGCGGAGGGCGGCGTGAACCCGATCGTCGACCGCAGCGCGCCCGGCGTGCGCATCACGCTGCTCCCCGACGAGCAGGCCGAGGGCGGCGAGCCGCTCGACCTCGGGGGCCGCATCATCGCGTTCACCTTCGAGGACGCCGAGCGCAAGGCCGACCAGGTCTCCATCCAGCTCGACAACTTCGACCTCTCGCTCTTCGACCGCGAGGACCTCGCCGGCGGCGCGGTGCTCCAGGTGAGCTGGGGCTACCCCGGCAACATGGCGCCGCCGCGGCGCGTGGTCGTCCGCAAGCTCAAGGGCTTCACGACGCTCACCCTCGAGGGCCGCGCGACGAGCGTGCTGATGGACCGCGAGGCCAAGACGCGCGCCTTCGAGAACATGAGCCGCGCCGACGTGGCCAGAGCCATCGCGGAAGAGCACGGCTACGAGGGCACGCTGGTCGACGTCGAGGACACCGGCGAGGTGCTCGAGGTCATCAACCAGACCGGGGAGACCGACGCCCGCTTCCTGCGCCGCCTCGCGAGCCGCGAGGAGTTCGAGTTCTACGTGGACGACGGCGGCTTCCACTTCCACGCGCGCCGGCAGAGCGCCGCGCCGACCCACGTCTTCACCTGGTACGCCGACCCGGGGCGAGGCGACGTGCTCGCCGTCAACGTCGAGAGCGACCTCGGCCGCCGGGCGGGCCGGGTCACCGTGCGCGGCCGGGACCCGCTCACGCGCAGCACCATCGAGGAGACCGCGAACAACGACTCCGCCGAACGTGAGACGCTCGCCGAGGTCGTCGAGGTGGTCGACCCCGAGACCGGCGCGACCACGCTCGAGACCCGCAACGCCACCGCCACCGTCGCGCCCACGGCGGCCCCGACGAGCGAGCGCGCCGGCCGGGAGGCGCAGGCCCGCTTCCGCCGCTCCGAGCGGGGGACGGTGAAGCTCTCGCTGCGCGTGGTCGGCGACCCGACGCTGCACGCGAAGAGCATCGTCGAGGTGCGCGGCATCTCGGGGCTGCTCTCGGGCAAGTACTACGTCACCGACGTCAAGCACGTCGTCTCGTCGTCGGGCTACGTCTGCGAGCTCAAGCTGACGCGGGACGGCAGCGGCCGCCGGGCGCGCCAGGTCGCCCAGGAGCAGCGGGGTGAGCGGAACCAGAGCGAGGCCGGCGCGGCCGCGGCGGTGACCGAGGTCGAGGTCGTCGACCCGGAGTCGGGCGCCACGCACATCGAGTACCGGCGCGGCGACCAGCCGATCGGCGCCGAGGATCCCGAGGCCCAGATGAGCGTGCCGTACTGAGCCGGCATGCGAGGGGCGGTGTCCCGAGGCCCGCGGCGGGTGGCTCTACTCCGGTGGACCACCTCGCTCGGCAGGCCCCATGTTCTCGACCTTCGACGACGACATCCAGGCCCGCGACACCCGGCTCCTCGGGATGTACGTCGGCTACGTCACCCACCGCCGCGACCCCGATCGGCTCGGGCGCGTGCGTGTGTGCATCCCCGGGGTGGTCGAGCCGCACAGCGCGTGGGCCTGGCCGCTCGGCACCGCCGGCGGCGGCTTCAAGGACCGTGGGCTCTTCGCGGTGCCCGAGGAGGGGGCCGAGGTCGCGGTGTTCTTCAACCAGGGCGACGTCGACGCGCCGTACTACCTCTCGGCCCACTGGGGGAAGCCGGACGGCGAGAGCGAAGTCCCCGAGGAGGCGCAGCAGGACCCGCCGGACAACCGCGTGCTCGCGACGCCCACGTTCCGCGTCGAGCTCGACGAGTCGAAGGACACGCGGCGGCTGAAGCTGACCAACCGCAAGACCGGCGACCACCTCGTGTTCGACGCCGAGGAGAACAGCGTGACGCTCGCGGCCACGAGCGCGCTGACGCTGCGCGCCGTCGGGGCGGTCAGCATCGAGGGCGTCCAGATCACCATCGGCGGCCGCGTCGTCCGGCCCATCGCGGACCCGATCTAGGAGGACGACTTGCCGCTGCCCATCTGCATCGAGATCCCCGAGATCCCCGACCCGCTCCAGATCACGCTGCCCGGCGGCGTGACCATGGAGCACATCAACCTGATGGAGGTGATCCAGCCCGCGCTCACGCCGCTGGTGCCGCTGTTCAACATCATCGATACGGTCGTCGCGGTCTTCAACTGCATCAAGGCCATCCCGGACACGCTCGGGCCGCCGCCGGACCCGACCGCCATCGCGGCCTGCATCCCCGAGCTCGCCGAGAAGGTGAACGCGCTGCTGCGGCTCATCCCGCAGCTGTCGCTGCCCTACACGATCATCGGGATCATCGACCTGGTCATCGACACGCTCCGGCAGGCGCGCAGCCAGCTCCTGCACCTGCAGCAGCAGATGGTCCAGATCCTCGGCGCCATCGACCGCGCCACCGAGCTCGAGGACGCGGGCCTGATGGCGATCACTAGCTGCGCGCAGGCCAACGTCGCGCAGGAGGCCGCCAACGTCGGCAAGAGCCTGGCCGCGCTCGGCAAGCTCATCGGGCTGCTCAACCTCTTCCTCGGCATGGTGGGCGGACCCGAGGTGCCCGACCTCTCCGACCTCGCAGGCCGGCCGCTCGACGATGCGATCGCGCCCATCGACGCCATCATCGAGACGCTGCAGGCGGTGCGCAGCGCGGTTCCGGTGCCGTGATGGAGGCGCCGGTGACCGAGCTCCACGGGCTGCTCACGCCCTTCCGCCGCGACCGCAAGCGCGACTTCGCCTCGGGCCGTGGTCCGGAGCTGCTGCGCAGCAAGGTCCTGCAGGCGCTCATGACCGAGGGCGCGACGCCGCGATCGTCGGGCGAGCTGCCCTGGCGCACGAGCTTCGGCGCCGGGCTGCACCTGCTCCGCCACCAGCGCAACGACGAGGTCCTCGCCGAGCTCGCACGGGTCTACGTCCGCGACGCGCTGGCCCGCTGGGTCCCGAGCGCGCGGCTCGTCGCGCTCGAGGTCACCCGCGACGACGCCGCGCTCGTGCTGCGCCTCCGGGTCCGCGACAAGGCTACGGGCGCCGAGGCGGCGGCGGAGGTGCGCCCATGAACCTGCTCCCCGAGGCGGTCGACTACACCGACAAGGACTTCGACGCGCTGCGGGCCCGGCTCATCCAGCTGGTGAAGAGCGTGTTCCCCGACTGGACCGACTTCGAGGTCGCGAGCTTCGGCAACGTGCTCGTCGAGCTCTACGCCTTCGTCGGCGACGTCCTGACCTTCTACCAGGACAACCTCGCCCGCGAGTCGCGGCTCGTGACCGCGACCCAGCGCAAGAACGTCATGGCCCTGGCGCAGATGCTCGGCTACCGCCTGCAGGGCGCGCGGGCGGCGACGGCGGAGCTGGCGGTCACGCTCGCGCGGGCGTCGAGCGCCGACGTGGTCATCCCGGCGGGAACGGTGGTGCGCACGCAGGAGGTCACCCAGCCGGTGCGCTTCCAGCTCCTGGCTGACGCGCTCATCGCGGCGGGAGAGACCAACCCCGCTGCCGCGGTGATCGCCGAGCACTCGCGGCCGCACCAGCAGCTCGCCGAGGCGCGCGGGCTCAAGGGCTTCGAGCTGCTGCTGGACCGCACCCCGTACCTCGACGGATCGGCGGAGGTGTCGACGCCGACGGGGGCCTACACCGAGGTGGACAGCTTCCTCGACTCGGGCCCGAACGACCGCCACTTCCTCGTCCGCGTCGACCAGAACGACCGCGCGTCGGTGCGCTTCGGCGACGGGCGCAACGGGCTGCCGCCGACCGGCACGGTCACGGTCCGCTACAAGACCGGCGGGGGCACCGGTGGCAACGTCGACGCCGGGCGGCTCGTGGTGATCGAGGGCGCGTTCATGGACGTCCACGGGCGCCCCGTGCAGGTCTCGGTCACGAACCCGCTCCCCGCGTCGGGCGGGACCGACCGCCAGAGCGTCGCCTCGGCGCGCCTGCTCGCGCCCGAGAGCCTGCGCGCGATGACCCGCAGCGTCGCCCGCGAGGACTTCGAGATCAACGCGCGGCGGCTGCCTTCGGTCGCGCGGGCGCTGATGCTCACGTCGAACGAGGACCCGAGCGTCGATGAGAACGCGGGCGTGCTCTACGTCATCCCCCAAGGCGGCGGGGTGCCGACGCCCGCGCTCAAGAACCTCGTCCTCAAGCAGGTCACCGAGGTCTACCCCTGCACGCTGACCTTCCAGGTGAGCGTGCTCGACCCGGTCTACCGACGGGTGGACGTCGCGGCGCGTGTCTTCCTCCGCGCCGGGGTCAGCGCGGGCGTCGTGCGGGCTCGCGTCCTCTCGAACCTGCAGGCGTACTTCCGCGTCACCGAGCCCGACGGCACCCCGAACCGGCGCGTGGACTTCGGCTTCAACATCAAGGACGCCGAGGGCAACCCGGTCGGCGAGATCGCCTGGTCCGACGTGTTCAACGTCATCCGCGACACCGAGGGCGTGCGCAAGATCGGCGACGCGCAGGGCGACCTGACGCTCAACGGCCTGCCCGCCGACGTGCGCCTCCGGGTCCAGGAGTTCCCGGCGCTCGGCACCGTCACGCTCTTCAACGGTGACACGGGAGGGCTCCTCTGATGGCCGTCCAGAACCCGAGCTTCGAGAACGCGGGCGCGCGCCCTGGCGAGGCGGAGCACTGGACCCTCGTCGCGGTCGCGAGCGTCGAGCGGATCGCGGGCTTCGGGCCGGGGCCGGCGGGCGTGGCCGAGCTGGCCTGGGAGGGGTTCGAGGACTGGTTCGCGCGCGCCGCCGCGTTCGAGGATCTCACGGTCGTGCGCGCCTTCTTCGACCTCGCGCCCGAGGGCTTCGAGGACTTCAACGAGAACTGGGAGAACGACCTCTACCTCCTAGACCTCCCGCCCGCGCAGCAGGTCGCCGCCACCTTCGGCCCCCTCGACACAGAGACCTGCGAAGGGGGCTGGGCCAACGACAGCTACGCGTGGTCTTGGGACGACGTGACCAGCGTCGTGGGCGTGTTCGACGGCGAGCCGCGCGAGGACTTCGAGGACCAGTGGAGCGGCAACCACGCGTTCGCCTGGACCTGGGGCGCGATCACGAGCGTCGCCGCGCGCTTCGACGCCGGCGCGCAGGACCGAGAGGACTTCGAGGACGGCTGGCCCGCCGCCACCACCATCTGAAGGAGAACACGCCCATGGCTTCGACCGACTGGACCTACCTCAACGACGGGCTCGACATCGCCTCCGTCGATCGCGGCGTGACCGCTGGCGTGCCGCGCCCTCCCGGCGGCGGGAGCTTCCTGTTCGCGTTCAACTCGCTCGCGGCCGTGCAGGGGGCGGTGGCGCTCTTCGCGAACCAGCCCGGCTTCGCGCCGATGGCCAAGGGCGGCTCGGTGCGAGGCGCGCTCCAGCGGGGCCCAGGCGGCGGCCCCACGGGGTTCTCGCCGTTCCTCTTCCTCTGCTGCCAGGGCAACTCGGTCAACGACCACGCCTACCTGCTCGGGCTCTCCGACGACGACCCGCACCGCGTCGTGCTGCGCAAGGGCACGGTGACCGCGGGCCTGCCGGGCGCCGACGGGCCCGGCGTGCTGCTCAAGTCGAGCGAGAGCTTCGCGCAGCAGAGCTGGCTGCACCTGCGCCTCGACGTGATCGTGAACGACAACGGCGACGTCGTCCTCAAGGTGTTCCGCAGCGACCTGGCGGCACACGCGCTCGGGACGCCGCCGAGCTGGCAGCCCGTCGCCGGGATGGTGGAGTTCATCGACGACCACCTCGGCATCAACAGCGGCAGCCAGCCGCTCACCTCGGGGCGGGGCGGCTTCGGCTTCTCGGTCCGCGACGTGACCCGCCGCGGCTTCTTCGACCACCTCGAGCTCTACCGGCAGGTCTGACCATGGCGCGCACGGCCTTCGACGCGCGCCTCGGCGTGAGCCAGGGGCGCACCACGGCGGCGGCTGACGGCGCGCCCGCGCCCTCGGGGGACTACGTCTTCGTGCTGGGCGACGCGGAGCCAGGGCGCTTCCACGAGCTCGCGAGCGGCGACCACGTCGAGGTGCGCCAGGCGGTCGACCTGACGGACGCCGACTTCGTGCGGGCGCAGCTCCGCCTCCGTGTCCCGGCGAGTACGCCGCCGGGGTGGCGCTGGGTCGCGTCGATCCGCGTCGGCGGCGTGGCGCTGGCCTCGGCCACCTGCCGCGCCGGGCGGCAGCGCGCGCTGACCGACCTCGCGGCGAACGTCTCCAAGCTCGCGGGCGCCCATGAGGTCGCCGTGCGCCTGGCGCTCGAGGAGGTCTGATCGTGGCGACCCTCGAGCTCCCCGCGCTGGTCGTCGACACCGTCGCCGCCGTCACCGCCGCGCAGCGGCCCGCGCTGGTCAACCGCGACCCCGGCCCCGACGAGGTCGCGGTGCCCATCGACGCCACGGTGGCGCTCGAGCTGGTGGACGCAGGCCCCGACGGGATCGACCGCGCGGCGACGCGGGTCTGGGTGGATGGCGCGCTCGCGTTCGACGGCGGGGCGGCGCCCGAGCCCCAGCCAGGGTTCAACGGCCCCGCGGCGGAGGTCATCGAGGGCGTGGACACGCTCCGGGTCGTGCTGCACCCGGCGACGTTCTTCGCCAGCGAGGCCCTCGTCGCCGTCCACGTGGTCTCGGCGACGCTCGGCGGCGCCCATACGCTCGACCAGACCTACCGCTTCCGCGTCGAGGACCGCACCGCGCCGCGCGTCGTCGGTGGACAGGCCACGGGGCAGCGCACGGTGGAGCTCGGCTTCGACGAGGCCGTCCGAGTCATCGACCCCGCCGGCTTCTCGCTGTCGCCGCGCGACTTCCCGGCCGTGACGGCGGCCGTCGTAGCGGCCGAGGCCAACGCCGCGCGGGTGCGCCTCACGCTCGACACGGAGCTGACCCCGGACGTGCGCTACGAGGTCGTGGCGGCGGGCGTCGCCGACCTCTCCGGCAACGCCGTCCTCGCGCCCTTCGATCGCGCGACCGTCCGCGGGTTCCGCCCGCCGCGCCCCGAGGCGCGCCGCTTCGACCTCTGGGCGATGCTGCCCAAGCACAACCGCCGCGAAGACCTCACGGGCGACCTCTGGCGCTTCATCGCGTGCCTGCAGGAGGTGACCGGCCTGCTGCTCGCCGACGTGGACCGTTTCCCGGAGGTGTTCGATCTCGAGCGCGCGCCGGAGGTCTTCCTCGACCTGATCCTCGCCGATCTCGGCGACCCGTTCCCCTTCGACCTCGACGAGCTCGGCAAGCGCCGCCTGGCCTCGGTGCTCGTCGAGATGTACCGGCAGAAGGGGACCGCCCGCGGCATCATCAACGCGGTCCGCTTCTTCCTCGGCGTCGAGATCGAGGCCGTCACCGCCTACGCCGGCGAGGCCCTCGTGCTCGGCGAGTCCGAGCTCGGCGTCGACTGGATCCTCGGCCCCTCGAACCGCTTCGCGCGCTACGCCTTCGACGTCGTCGTCGGCGTCCCACTGACCGACGCCCAGCGCCAGCAGCTGCGCGCCATCGTCGAGTACCTCAAGCCCGCCCACACCCACTTCGTGACGCTGGTCGAGCCCGCGCCGCCGGCGTTCATCGACCACTGGGAGCTCGGCGTCAGCGAGGTCGGCGTGACGACGGATCTACATTGAGTTGGCCTTCACCGCCTCGCGCAAGCGAATGCAGGCCGCGTGGAACTCCTCGACGAGCCTCTCCGCTTTCTGCAGAGCCTCCTCGACCTCCCGGGACATCTCACCGTTCCGCTCGGGGTGCTTCGCCACCCACGCCTCGATGAGCGACTGGCGCTGCGCGAGCAGGTCCGCGCTCTCGCACTTCTCCCTGAGGAACTCCCTCCAGTCCCGCTCTCGTTTCTCGTCTCCGTTGCATCGGGCACAAGCAAGCACTCGGTTCTTCGGTCCGTTCCCGCCGCTGCTCTCGAGGTGGTCGACGTGCCCCGTTCGGCTGGTGCGCTCGATGTGCTCGCCACAGAAGGCGCAACTGGACCCGAAATGCTCCCAGAGCTCGTCCTTCTGGGCACGTGTGAGCCGGCTGTCGACGATCTCCGAGATCGCTCGACGCATGATGTTCTTGGCTTGTGAAACGCTGGGCACGGCTCTCCTCGGAGGTGAAGACGACCTCACCCTACGCCGCACCCGTGTCCCAGAGCCAGGGTCGCCCGGCTCTACTCCCGTGGGGCAAGCCCCCGTGACGAGCGCCGTGCGGTCAGCCCGCGCGGAGCCACTGGAGCCGAGCGCACATGGCCGACCGGGTCGATTTCTACTTCAGGCAGCGAGTCACCGAGGCCGAGCTGGACCTCGCCTTCGGGCTCCTCGAGCAGGCCGATCGCGACCTCGCGGCTGACATCGGGATCTACGGCATCGTCACGGGGGCGGTCCCCACCCAGCACAGCCCGGTGCCGGACCTCAGCGTCGACCTCACCTCGCCGACGCGGGCGTACGACCGGCTCGGGCAGCGCGTGTTCATCGGCATCGACCGGACCGTCGACTGCTCCGTCGATCTCGTCGGCATCCCGACGGCGGTCGCGAGCCCCGGCAACGAGCGCTGGCTGGCGGTGTTCCTCCGGTTCGCGCGGCAGCTCTCGGACCCGCGCACGGACGGCAACGCGCAGCAGGTCTACTTCCGGCGCGACGAGTCCTACGAGCTCGTCGTCCGCCAGGCCCCCGAGGGTCCGGTGGGCGCTGCCACGCGGGTCGCGATGCAGCCCGACGAGCTGCTCGTCTGCGACATCCGCCTGGCGCACGGCCAGACGCAGCTCCTCAACACGCACATCGACCTGGCCCGGCGCCAGGCGTTCATCTTCGCGCAGGGCGACGCGGTCGCGGTCCAGAGCGGGACGTGGACCGTCCTGCAGCCCGCGGTGAACACGGTGCAGGCCACGCTCGACGACGTCGACGCCGAGCTCGCGGACCACTTCTCGGGAGCCGCTCGCCGTCACCCGGCGAGCGCGATCGACTTCGCCCCCCACGCCTTCCTCACGGCGGTGACGCTCCAGGCCGCGCTGGTCGAGCTGCTGGATCGCCTCCTCAGCACCGCCTCGGGCAGCCCGGGCGCGCAGCGCGTCGGCGCGGACGCGGCGCCTGGCACCCCGCACGGGCTCGGCCCGGGCACCGTCGACAGCCAGCTCTCGCAGCTGCTCGCGTGGCTCAACGCGCACGTGGGCGCGATCACGGGCGCGCACAGCGCGAGCGCCATCGCCGCCCTCCCGCACCAGCACATCAGCGCGGTGAGCGTCCAGGGGCAGCTTGAGGAGATCGTCAACGACCTGAAGTCCACGAACCCGAGCCTCGGCACGGCGCAGGTGGGCAGCGGGGCGATCGGCGGCTCCCCGTACACGCTCGCGAACGGCACGGCGCGCACGCAGCTCTCGAGCCTCCTCGGCTCGCTGAACGCCCACGTCAGCAGCGGCGACCACGACGGCCGCTACTGGCGGCGCGTCGAGACGGTGAGCAACGCCGACATGGTCGATGGGCTGCACGCCTCGGCGTTCGCGCTCGCCGGCCACGACCACGACGCCCGCTACATGCGGCGCGTCTTCCTGCAGTCGGACATCTACGACCCCGGGCAGAGCCGGCTCGTCACGACGCTGCCGGACCGCCCGGACCTCGTCACCTACTCCTACAACTACCTGACCAGCGGGCTACCCCAGGCGACGACGTACATCCGCGGCGTGCTCTCCGAGCAGATCCGCGCCTGGGTCACGAAGGTCTCTGCGAGCGGCGACAAGGACTACCAGGTCACGATCCAGAACCAGTCCAGCTCGCAGCTCTACATCAACGTCGCCGCGTACCGGGTGGGCACATGAGCAAGGATCTGAAGACCCGCATCCGCGTGCCGCGCGAGTCGCTGTCGACCCGCATCGGCGCGCTCGAGCTCGGCAAGGCGAAGGCCTACGCCGACTTCATCCGCGAGGGCGACCCCGACGGCCCCGTGCCGTGCTGGGGCGCGATCACCAAGCGCTTCGTCGAGGCGTTCGCGACCGACGCGGAGCGGCTCGCCGTGCTCGACCAGCTGATGGCCGAGGGGGACCGGCGCCCGCTCTTCCTCTTCCTCGACACGAGCCGCAAGCGGCCGAAGCTGCTCGAGGCGCTGTGCGCTCGCGTGGGCGAGCTGCCCGTCTCGGTCCAGCGCGCCCTGGTCGCGATGCCCGAGGCCGCGACCTACGTCGCCGCGTCGCTCGAGCGCCTCGACCCGTCGGCGCGGCTCGTGTGGGACGGCGGCGAGGACAGCAAGCGTGCCGAGCGTGAGCTGCTCGCCGGCCGCGTCGGCGAGCTGATGGCCTTCCAGTACTTCGTCCCCGACACGATCGACCCGCGCCAGGAGCCGCCGAGCAAGCGCGTCGCGGCGCCGACCGACGGCGACGCGCCGGGCGAGGGAGGGCAGACGCGATGAGCCTCACCGACCGCCACGCCTTCATCGTCGCCGGCCAAGAGCTCGTGCCGCCGCCAGGGCTCGAGGTCACGAACCACCTCGACCCAGACGTGTTGACCTTCGTCGGCCAGAGCCGCGTCGGCCGCAAGGTCGACGAGCTCATCATCCACGAGTCCGTCACGCGCTCGGCGGTGAGCACCGTCGCGGTGCTGCAGCGTCGCAAGCTCGGCGTGCACCTGATCGTCGCGCCCGACGGCCGCGTGTTCCAGCACGCCGACCTGGCGCACGCCCGCCTCGCGCACGCGGGCGGCCACAACGGCCCCTCCGTCGGCGTCGAGGTCGTCAACCCGTACTACCCGTACCTGCTCCGCGATGACCTGCCGTGGCGCCGCACGATCGCCGCGCCGTGGGCCCACAAAGACGCCTACGTGCTGCCCACGCCCGAGCAGGCCGAGGCGACCGCGAATCTCATCGGCTGGCTCGCGAGCCCCAAGGCGCTCGGCCTCGACATCCCGCGCGCCTGGATCGGCGTCGCCGATGGGCGCGTGCGGATGGGCCGGGTCGAGGGCGGAGACCAGCGGCGCCCAGGCGTCTACGCCCACCACTACTTCGGCCACGCCGACGGCGCGTGGCTCGTGCTCTACGCGTGGCTCCGGCTCGAGGTCGGGCTGCCGTCCTGCGCCGCCTACGAGGAGGCCGTCCGCCGGGCGACCGGCGCCCGCAGCACCATCGACGTCTCGGACCTCACGCGGCCCGAGCCCAACGCGTGAGGACAAGAGACATGGACGAGTTCAGCGGCATCGCGGCGTGGCTTCAGGCCACCGGCCCCTACGGGATCGTGGCGATCCTCGGGTGGGCCTTCTGGAAGATCAACGAGCGCAAGGACGTGGCGCTGCGCGAGCTCTACGAGCGCGTGGCCGAGATGGGGCGGACGCAGACCGAGGCGATGGTGAAGGTCGAGGCCGCCCTCGTGGCGCTCAAGGAGGCCATCGAGGAGATGCACGATCGGCTGCCACCGCCCGGTCGCGCAACCACCTGAAAAAAAGAAGGGGAACGGCCTCGCTCTTCGGCTTGCTATCGCCTCCGAACGAAGCGTGTATCGGCGTCGCCACGGGCCAACGACGGCCCCCAACGCAGAGGAGAGAGCGATGAAGGTGCGCGAGCTGATCGAGATCCTGGAGGAGCTGGACCCGGAGGCCAGCGTGTACGTGATGAGCCAGCAGAGCTGGCCCTTCGAGGTCGCCATTCACGGCGTCGCGGTGCGCGAGGCGTTCACCGAGGCCGACGACGACGAGGACCCCGACGCCCCTGAGGCGAGCGCGCACGACCGCTGGAGCGCGCGGCCCGAATCCCTGCCGATGAACGACGTGTTCATCGTCGAGGGCAGCCAGCTCCGCTACGGCAGCAAGGACGCCTGGGACGCCGCCTACCGGGGCTGATCCGGCGCGGCTCGGTCGTCGACCGCGGCCCTCGCGAGGGGGTGGCGGTCGCGCTCTTTCGGCGCGCCTCAAGTACCTGATCGTTCTTCGCTTTCTCCTCGAAGAACGACTTGCTGGGGCGCCGAAAGGAAGCGTGTATGTCGCCACGACCACGGGGCCAGCGGGCCCCCCGACCACGAGGACGGCGACATGCAGACCATCGGCACCACGACCACCTACCACGGCACCGAGCACCGCTACCTGAAGGGCCATCCGGTCCGCGTGATCGCGGTCATCAAGGGGGCCGCTGCGCCGGACTACGACCCCGACGCCGACGGCGCCTACCTCACCGACGACGAGGACGTCGCGCGCGCCGGCGGCGTGACCGCGGCCGACCGCGTCGAGGTCCAGCCCTGGATCGAGAGGGAGGGCCGCTTCAGCTTCGTCTCGAGCGACCCCCGCGCCATCGACCTCGCCTGCTTCGCGCACCTGGCCCGCTGAACCACCACGGCGGCGGGCTCCGCGACGCAGGGGCTCGTCGCCTCGCACCGAGGAGACGACCATGACCGAGACCATTCAGACCCAGCTCGACCACCTCCGGGCGCTCCGCTTGCCCGACCTCCAGGCCCGCTTCGCCGAGCTCGTCGGCGAGGAGACGCGCTGCCCGAACAAGGCCTTCCTGTTGCGCCGCATCGCCGAGGCGCTGGAGGCACGCGCCGCGGAGGCGACGCCCGCGGAGGACGTGACCGCCGAGCCGACGACGCCGACCGATGACGCGCCCGCGCCCGACGACGTCGCCACCGACGCGCCCGCACCCGACGACGCGCTCGCAGGCGACGAGGAGGGCACCGAGCCGGACGGCGCGCGCCTGCAGGACCTCGACGTCGAGCAGCTGCGCGCGCGCTACCTCGACGTCGTCGGCCGCGGCACCGGCAGCCACGACAAACGCTACCTCATCTGGAAGATCCGCCAGGCGCAGCAGGGCAAGGTGCCCGTCGGCCCCGTCGGCCGGCGCCAGCCCGGCGAGCCCCCGGTCGAGCACAAGGTGCTGCCGCTGCGCATGCCGGCCGAGACGGTCGAGGCGCTCGACGACGTGTGGCGCCGCCGCGGCCTCAAGAGCCGCATGGACCTCTTCCGCCACGCCCTCGACCAGTACCTGACCGGGCTCGGCGAGGAGGCCGCGGCCACGCGGGTGCGGAGCGCCTGATGGACGCAGACGACCCGCAGCGCCAGCGGCTCGCCCGCGCCGTCGAGGGGGACATCGCGCGGGCGACCGGGCGCCGCTACCAGATCGACCTCGCCGCGCTCGACGAGCGGAGCCTGCGAGAGCTGCAGCGCCTGCTCCGCGACCTCGACGCAGAGCAGCGCGCGGCGGTCCAGCGGGCGCGCCTCTTCCCCTGGCAACGCTGACCGCCTGGGCGCGCTCCGGGGCCCTCGCGCTCCCGCACGGAGCGCCTCGTCGGGAGGTCGGCGCGCCATAAGTCCGCGAACCTTCGGCGGAAGCTAAACCCATGATCTTTCTTCGTTTTTCGGTCGCTATCGGCTGGACTTCGAGGGGGTCCGAAGCGATGTACGACCACGCGACGGCGACGACGCCAACCCCTTGGAAGCAAAGGAGAAAGCACCATGAAGACCCTCCGCTTCGGCATCGAGATCGAGACCATCGGCCAGACCCGCGACGCGGTCGCCCGCGCCATCCAGACGGTGGTCGGCGGCACGGTCCAGCACATCGGCAGCCCGGCCTGCTACGACCCCTACGACGTCGTCGCGGCCGACGGGCGCCGCTGGCGGGTGATGGCCGACTCGAGCCTCAACGCCGACCGCTCGCGGCAGGCGGAGGTGGTCAGCCCGATCCTCACCTACGACGACCTCGAGACGCTCCAGGAGGTCATCCGGGCGGTGCGGCGCGCGGGCGCCCGCGTCGACAGCAGCTGCGGCATCCACATCCACGTCGACGCCGCGCGCTTCGACGTCGGGGCGCTGCGCAACCTGGTCAAGATCGTCAACAAGCAGGAGCAGCTGATCGAGCACGCGCTCGGCATCACCGAGGCGCGCCGCAGCCGGTGGTGCCGCGGCATCGACCAGGGCTTCCTCGCCAAGATCGAGCGCCAGCGCCCGAGCGACCTCGAGGAGATGAACCGCGCCTGGTACGGCTACCACAACCGCGCGCCGCAGCACTACGACCACACCCGCTACCACGGGGTGAACCTGCACAACGTCTGGTTCCGCGGGACGGTCGAGTACCGCTGGTTCGAGGCGACCCTGCACGCCGGCAAGGTCAAGGCCTACATCCAGTTCGCCCTGGCCCTGAGCGCCAAGGCCATCAACGCCCGCGCGAGCAGCAGCAAGCGCCGCGACTTCAACCCCGCGACCGCCAAGTACGACTTCCGGGTCTTCCTCCTGAAGCTCGGCCTGATCGGCGACGAGTTCAAGACGGCGCGCCTGCACCTGATGGCGCGCCTCGAGGGCTCCGCCGCCTGGAAGGGCGAGCGGCGCGACACGGTCGCCTACCGGGCGGCGCAGGCGTGAGCCCCGGCTCCCCGCGGGGCCGGCCGCGAGCTGGCCGCGTGGGGGGCGGAGGGCGCCCGAGCGCCGTCGCCTGTCGCGGGTCCTCATGGCGCGCGCGGGCGCCCTCCAAGGGGCTGAAAGGCAAGGAGAACGGAGACCACCACGGCTGGACTTCGACGAGAGAGGAAGCGATGTACGACACCCAGAAGAACGCTCGACGAGGAGCACCCTTGACCCACCTCTACTTCGCCTACGGCTCGAACCTGGACGGCGCGCAGATGCGCCGCCGGTGCCCGAGCGCGCGCCTGGTCGGGGCCGCCATCCTGGACGGCTACCGCCTCGGCTTCGCGGGCCAGAGCGCGGCGTGGGGCGGCGGCGTGGCGACGGTGGTGCGCGACCGCGAGGGGCGGGTGCCCGGGCTCGTGTGGGCGCTCGCGGCCGAGGACCTGGACCGGCTCGACCGCATCGAGGGCCACCCGGTCGCCTACGCCCGGCGCCGACTGCTCGTCGAGCTCGACCACGGCGCCCGCCGCCGCGCCCACGTCTACGTCAAGGACGCCGCCGAGGCGACGCTCCCGACCGAGGCCTACTTCGGCGTCCTCTGGCGCGCCTACCAGGAGCACGGCTTCGACGAGCTCGGCCTCGCCCTCGCGCTCGGAGGCGAGCGATGATCCCCACGACGCGCACCCGGGTCTTCGTCTACGGCACGCTGCGCCGCGGCGAGCCGAACCATCACCTGCTCGACGCCCGCATGCTGCTGCGCGCGGGCCGGACCGAGCCGCGCTTCACCCTCGTGAGCCTCGGCGCGTTCCCGGCGATGATCGACGGCGGCGAGACGGCCGTCGTGGGCGAGGTCTACGACGTCGACGCCGTCACCCTCGCGGCACTCGATCGGCTCGAGGGCCACCCGCGCTTCTACCAGCGCCGGCCCATCCGCCTCGCCGACGGCGACGAGGTCCTGGCCTACCTGCTCTCGCCGGAGCAGGTCCGCGGACAACCCCGCATCCCCAGCGGCGACTGGCTGGACGCGAACCCCAAGGAGAACTGGCGATGAGAATCCGAATGATGGCCGACGGCCGGGTGCTCGAGGGCACCGCCAAGCAGATCGCCGAGGCGATGCACGCGCTCGCCTTCGGGCAGGAGAACCGCACGCTGTCCGAGTACATCGACTGGGCGGTGGACCAAGCCCGGCGCATGAACGAAATCGACCTCGAGGTCGAGGGCGAGACCGACGACGAGAAGGCGCAGTCCCTCGTGCGCGCGATGCTCGCGGCGGGGCTGGCCGAGAAGCTGTGAGCGGCGGCGTCTGGGAAGGTGAGCCGTGATCCTCTGCGCGGCAGGCGACATCCACGGCGGCCTCGACCGGATGTACGCGGGCGTGCTCGCGTTCGAGGCTGCGCTCGGCGTGCGCGTCGACTGGGTGCTGCACGTCGGCGACTTCGGCGTGTGGCCCGATCCCGCGCGCGTCGACGGGGCCACGCGGCGGCACGAAGGCGCGGGCGATTTCCCCACCTGGTTCGCCGAGCGCCGCGCTGCGCCGCGGCCCACCGTGTTCATCAAGGGCAACCACGAGGACTTCGTCTGGCTCGACGCGCAGCCGTCGTCCGAAGTCCTGCCCGGCCTTCACTACCTCCGGAACGGCGGCGTCCACGAGCTCGTCGTCGGCGAGGAGGTCCTGCGGGTCGGCGGCGTCGGCGGCTGCTTTGGCCCCTCGAACTTCGGGCGGCGCGCCTCGACGCTGCAGGGCTACGCCAAGCGGCACTACACGCGCGACGAGATCGAGGCGCTGAGCGAGGCGTCGAACCTCGCCATCGTCCTCACCCACGGCGCACCCGCCGGGGTGCGCTTCGATCGCCACCGCCGGGGCGAGGGCTTTGTCAGCGAAGCGGCCGGTCTCGACGAGCTGCTCGCGAGGACTCGGCCGCGCGTGTGCTTCTTCGGACATGACCACACGCGGGTCGACGCCGAGATCGCGGGCGTGCCGTGCGTCGGCCTCAACAAGGGCCACTACCCAGGCTGCCTCGTGGCCTTCGAGATGAAGCTCGGTGAGCGCGCGTGGCGGGTCCTCGGTGAGTGGCCGCCGAAGCCCTCTAGCGGGTAGCGGCCGCTTTGGGGGGCTCCGCGGCAACGCGGGCGCGAGGTCGGTTACTTCACAATCCTCTTCACAAATCGGGGCCGGTGCACTATGTTCTACGCATGGGTGCCGACGCGCCCATGGCCGACGGAGGAGACACGAACCGTGAACACGCCGCAGACCCCGCTTGTGGGGCCGCCACCAGCTGAGGTGCCCCTGGCCACGCCGCCGCTTGTGCGCGTGATCACCCAGGTGCGGTTCCCGGTCATCGCGTCGGTCGAGAAGCGTGAGTTCATCGCCCCGTTTCAGGAGGCCGTCCGGAAGGACTACCCCGTTCTGCGGCCCGAACAGAGCCGGAGCGTGGTGCTTGGCCCCGACGGGGTCCGCGACGCGCGGGCCACGACGGCGTGGCGCTTCCACGACGTGCGGTCGGACTGGAGGGTGACGCTCGCCCCCGACTTCCTGGCGCTCGAGACGGGCCGGTACACCAGCCGCGATGACTTCCTGGCGCGCTTCCGCCGCGTGCTCCGCGCCCTCGAGGAGCACGTCGACCCGAAGGTGATCGACCGGCTGGGCGTCCGCTACATCGATCGGGTCACCGGTGCGAACCTCGCCGAACTCCCTGCGCTGGTGCGTCCGGAAGTGAGCGGCGTCCTCTCGACCCCGCTCGCGCAGCTCGTGCGGCACGCGCTCTCGGAGCACGTGTTCGTCCTGCCCGAGGGGGCGGGGCTCGTGACGGCTCGGTGGGGCCTGGTCCCCGGCCGCTCCACCGTCGACCCGGCGGCGGTCGAGCCCATCGAGGAGCCGAGCTGGCTGCTCGACGTCGACGCCTTCCAAGGAGACACGCGCGCGCTCGACGTCGACGCCACGGTCGCGCAGGCGCGGAGCCTCGCCGAGCGGATCTACAGCATTTTTCGGTGGGCGGTCACCGACGAGCTCCTGCTGCGCTACGGAGGCCAGCCATGAACCTTCAGACCATCGACAGCAGCGGGCCTCTGTACGAGGTCACCACGTCGGCATCGGTCTTCGGGCGGGAGCGGCTCCCCCGCCTGTCGGTGATCGTCGTCAGCGGTGCGCTCTCCGTGTCGGGCACGTCGTCGGCGGAGCCCAACCGTGTTTGGGAGGCGCCTTACGTCCACGAGTACGACGCGACCGCGAGCGGCGAGGGCTGGGCCCTGCCCGAACGCGAAGGCGCCGAGCAGCCGCACGAGGCCACGCGGGACGCCGTCTCGGAGCTGCGGCGCATCTCGGGCCTGACCTGGGAGCAGCTTGGACAGCTCTTCGCGGTCTCCCGCCGGAGCGTTCACTTCTGGGCGAGCGGCAAATCCCTCAACGCGGAGAACGAGACGCGCCTACTCCAGGTGCTCGACATCGTCCGAACCGCGGATCGGGGCGACGCGCGCTCCACACGCTCGGCGCTCCTCGACGTGCACGATGGCTCCTCTGCCTTCGACCTGCTCGTGGAGGAGCGGTTCGACGAGGCGCGCGCGCGGCTCGGCGTCGGGGCAGGGCGTCCTCGCCCCGTGCTCGGGGAACTCAGCGCGGAGGCTAAGGCTGCGCGCGCGCCGCTTCCCCCGGAGGAGCTGGCCCTTGCGCAGCACGACCGCGTGCATCGGGACCCCGGGCGTGCACGCGCCGCCCGCACCGTGAGGAACTCGCGGCGTGGAACCACTTGATGCCGATGGCTGCGATCAGGTCGACGCTGCGCTCCTGACTTGGCGGCAGGGCGACTGCGTCGTCGGCGAGCAGTGGTTCGTGTTCCGCACGGACCTCGAACGGCCGCTCACGTCGGACGGCGCCGCAGCAGCCGCGGAGGGCGTCGACACGGCGGAGTCCGAGGTCTTCGGCTTCATGGTGCTCACACAGACCTGCGACCTGGTGAGGAAGTCCAGCGAGCGGCCCTTCGTCGAGGTGTGCCCGCTCGTCGAGGTCGACGAGGCCCAGCACCGGGAGATCGAGCGGGGCCGCCGACCGAACTACGCGTTCGTCCCCGCGCTGGCTGACCGGCCTCGTCGGAGATCTCGATCGTGTGATGACCATCGAGAAGGCGGTGGTCGCCGGCTGGGATCGCGTGGCCGGCTGGCAGACCGACGCCGAGGCCCGCCGGCTCGCGCTCGCCCTCGCGAGGAAGCGGGCGCGCGTCGCGTTTCCAGACGACTTCGTAGAGTTCGCGACGCCCCTCATGAACCGGATGTCGTCGAAGCACGACAAGCAGAGCGACGAGGGCCGGGCGCTGCGAGCCCTGCGGGAGATTCGTGTTCGCGCGGAGCCGTCTTGGGATGCCGACGCGGTGAAGCTCGCGTTCTGGTTCATCCGTGACGCGGACGACGCGACGTTCGAGGGCAAGCGCTGGGATCAGTTCCTCGAGGAGTGGGAGAAGCGGATTCTGCGCGCATCGCGCCATCGTGGACACCGAGATCGCGGCATTGTGGACACCCGGATCGGCGGTTCGTGGACACCTGGATCGGCCACGTGAACACCGAGATCGCGCCATCGTGGACGGCGGGATCGCGGTCGTGAACACCGAGATCGGCGTCGTGGACACCGAACCCGGCGTGATGAACGCCGGGCTCGGCGTCTAGGACGGCGGTCTCGGGGCCACGCCAGAGGGATCGAGGACGAGACCGTGACGCAGAGCGTCGTTCAGGCCAGTGCGGCGACCAAAGGAGGTCCCGCGATGGCGAAGGAGCGACTGCCGATGAGGAAAACGAAAGAGATTTTACGACTGCGATGGCAGCAGGGGCTTAGCGTCCGGGACACGTCGAAGAGCGTCGGGGTGAGCACGGGCGTGATCGACAAGACGGTGTGTCGAGCGCGGAGTGCAGGTCTGACGTGGGAGGCCATCGAGGGGCTCGAGGAGGACGAACTCGAGGTGCGACTGTACGGGACCGGGCCGAAGAAGCCGGGAGCGGCGCGGCCGATGCCGGACCCGCTACACATGCACAAGGAGCTTCGGAAGCAGGGGGTTACGCTCGAGCTTCTGCACCTCGAGTACCTCGAGGAGCACCCCGACGGGTACCGATACACGGCGTTCTGCGACGTGTACCGGCGCTGGCTGGCGCTGAGGCCTCTGTCGATGCGACAGGTACACAAGGCGGGCGAAAAGACGTTCGTCGACTACTCGGGAAAGAAGCCGAGCATCGTCGATCCACAGACGGGGGAGGTGATCGAGGTCGAGCTCTTCGTCGGGGCGCTCGGCGCCTCGAATTACACGTTCGCCGAGGCGACGAGGACCCAGCGCACCGAGGACTTTCTTGGTTCGCACGTGCGGATGGTCGAGTTCTTCGGCGGGGTGACGGCGGTCTACGTCCCCGACCAGCTCAAGAGCGCGGTGAAGGAGCCCAGCCGATACGAGCCGGGCATCACGCGCGGGTATGCGGACTGGGCCCGGCACTACGGGACGGCAATCGTGCCCGCACGCCCGCGCAAGCCGAAGGACAAGGCGAAGGTCGAGGTGGCCGTGCAGGTCGCGCAGCGGTGGATCCTGGCTCGGCTTCGACACGAGACGTTCTTCTCCCTCACCGACCTGAACGCGCGTATCCGTGAGCTGCTCATCGAGCTCAACGAGCGCCCAATGCGGGGGTACGGAGGCGCGACGAGGCGGGAGCTCTTCGAGCGCTTGGACCAGCCTGCGCTGCGGGCTCTAGCGGAGACGCGCTTCGAGGTCTCGGACTGGAGCTCGGCGAGGGTGAGCCGCGACTACCACGTCCAGCTCGAGAAGCACTGGTACTCGGTGCCGTACGCCCTCGTGGGCGAGAGGGTTGAAGCGCGCCTGACCACGACCACGGTGGAGCTCTTCTTCCGCGGTCGGCGGGTGGCCGCGCACGTACGCAGCCGCGAACCCTACAAGCACACCACCGACCCCGGGCACATGCCACCGAAGCATCGACACGCCCAGGACGGTGTCGAGTCGGTGGTCGCCTGGGCCAAGAGCGTCGGCCCGATGACGGCCACGCTGGTCGAGCGGATCCTCGACGCGAACCCCTACCGCGAGCAGGGCTGGCGCTCTGCGCGGGGCCTACAGCGGATCGGCGAGAAGCACGGTCCCGAGCGAACCGAGGCGGCATGCGCCAAGGCGCTCGCCTTCGGGGCGCGCTCGTACAAGCCGGTCGAGCGAATCCTCCGGCTCGGGCGGGAGACAACGCCAAGCGACGACACCGAGCCCACCGACTCCGGGATCACACACGAGAACGTGCGCGGCCCCGACTACTACCACTGACCGACTGACGACTGGAGAACGAGAATGCTGAACGAACCGACACGCGAACATCTCTACGCGCTGCGCCTCGCGGCCATGGCCGAGGCCTGGGAACAGCAGCGCAAGGACCCGAAGATCGGAGACCTCACCTTCGACGAACGCTTCGCCCTGATCGTCCAGGCCGAGCACGAAGCCCGACACAATCGCCGCCTCGCCCGGCTGCTGAAAGAGGCCGAGCTGCGGATCCCCTCGGCGTGCATTGAGGACATCGAAGCTTCGGCGACTCGTGGGCTCGATAAGGCGGTGGTCCGCCAGCTCAGCACGTGCAGCTGGATCGGGGACCACCTCAACGTCCTCGTCACCGGGATGACGGGGGTCGGCAAGAGCTACATCGCCAGCGCGCTCGGCCAGGCGGCCTGTCGACGGGGCCATCGCGTCCTCTACCGCCGCCTGCCCCGCCTCTTCGAGGAGCTGGGGCTGGCCAAGGCCTCGGGGACCTACGCGCGCACACTGGCCAAGCTCTCGAACGCCCAGGTGCTCGTCCTCGATGACCTGGGCATCGGGACCATCAAGGAGCCCCAGAGGAACGACCTGCTCGAGGTCCTCGAGGACCGCTACGGCCGCTCCTCCACCATCGTCACCAGCCAGCTTCCCGTGGCGAAGTGGCACGAGTGGATCGGGGACGCTACGGCCGCTGACGCAATTTTGGACCGCCTCGTTCACAACGCCTACAAGCTCGACCTGAAGGGGCCCTCGCGTAGGAAGGACCGCAAGACCCACTAACCCACCCGGACGCTCTGCGTCGCTTCGCTCCGATCACGATGGCCGACCCAGGTGATCACAATGCGGCGATACGGGTGTTCACGATGCGCGAAATGCGCAGCGGATTCCGAAGGGCGGACGCTTCGTCGACGTCCAGGCGGTGGTGCAGACACTCGACGACCTGACCGCCCGCGAGTACGTCGAGAGCGACCCGCTGGACCTCGACTACCTCAGCACGCGCGATGGCTGAGCCGACTTCCACGAGCGACTGGTGCCAGACCCTCGGCATCACGCCGCCGAAGCTCGAGGCCGTGGCCAGCCACCGCGAGGCGAACACGTTCGCGCTCCTGCTCGTGGCGTTGCTCGAGCGCGGCGAGCCGATGACGCTGGCCGACGTGGCCGCCCGCTTCGAGGAGGCCGGCATCGCTGAGAGTTCGCGCGCGCTGCTCTCGCTGCAGCGCTGCAAGCCGGGGCGGCCGCCGGTCTACCGCGAGGGCGACCTCTACCACCTCGACCCGCACGACGACGAGCTCGACCTCTGGGCGTTCCGGCTCGGGCTGCGCCCACCGAAGGTCGCTCGGCCTGTGCCGAAGGTGGTCGAGGCCGCGCCGCTCCCCGGGCCCGACACCGCGCTCACCGTCGGCGAGCTGGACGAGGCGTGGAAGGACGCGAGCCTCTTCAGCTGGTCGGCCCAGCGTCTGGCGGTCGCGGTGCTCGACGCCCATGGCGGGCCGCTCACGCCCGCCGAGGTCGTGGCGGCCGTGGCCGCGCGCACGAAGTGGCATGGCCTCAAGGAGGACGCCGCGAAGTTCAAGCGGCGCGGCAGCGCCGTCGAGGTGCTCGCGGACGGCCGTTGGGCGGTCGCCGCGGACGCGGACGCGACCGTGAAGCAGGCGCGGTCGGCCGTCCGCGACCGCATCGTCGTCGCGCGGAGGCACACGACGATGCGCACCGACCCTGCGGTGGTCGAGGAGCGGCGCGCGGAGTGGGAGAAGAAGCGCGCCGCACACGGGGCCGAGCTCGCGAGCCTCTCGCGAGCGCTGCTGGTCGCGTTCCCACCGGCCCGGCCCGAGGCCGTGGCGCTCCTCGACGTCGGCGAGCGCGAGATCACCACCTTCGTCGGCGACGAGCTCTCGTCGCTGCCGTCGCGGCTCGCCGCGTTCGAGGTCCTCGGCGCAATCGACGTGCGCGGGCTCTTGCGCGCGCTCGGCTTCGAGCCTGGCGAGCGCCGGCTCGCTGAGCTCGGGCCACCGCAGAAGACCAAGAAGCTCAACCAGCGCGGGCGCACGCTGAAGATCACGACCGCGCTGCTCGTGCAGGGCTCCTGCGGCATCGGCAAGCCCTTCGGCGACGAGAAGAAGCTCGCCGAGTACCTGGCCAAGGGCGACGAGACGAAGCTGCGTCGCCGGCTCGAGGCCGACGTGAAGTCGCTCTACGCGCTCTACGAGTACGGCCGCCTCCACGGCGCGGTGCGGCTGCGCTGGGGCTTCCTCGACGAGCGCATCCCCGCGCCGTGGGTCCACCGCGACGAGCCGATGCTCTACGACCTCAAGCGGTCCGCGCTGGCGATGAACGTGCCTCTCGAGGTCGTGGTCGGCAGCGCGCCGGGGTGGGGCGAGCCCTGGTCGCGCGTCCGCCTCGCGCACGTCGAGCAGGACGACAGCGGCTGGCGCACCTGGCTCGTGGGCGAGGACGGCTTCCCGATCGACGAGGACGAGGTGCAGCGCGCAAGGCTTCCGGTGGCGCTCCACTGACGCGCACCGACAGCGTGCGCGTGGCGCCGGATTTCCGCCCGCCGCGTGTCCCACTCGCCAGAGTCAATCAGGTGCTCTTTGGAGTTAAGCGCCGCGGAGGCGTCTCCGGGTGTCTCCCGGCCCGCGAGAGCCCAGATCGACCCGGAGAGCGCGTCGCCGAGGGTCGCAGGCGAGACACGCGCGCTCTCGACGAGAGCACCGCGACCCGTCGTCGTCCACGCCGCGTCGCGCGAAAGCCCGGAAAAGCAGGGCCAAAACGGCGAGAGCCCCGACGGGGTGACCGTCGAGGCTCTCTGTAAACCGCCCACCGTCGATGACTCGCGGTGGGGTAAAATGGCTCAAATAGGGCCTACCTTGCCGGACGCATGAGTGACCCGTTGGTTTACAGGCTGGCGCCGCAAGTGCCTGGAATCCCGGTGTTCACGAGCACTGACCGGAGGGCTCGGTCGGCGCGTGGCTCGTGTCCGTCGCCATCACACCGGGAGGCTACGACCAACCCGACGTCACCTGCGCAGCGAGCCGGATCCTCGAGCAGGCTTCGCTGTGGCGAAGGTCATGGGGTACCCGTCTCGGTCTCCCGAAGTGCGCCCTCGACGAGGGCGAGCGTCGCCTTGGTGCCGTAGGTCTCGGCCATCTCCCGCAGGCGCCCGCGATCCCATCGGCCGAGCCGCAGGGTGGCCACGAGTCCCTCGCGCGCGGCGCCGGCCATCTCGTGATGCTGGAGCAGGTCGATCACGAACCACTCCGGGGTGGGGTCCTTGGGGAAGTACACGCGACGTAGCAGGAAGCGCCGCCCGTCGAGAAGGACCTCGCCCGTCCGGCGGGTGTTGTAGACCAGCGTGACCGCAAACGTCGCCGTCGAGCCGAGGCCGAGCGCGTTCCACTGCGGCGGGCCCGTGACGAGGAAGGGCTCGCCGCCGAGGAACGCGCGCAGCAGCTCCTCGCTCGACGCGGGCGCAGGCCCGAAGCGAGTCGGCATCGGCGCGTAGTAGAGGCCGTGGGCGGCCTCCCGCAACTTGCCCTCGTCGACAAGACGTCGCGCGAGCCGCGTGGGGTTCGCGCTCCACCGGCGCAGGTCCCGGGTGCGGTAGGCCTGGCCGGGCTCGAGGTGGGGTTGTGCTGCGGCGCTCATGGCGTCTCCGGATGGAATCAACCGTAGAAAACATACGGTGAGCGCGGCCGGGGTGGAAGGCTGCGAGCGCTCATGCTGAACGACTTGCAAAAGGTTACGCATCGCGTTACTTTTTGCGCGAGGTTCAGCGATGGCGAGTCCCGGCACCCTACATGACTGGATCGAGGCGCTCCCTGAGGAGGGGAGGTACGTCTTCGCGCGCCCGGACGTCGACGCGGTGACCGATGCCTCCGCCGCCGCCATCAAGATGACGCTCTACCGGTTGAAGCAGAGCGGCGCCATCGTCACGCCGAGGCGGGACTTCTTCGTCGTGGTGCCGAGGGAGAATGCTCGCGCGGCTGGCTGCCCGCCGGCGAGCCGGCCCATCGACGACCTCATGCGTCACATGGGGTGATGCTACTACGTCGGGCTGCTCACCGCGGCCGCGCTCCACGAGGCGGGGCATCAGCAGCCCATGGCCTTCCAGGTGATCACCGTGGGACTCGGCCGAGAGCGCGACATCGAGGTGGGGCGCGTCCGCATCGACTTCCACATGAGCAGCGTCTTCGATGGCGCGGCCACACAGCCCATGCAGACCGAGACCGGCACGATGGTCGCGACGCCCGAGACGACCGCCTTCGATCCGTGCGCTTCCCGGCCGCAGCGGGGTACTGGAGCAACATCGCGGTCACCTTCCTCGGAGCTCGCGGAGAAGCTCGACCTCGAGGCGCTTCGCCACCGGCGCCGCGCGCATGGCGAGGACGGACGTGCAGCGCCTCGGCTGGCTCCTCGACTGCGTGGAGCAGTCGGACCTGCGGAACCTCCGCCGCCACGGTCGCGGGCAAGCGCCTGCTGCCGATTCCCGCTCACGGGGCCTGCGAGTCGGCGGACGCCCTCTCGACCCCGCTGGCACGTGCTGGTCAACGACGACGTGGAGCCCGACCTGTGATCCCGAGAGCGAGCATCACCGCGTGGCGCAAGGCCGCGCCCGCCCGACAACACGCAGGTGGAGCAGGACCTCGTGCTCTCCCCGCGCGCTCGTCGAGCTCTTTCGCCGCCCCGCGTTCGCCGAGTGGCGCCGTGTCTATGGCGGGAACGGCGCTGCACAAGCTCTTCTTCGATCCGCCCGGTCGCTACTCCGAAGACATCGATCTGGTGCAGCGCACGGCGGGGCCGATCGGCCCGCTCGTCGACGAGATCCGCGCCGCCCTCGACCCCTGGCTCGGCAAGCCGAAGTGGAAGGCCGGCCAGGGCCGCTTCACCCTGTACTACCGCTTCGACACGACCTTCACGCCCGTCGTGCAGATGCGCGTGAAGATCGAGATCAACACCCGCGAGCACTTCGCCGTCCACGGCTACGACACGCAGCGGGTAGATGTCGCGAACCCCTGGTTCTCGGGGCACGCCGACGTGGCGACCTTCAGCCTGCCGGAGCTTCTGGGGACGAAGCTGCGCGCGCTCTATCAGCGCAAGAAGGGGCGCGACCTCTTCGACCTCGACCTCGCGCTGGACCACCCCGCCTTCGACGGCGACCGTCTGCTCGAGGCCTTCGACCAGTACATGGCGTTCGGCTGCACGCCGGTGACGCGGGCGCAGTTCGAGGCGAACATGGCGGCGAAGCTCACCGACCCGGCGTTCCTCACCGATGTGCCGCCGCTCTTGAGGACGGGCCTCGAGCACGACGCCGCCGCGGCATGGGCGCGCGTCCACGCGGCGCTCGTCAGCCGTCTCCCCGGCGATCCGTGGAAGGGGGACGGCGATGCGCGCTGACGTGCGAGCCGGCCGCCTTCGCCGGCGTCCCTTCATCATCCGCTGACAAGCGAGGTCGACGATGTTCACCTCGCGTGGTCAACCCGTTCTCCATTGCGCCATCTACACCCGCCAGTCGGTCGCGCGCGGGGAGCAGGACCTGACCTCGTGCGAGGTGCAGCGCGAGCGCTGCGAGGACTACGTGCGGGCCATGCAGTACGAGGGCTGGGTCACGCTCGACGAACACTTCGACGACCTCGGTGTGAGCGGCGGCAACCTCGAGCGCCCCGCGCTGCGGCGCCTGCTCTCGTGGTGCGTACAGGGGCGCGTCGACGTCGTGGTGGTCACGAGCATCGACCGGCTCGCGCGCAAGATGTCCGACTGGGTGCGGCTCAACGACTGGCTGAAGCAGGCGAGCGTCGAACTGGTGATCTTGCAGGGCGCCGGCGGGGCACGTGGGCCGCTCGCCGAGCTCGTGAACAACGTGGTCGCCAGCCTGGCCGAGTTCGAGCGCGACATCATCAGCGAGCGGCTGCGCGAGGCGAAAGGGCGGGCTCGCGCTCACGGTCGTCGTGCCGCTGGGCGCGTACCGCTCGGCTACGAGGCGGACCCGAACACGCGGCAGCTCGTTGTCGACGAGGACGAGGCCGCTTTGGTGCGGGCGTTCTTCGAGCGCTGCGCCGCGGGCGAGTCGGGCGCGTCCATCGCCGCCTGGGCGAACGACGCTGGCCATCGCACCAAGGTCCACGGCGGCAAGGGCGGCGCGATGTGGACGGGGCGCTCGGTGCTGCAGGTGGTCCGCAACCCGATCTACCTCGGCCGTCGCGCTCACGGAGAGGGCACGGTCGAGGGCGTGCACGAGGCGATCGTCGACGAGGACCTCGCCCGCCGCGCCTTCTCGGCGCTCGACGCTCGGCGCACGCGCGAACCGTCGCCTCGATCGAAGGCGCCACCGTGGGACCAGGACCCGTGGATGCTGCGTGGGCTGCTGCGCTGCACCGGCTGCGGCCGGGTGATGACGACGACTGCGTCGGCGGCAGTCACGATGGAGAACGCCGACGAGGTCCCGCGCTACTACCGCTGCCGGGGCGACGCGGCGCGTCCGGCCTGTTCGCCGCCGGTGCAGGTCGCCGCGCGCCACGTCGAGGCGCGGGTGCTCACGGTGCTTCGTGAGGCGCACATCTCCTGGTTCCGCGACGACCGCTCGCGCGGATTCCTCGAAGCCCTCGCGCCCGCCTGGACCGCGTGGCAGCGCGACGACGTCGGCGCCCGCAACGCGATGGTGCGCGGCTCGTGTGGAGCGCCGAGTGGGACCGCGAGTTCGGCCTGACGAAGCTCGTGCTCGACGACATCACGGTGGACGCCTTCATCGACGAGGACCCGGTGCTCGCGGAGCGTCTACCGCCGCGCGCCGAGTAGGACGTCAGACGCTGGATGCACCGACGACACGTCGACGACGAGACCCACGATGCACGTCTGGTGGCGTCTCATCGCCGCTGCGTGCTCTCGGCAGAGCCGAACAGGGGAGGTGGATGCTATTCGCGCTCCGGGAGCTTGCGGGCGAGTCGGCCGACGGAGACGCACCCGCGCGCGCCGAAAAGCGCTAGCGGGACGTCCCACTCGCCGCTGTAAACCGGGTGCTCTTTGGTGTTAAGCGCCCGGACGCGTCTCCAGGTGTCTGCGGGGCGACGGAGAGCCGATTTCGACCCCGAGAGAGCGTCTCATCGGCTCGGCGTGGCTCTGGCGCTCACCGAGCGTGGCGCGTCGCGGTGCGCACAGGGCCGTCGCAAACCCTCGGAAAATAGGGCAGAAACGACAAGGCCCTCGCCGACATCGCCAGCGAGGCCCCTGTAAAACGGAAGCCCCAGACGGACTCGTCTGGGGCTTCATGAGCTCCGTGTGCGGCGCAGCCTGCGAACGCTCTCGGTAAACGCAGTTGGGACAGCTTCGTACCTTCGCACTGACCCACACAGGCGCTCGCGCTGCGACTCCGAGAACTTGCGCCGAGAGCGCTGGGACAGATTCGCCGCTTCGCACTGTCCCATCGTGGGTCCGTCGCCTCGGGAGCGGGTGCCCTCGGGACACGTTGAGCGAAAGCGAGGCGTCCCGGCTCCCGCTGGACTGTAGCGGGGAAGCGAGCCTGTGTGGTCTGCATGGACCAGGCCCCGCAGCCCGAAGACGCCGCCGCGAACACCGAGCGCGAGGAGCGACGCGCCGACGTGCAGCGCCGCATCGAGGAGGTGGCCGGCGTGCTCGCCGAGACCCTGCTCGGCATGTGGCGGGCGAAGCACCGGGCCGAGCGTCGTGGGGAAGCCTGGCCGCCGCCCGAGCCGCCGAAGCCGGAGCCGCCTCTCACCTCGGGGCTGCTCGAGAAGCCGAAGGGGCCGCCGCGCCGAGTGTTCCGCGAGCTCGAGGCCCGGGATGAGCTGGTCGCGAACATGCTGCTGGAGATGACCTGGTTCCCCACGTCGGAGCTCTGGCTCGAGCCCGCGGGCGGAAGGCGGACGCGCGCTGTACTCGAGCACGGCCGCGTCGTCATCGGCGTCGCGGTGCTCGACGAGTACGGCGACGCCGCGGTGCTGCGGGCGCTCGCGGTTCGCGCGACCTGTCGGCGGCAGAAGCACGGCCGCGCGCTCGTCGAGTACATCGTGCGCCACGCGTACGAGGTCGGCGTCGGCCGCATGTACGCCGTCAGCGCGATGCAGTGGTTCGTCGAGGCAGTCGGCTTCGAGCTTCGCAAGCGCACGATGTTGCCCGAGGACGCGCGTCGCCTCCCGGGCATCATCGACGCGCCCAGCAACGCCTTCGTCTTCGAACTGAGGCCGACCCAGAACGGGCGTCGCGTGCCGCGACCAGAGCGTGCCGCGCTCGGCGGTCGAGCTTCCTGCTGACCCGGCCGAATCGTTCAAGCCAGGCTTGATGGGGGCGGGCTCGGGAAGCCGTAGCGACGAGCGCCACCAGGGCGCCCACGTTGGCCCAGGGCGCGCCGAAGGCGCTGGACCGAGCGAGGGGCGCGGCGAGCGGAGCGGGCGCGCCCGTGGCGAAGCTGGGCGTCCTCTCGACTTCGGGGGCGACTTCAGGGGCCGTGAGCGCCCGGGGCGTCGGCAGGGACGGCGACATCCCCGGCGACATCCCCGGTGACATCCCGGTGACTTCCTCGGCGACATCCCCGGCGACTTCCTCGGCGACTCCCTGCCCGGGTCCTCGGCGGCTACGGGCAAGCGAGACTTGATGGTCCACTCCTTCGGGCGCTCCCGCCGACGAGCGCCACTGGGGCGCCACGTTGGCCCAGGGGGCGACGAGGGCGCGCTCGGGACAAGGGGCGGCCCTTGGCGCTGCTCGGGCGCGGAGCTCCTCATGCGCTGGCCTCCCTCGTCTGTTTCTCGATCGGCCTCGTGAAGGGGCACAACGCGGGCGCACACGCCGCGCAGGGCGAGCTCCGGCTGGAGCAGTCGTCCCCTCGTGCGGCGCGGTTCGACTTCGAGCAGAAGACGTAGAGTGCCTCCTGCACGAGCCTCGGCGAGTACGCGGGCAGGTTCGGTCCGAACACGCGAAGGTCGAGCTTGGCGGCTTGCTCGCGCACCCACCGTTCGCGCGCATCGTAGGTCTTGGCCGCGCCGGGGGCGCGGAGAGCATCGACGGCGCGCGCGACGTTCGTGTCGACGACCACCAGTTCGTTGCCGTCAACTTCCGGGAACCAGGGCGTGAGCCCCGGAGCGAGCGCTGGTGTGGAGAGCGCGCTGACGAACATCGTCGCGAGCTTGCGCCCGACGCGATGCACAGCGGCGAACCGCTCCACGAGGAGCGTGGCGCGGCTCGTGGGCGACGGCTCCTCGCGGCAGACCTCTTTGAGCAACGTCTGCACCCCACCGTTTCGCCACAGCCGGAGCCACGCCGAGGTCGGCAGCTTGCCCATGTCGCCCATGCGCTTGAAGACGCGGGTCGCGTCCTTCACGTGGCACGCGACGTCGGGGCAGGTGCCGCAGTCCACGTCCTCGCCGTCCTTCGCGACGTCGCAGCCGTGCTCGAAGGCCTCGACCGAGCCCAGCGTCGGGCAGGGGTGCTGGGAGATCAACCGCTTCACCGTCGCGGCGTCGGCGACGACGCGCATCGACCTGCGCGGAAGCGACTGCTGCTGGCGCATGATCGTGACGTCGCGTAGCGCTTGGTACATCGAGAGCGTGACGAAGAGCCGGAAGATGGCCGCGTCGGTGCCCTCCGCGAGTTCGTCGGGCGCGACGGCGAACGCGCCCACCTGGGCCACGTCGCAGTAGAACGGCACTCCCCGATGGCGACGCGCGAAGTACCAGCGCAGGGTCGCGATCACCGATGACTCGGCCGGTTTCACGCCGCCCCCATCCGCCAAGCGCCAGGGCATGGCCAGCACCGGCGCGCCATCCCGCGCGATGCGGTGCGCAGGCTCCGCCCCGAGACCGCCGCTGAAATCAAGGAGTTGGTTAACGCCGTCAGACCGCCCTGGTACACTGCCAGATCGTGATCGCCCCCGAGAGCATGGCGCAACTGCGCAAGGAACTTCGGGAGCGGATGGTCGAGGACCGGAAGCTCCTGGAGGACCTGCGCGCGGAGGTGCGCTCGGGGCTCGGTGACGCGCGGCGGATCATGTCGAGGCAGACCACCGCCGTGTCCCTCGTCGGCACCGACGGAGGCAACAACCGAGTCGAATTCGATCCCTTCATGGCGCAGCTCGTTCGCGTCGTGGACTCGAGCAACAACGAGTACTGCCTCGAGGTCGTCACACCAACCTCCGACCTCGTCGCGCTCTCGAAGCGCCACCTCGAAGACGGGAGCGCCAAGACCCCGCTCGGCAAGATGATGAAGTTCCTCGGCGTCACGTTCCTCTGGGAGCTGTCGCCGATGATCAAGAAGCCGCCGGCGACGCCCTCGCCGAGCTGGGTGCAGGTCTACCGGGAGCTGACCGAGTGGGCGGTGCTCTTCTCGCTCGTGCGCGAAAAGGACTACGGCACGGACACAGTGATCGTCTGGGATGGCCTGCTGCGCAGCAAGGTCTTCTCGACGACGCTCTTCGCCGACCTTCGCAAGGGCATTGAGGAGGCCCTGCGCGCGCAGAAGGCCAAGCGCCGGAACATCTACGTGGTCGGGGTCGCGAAGCACTCCAAGGTGCTCCAGCGCTACCGACTTGCCATGATGCTTGAGGGCACCATGCGCACCGACTACCCCTGCTACGCCGACGTCTCGCGCGAGCTGGAGCAGAACGCGTACGTCTGGTCCGAGTACGCGCGCGGCGGCGAGGTCGAAACCGGCGAGGTCAACAAGTTCGTCGCCGGCAAGATGTTCTTCGTGAAGTTCGGTGGTCGACCGCGCGACCCGATCTGGCCCGTCGACCTGCTCGAGACGCAGCTCAGCGACGCCCAGCTCATCTTCGGCAGCTTGCTCGCTGATGCGATCGAAGGCTTCCCGGTGCCGTTCTACCCGCGGTGCCTCCAGCGGGCGCACGAGAACGCCGCCCTCGTCGACTTCGACATGGACATTCTCCAGCAGGGAATCGTGAACGCGATCCGCGAGTCCCTTGGCGAGAGCGCAGCAGTTCTCGACGAGCTGGCCCTCATCGACGCGGACCCTGCAGGAAAGCGGTACGGATAGAACATGGCGGACCTCAATCTCTTCCCAGACGATCAGGTCGTCGGCGTCTTCCGTGGCTTCCGTGAGGGGGGCATGGAGTTCCACGCCGACCTCGCCTTGCCCTACCGCACCGAGTTCCACAACACGCCGATGCATGGGCAGTTCTTGCTCGTGCAGCTCGAAACGCCAGACGAGGCCGTTCTCGGGCGCATCACGTCGCTCTCGTCCGAGGGGCGACTGAGCGGCCCCTCTGGCGAGGACTTCAACATCCGCGCTGTGCGCGAACGGCGCGCCGTCCCCGAAGGGCTCCGCGAGGACTACCTGAAGTACCGCGTGAACATCCGCGTGCTCGGCGTCCTGCGCAAGAACAACGGTTCCCTGGTGTTCGTCCCGTCGCACCGACGCCTGCCGCACGTTGGCAGCCCCGTCGCGTTTCCCTCCGGTGCCGTGCTCCGCGAGATCGCAGGCCACAACCAGCTCGGCGCCGAGCTCGGGTTCTTTGCGCTCGGCGAGTACATCTTCGCCAAGGGCGACGGCCGGCTGAACGCCGAGAACTGGATGCAGCTCCGTGACCCGACCATCACGGTGAAGTTCGACATCGCGAACCTGGTGTCGCGCAGGTCGTTCGTCTTCGCGCGCGCCGGCTTCGGCAAGTCGAACCTGAACAAACTGCTCTTCAGTGCGCTCTACTCGCAGACGCCCACCGTCGAGAAGCGCGGCGGCAAGAAGGTCCCCGTCGGGACGATGATCTTCGACCCCGACGGCGAGTACTTCTGGCCTGACGACAAGGGGCGTCCCGGGCTGTGCGACGTGCCCGCGCTCGAAGACCAAGTCGTGGTCTTCACCTCGCGGGCGGCGCCGAGCCCGTTCTACCAGTCGTTCGTGGCAGGCACGATCAAGCTCGACATCCGACGTCTCCGTCCCTCCGACGTCATCTCGATCGCACTGCCGCCCGAGCGACAAGACCAGCAGAACGTCAGCAAGTTGCGCGGGCTCGACTCGGGCCGGTGGGAGCAACTCGTCGACCTTATCTGGGCAGACCGCAACAACGCCGACCTCGACGACATTAAGGAACTGCTCGGCCTCGCTGACAGCCAGGACCCCGAGGCGCTCGCGGCGCGCGGGAACATGACCAAGATTGTCTCGCAGCTCCACGATCCTGCGAGCCGCCTCCTCGATCTGTTGCTGCGCGCCCTGCGTGACGGGAAGCTCTGCGTCGTCGACGTGTCGCAGCTCCGTGGCGGCGCCTCGATGATCCTCTCCGGCCTCATCCTGCGCCGCATCTTCGATTGGAACCAAGAGCAGTTCACGCGCGCTGACTCGGAGAGCATCCCGACGATCGCCGTGGTCGAAGAGGCGCAGAGCGTCCTGAACGACAAGGCCTCGGCCGCGACGCCCTACATCGAGTGGGTGAAGGAAGGCCGTAAGTACGATCTTGGCGCTGTGCTCATCACGCAGCAGCCCGGCAGCATCCCCGTCGAGATCCTGAGCCAAGGCGACAACTGGTTCATCTTCCACCTGCTCTCGGCGAGCGATCTTCAGAACGTGCGGAAGGCGAACGCGCACTTCAGCGATGACCTCCTGAGCAGCCTTCTCAACGAGCCGCTCGTCGGCCAGGGCGTGTTCTGGAGCAGCGTGAAAGGCAACGCCTACCCGGTGCCCCTCCGCATCCTCTCGTTCGAGAAGATGCACACGACGCGCGACCCGGGCTACGCGCTCGGGCCGGTAGAGAACTACGCGACGAAGTTGCGCGACAGCGCCCCGCTGACCTCTGCTACCCCGCCGACGGCGGCCGCCGTGGCGAAGGCGTCGGCCAGCGCCGTGGCGGTGCCCGCCGCTTCGGGCGACGAAGACGGCCCGGACATCTCGGTCACCCCGCAAGACACCCTCCGCGCCGACACGGAGAGCGCCGTGGCCGCCGTCGAGCAGGACGCCGAGGTGCGCCAGAAGATCCTCCAAGGCGACGGCATCCCGTGGTTCGTCGTGATGCGGAAGATCGAGGCGATGCTCCCCGAGAGCCTTCGCCAGGACAAGAACCGCATCAACCGCCTCGTCGCGAACGCCGTCTCGAAGATCGTCAATGGGCAGCAGGACAAGGCGTGGGCCACCGAGCGACGCGGCGCCAAGAACACGCTCTTCATCATCCGGCGCTGACGCGGTCACGCGGCCGGCGCCGCCACCGCCAGCGGGCTCCAGACCACGTCGTCATCGGCCGCGAGGGCAACCAGCTTCGCGTCGGCGCTCTTGGGGAACCTGAAGTCCAGGCCGACGCCAACGCCCGTGGGCGCGTTCGCGTTCGCCGCCAGCTCCTGCACGTCGGCATCATCGACTCGTAGGCTCTGGATGCGCCCCCACCGAGCGCCGGTGGACTCCACGACGACGAACACCGGCTGCCCAACGAAGAGCCGCTGAGCGGGCTTGTCGACGACGACGACCGTGCGGCCCTTGAAGGGGCCATCCCCGTCACGCAACGGCAGCTCGATGCGGCCGGAAGACGTTGCATGGTGGGCCACCAGATAGCGACCAACAACCAGCCCGAAGATCGAGACCCCCAAGCTCTCGATGAAAGCCACCGCCTCGCTCATGTCGGCGCCTCCGAGGAGGTTCATCGGGTTGCCGCCTCGGTGGGCGACCTGGTTTCTGCGCTCGACGATGCCCTTTAGGCGCTCCTCAAGCACCGTTCGCTTCACGCCGTCCTGGGGCGGCGTGTCGAGTCCCTGCACGGTGCAATACCAGGAGGTGATTGCGTCGGCGCGACATGCACGGTCGCAGATCTTCTCGATGCCAACGGCAGCGAAGACAGCATCGACCTCGCCCGCGCGCAGGTTCGCGTCGTGGGCGCTCACCACGGCCTCGTTCAGCGCATAGGGCCTGGTGCCGCTGAGGCACTCGAAGAGGTTCTTGACCACGCCCAGCTCGTTCATACCGACGTACCGTCCCTCTCCGAGTCGGCGACGCCACAGCAGCTCGGCCGTCCCGGCCAGGTGCTTCTCCGTCAGTTTCTCCGGGAGCTTCGCGTACTCGACTCGACGCGCCTCGAGTAGCGCGTACGCGGTGACGAGGTTCTCGACGAACTTCTCGAACGACGCGTACAGCGCGACGGCAAACGCAGCGTAGTCGAAGCGCCGTCGGATCGAGACGTACTGCTGGACCACGCTGTCCTTGTGGCCCAGGAGTGCGGCGTTGACCGGCTCGATGGACGCTATGAGCGCCTTCAGCTCGCCCAGCTCCGTGATGAGTTCATCCAGCGTGGAACGCACAGGCGGACTCCGTCGCGATCACTTCTTGGTCTTCGTGATCGCGGCGGCGAAGGCCTCGCTCACGCAACGGTTGCGGTCCTGGGTGTCCTTGAAGTTCGTGCGACGCCCGGAGAACAGCTCGTGGTTCGCCTTGTACATGGCCTCAAGTTCGCCACGCAGGACCGCCTTCTTGGCGACGAGCTTCGCGTGATGCGGGACGACGGCGGCGCTGTTAGCCACGAACATCAGCGGGTCGTAAACGATCTTGGTTGGCCGCTTCTTCGAGGGATCGAGCACGGTGAAAGCCTCGGTCCCGAGCGCCTCCCAAAGGAACGCCACCGTCGCCTCGAACATCGTCTTGTACTCGGCCAGGACCGTCGCCGGGAAGTTGTTGCCCTCCGATATGAACCGGTCGAGGAACTCGGAGATCTTGTTCAGGTTGAACTTGGGGGTGATCTGCCGATACGCAAAGAAGCGAAGGACGAGCTCGACGTCCTCCATGTTCTTGAACATGCGCTCGCCGGCTTTCGTCGACTCGTCGACGGCTTCGTCAGCCTCCTCTTCGTCGGCGTCCCTCTCCTCTGGCGATGGGTCCAACGGGATGCCCCACATGCGACGGAAGTTCTCGTTCTCGGATAGTGCGAGACACAGTGAATTGAGCGGTCCGCCATGCACTGCGTTGCGGGTCTCTTGGCTGCCCAGTTTTACGCCGCCGGAGTTGAGGCGCTCGAAGATCATCTTCTTCAGCTCCGCCGCTTTCGCCTCGTCGCCACCTGTCTCCTTGAGAAGGATGATCGACGAGATGTAGCGGCGGTTGATGCCGTCCTGGATCTTCGAGGGCAGCTCCGAGTATGTGCGACCGTTCAAGTCTGCCCACTGCTCGAGGCCCGCCAGCGCGAACTTGTTTGCGTAAAAATCGCTGAGCGCAGTCAACCGCTGGCGGCCGTCCATCACCTCAAAGCGCGCGAGTTCGCGCTCGAACAGAAACACGGGCGGCACAGGCACGTTCATCAAGAACGACTCGATGAGCCGCGACTTCCGCTCCACGCTCCACCGGTGCCGCCGCTGGTATTCGGGGTCGAGTTTGTAGCGCGGCTCCATCTTGCCGCCTTCCCCCTCAACCTCCTCCTTCAACATCGCGAGGATACCCGCGAGCGGATAGCGCGCCTGCTCCGTGACAATGCGCATCTCACCCTTCGCGTAACGGCTGTTCAGGTCCTCATCACTGACCTTCTTCTCGATATCCTTGTCATCGAACGATACCTTCTCCCCCTTCAGGAGATGGCTCGCCGCTGCCTGCTGCGTCTTCGCGCCTGCCGCCGGCTTCTTCTGGTTGCCCTTCGTCACTGGCTTTCTCCTTCAGGCACGGTGGCAGTACACGTCATATTCGGTCTTCGCTTCCTTCGGCTCGGCGCCGAACTGGACCACCTGCCGGCGGGCGGCGACAGGAGCAGGCACGGCCTGAGCTGTCTTCATCTTCCAGCCCGACTCCACCAGCGACTTCTTCAGCACGTCCAGCGGCACGGCATCCCGGTCGTGGATGCCTCCGTAACGGATGATGAGCCGCGCATCGTCGGTCGTGTGGTTGGCGACGTTCGTCCAGACGCGCCCCATCTCGGCGGCGAAGTGGTCGGCGCCGGAGTGCTCGAGCTGCCCTTCGGGCTGCCGGTACTCGACGTAGTCCGGGCCGCCGAGGAACCAGAGCCGAAGCCACTGGTCTGGCAAGTAGGTCCGCATGCCGAAATACGGAGGCGACGTGACCACAAGACGCGCCTTCTTGGGCAGGTCGGCAAAGGTATCGGCCACGCGGCTGTCGCCGAGCAGCACCTTGCCAGCGATGCTCGGCGGCGGCTCCGTGAGGTAGCGCTTCGCCCTCGCCTTGATGATCGACAACACGTCGACCTCGACCGGGTGCATGTTGCGCTCGGTCCAGAACTTCACCGCGTACTTCGGCTTGGGCGCGAACGTTCTCGGCGACTGGTTCGAGAAGTACGACGGCGTGCCCTTGGGCTTTGGGCCGTGGAGTGCGCCGAGCATGATCGCGCGCAGCAAGATGCGCGTGTCCGAGGAGCATTGTGCGAGTAGTGCCTCGCGGAGCTGGCAGAGCTGGACGAGCGTGTGCTCATGGTAGGCGAGCTTCCAGAACTCGCCCGTGGGCATCGAGGTCGGAGGCTTCGCATCCTTCAGGATGCGCTTGGCGCTCTCGACGACTCCGTTGGGCGTGGCCGTGGCGAGCTTTGCCTGGGCGAGAGCGGTTGCCACTCGGCTGCTGTCCACGCCGATCGAAGGCATCCTCCGCAGCCGCGCCGCGAAGTTCGTGGTGCCGCGCCCGCAGAAGGGATCGATGACCCAGTCGCCTCGCTTGCCGAACTTCTCCAAGACGCGCAGCGGGAAGTCGAGCGGGTACATCGTGTAGTAGGGGCAGACCGCGTTCAGGGCGTCGTTGCTCATGGGATGGCTCCGGCGCTCAAGCAAAGGGGCCGCGTTCCCTGACGCAGGGACACGCAACGATCGGTACTGGGCTTAGCGCTAACCACTGGTCACGACTCCTACCGCGTTCCGCGTCACCGAAGGTCTGGAGTCTCCCAGGCCCGCGCGCTCACCGGCTAGGCCGGCGTCGACTTGCGCGGCCGCCTCCCTCGACGCCGGGGGGCGCTTGGACTGCACGAGCGGCGGGAACTCGGTCGTCATCGTCAGCCCCCCAGCACCTTCATCGCGGCGGTCTTCGCGTCGCCGAAGAAGATCGGGTCGACGTGCTCCATGATGTCGGCGCTGACGTCGAGGAAGTTCCGCTTGTTCTCGATGGGGATGAGGGCGCGCTTGGCGCCGTTGTCCTTGGCGACCTGCAGGGGCTCGGTGAGCGAGCGCAGGGGCTTGATGTTCCCCTGCACGCTGAGGTCGCCGAGGATGAGGAGCGCGGGGCTGACGGGCGCCTTGCGGATCGCCGAGTAGGCGGCGACAAAGAAGGCGACGCCGAGCTCGGCCTCGACGCGATTGGCGAGGAGGTCGATGACCTCGACGTGGAGGTCGGAGACGTCGAGGTCGCGCGCGATGCCTAGCTCGGACTTCCTTGTCTGGAGGAAGCTGAAGGCGCGCTGCACGGACTCCTTCATGGCTCCGGCCACGCCGCCCGCGAGCTTCAACTTGCCCGTGCCGCTCGAGACGGAGACCTCGACGCGGTAGAGACCGACGGTGCCATCGGACGTGACGCCCGCGCTGTAGACGGTGCCAGGGGCCAAGGGGTCGGTGGAGATGAGGTCGCGGCCACCCTGCTCGGGCACGCCGACGAACTTCTCCTCGCCGGTCTCGTTATCCGAGTAGCTGAAGGACGTGTGGTAGTATTCGAAGGAGCCCATCTTCTTGAGCTGCTCCTTCACCCGGCGGCGGCCTTCGACGGCCAGCTCGAGGATCTCGCCCAGCTCGTCGCGCGTGATCTCACCGTGCGGGAAGAGGATCTTCATCAGGCCCGAGACGGTCTTGCGCACCGCCTTGCGGTCGCGGGCGTTGAGGTGGGCGCCGAGCGAGAAGTGGCGATCGATGACCTCGGTGAAGTTGTGCTTCCGCATCTCGCGGAGCGCCTCGGCGAGGTAGTCGACGACGAAGCCGTAGTGGCTCGTGAACATCTCGTTCCGCATCTTCGGGATCTCCCAGCCCGGGAGGTAGAAGTGCATGCGGTCGATGAAGGCCATGTCGTCGCGGATGATGTCGGGCATCGGCGCGAAGAGGTGGCCGGTCTGGACCATCACGTCGACGGGCTGGTTGGTGTTGCCGAACATCGCGATGCTCGCGTCACCCGAGACCGCCTCCTGCCCGCGCTGGAAGGTGCCGGACTCGCAGTAGGTCTTCATCGTCGTGATGACCTCCTTCGGCATCTTCTGCAGGTCGGCGACCTCGTCGAAGCCGACGACGTCCCAGATCTGCACCATTCCCTTCTGGCGGCCGTTCATGTGGCCGAAGAGGTTGGCCACCGTGGTGCCGCCGGTGAGCAGCGCCGAGTACGGTGAGACCTCCTGCACGACGTAGCTCTTACCCGTGCCGCGCGGGCCCAGCTCGACGAGGTTGTAGTTGCGCTCGGCGAGCGGGATGAGGCGCACGAGGAAGAGCAGCTTCAGGCGGCGGCTCATCTCGCCGGGCTCGTAGCCCATGCTGCGCATGATGAGATCGAGCCATTCGTCGAGCGTGAACTCGCTGCGGACGCGGCGGTACTCCTCGAGGTCGAAGGTGGCGATCTGGATCGGCGTGAGCTTGTCGATCCAGAACGGGTTCTTGCCCTTCGACTCCTCGTCGTACTCGAAGCGCATGTCGACCTGCGACCAGACGCCGCCCATCACCAGGCGCTCGAAGTCGCGCACGTAGTGCTCCGGCACGTGGACGTTCTTGTGGCCGAAGTTCGTGACCTCGGCCCAGTAGTCCGAGTCGACGAGGCGGACCTTCACCTTGTCGATGAAGGTGTGGCGACCGCGATCCTTTACCATCGCCTGCGCCTTCATCGACTCGTCGGAGCGGATGTAGTTGTTGGCGAGGGTGTCGTTGACGACCTGGAGCCCCATCTGGATCGCCACCTCGTCGGAAGACGCGCAGTACTTCCCGAGCAGGAACTCAAGGACGAAGACCGGCACGTTGGCGCCGACCTTCACCTTTCGGACGAGGTCCTTGCGCACCACCTTGCCTGCGAACAGGCGGTTGACCTTGTCGTCGAGGGTGTCTCTCTGAGGAGTTGCTCCGTTGCTCATGGCTTACACTCCAAGTCGAACCGGGATGTCGGTCGGCGATCGGTACAGCTCCGCGTCGGTCGTCGGGTCCTGCACCACGACGCGCAACGAGGCGGCGCTCTCGTCGCTCAACAGGAAGGCGATGGTCACGGGCTTGTTCGGCTCGAGCTTCACGGTGCCGGTGGCCCGATCGAACTGTGCGTCCACCGCCATGCCCACCGCGCCGACCTGCTTCCCGGCCGCCATCAAGAGCGGCCGCACCTGGATGCCCGTCGCGCCGAGCAGCATCTGTTTCGCGCCGTAGATGAGCGTGACGCTGAAGATGCGATTGGTCACCGCCTCGGGCAGCCCGCTCGCCTCGATGGGCCCCGCCGAGGGGCGCGCCGAGTCGCGCGTCTTCGTGCGCACGGTCAGCACCGGGATGACCAGCTCCTGCAGCGATGGCCCGCCGTGGTGGAAAGCGAGATCGCCGCCCGCCTTGAAGACGCCCGTGGCGGCCGGGAACACCAGCTCGAGGTCCGAGGCGTAGCCGAGCTGCGAGGCCGCGACGCGCACGCACCCTGCCGACGTCGCCCCGCCGCGCCCGAGCCAGCAGCGCCGGTGCAGCTCGACGGTGTCGCCGCCCGGGGCATCGGTACGCATCGACTCGTCGCGGTCGGTGGCGAAGAACAGGTGGCCGTGGTCGGCGCTCACCACCGCGTGCTCGATGCCCGCCCTGGCGAGCTTGCCGAGCGCGCGCGCCAGGTTGTCGATGACGGTGTCCATCACCTGGCGCGCCTGGTACGTGAAGCCGTTCTCGCCCGCGTGGTCGATCTCCTGGGAACGAACGAGGACGACCTGCGCGCCCTCGACCTTCTTCGCGAGCTTCGAGGGCTGCAGCGAGAGCAGCTCGTCGAGCGCGAGGTCGACGAGCTTCGGCACGCGCGCCGCAGCGTGCTTCTTGCGGGCCGGGAGATCGGGCAAGAAGGCGTCGTCGATGCGGGCGCCGAGCTTGTCCTTCTCCTCGACGACCGAGAAGCTCGCCGAGGCACCGGGCATCAGCGCCGCCATGCCGACGGGCGTGATGCTCGGCAGCGCCCCGACGGCGGCGCGCACGGCGACCTCTGAGGTCTTCGGCAGGCGCTCGGCCAGCTCGACGCCCATCTCGAAGCGCATCGCGTCGACGAGGAAGTAGGCGACGGGCTTGGGCTTGTCGCTGACGACCTCGCTCCAGATCCGCGTCTGGTGCAGAGCACCGGGCACCGTCCACCCGGCCTTGCCGAGCGCCTTGGTGAAGGCCTCGGCCATCGCGTGGACGGCGTCCTCGTAGGCGCGGCGCACGACGGCGAGCGGGCGCTCCTCGGGCTCATCGTCGAGGTTCGCGACCCATGCCTCCATGCGGCGCTGGGCCTGGTCGAGGCGGAACCAGCCGGAGCCCGACTGCGTGACGTAGGCGTCGAGCCACGTCGCTGCATCTCCCGAGGTCTTGCCCACTGCTGCCTTCACTTGAACCGCCAGATGGCCGAGCTCGGCGATGCGCCGAGTGGCCTCCCACTGGGCCTTCCGAGCGACGTCACGGTCAAGCCAGAAGCTCTGTTCTCGCTCGGACACGAGCGAGAGAGCGCTCTCGAACTTGCAGTTCGCGACGAGATCACCGGCGTGACGGAGCAGCGCGCGTTCCTCGAACCGGAACGTGTCAATGGAGCCGAGCGCGCCGGGGGACAGCTTGGCGTTCTTGAGCCCCAGCTCCTCCTCGACGCGATCGGCGAGCGCCGCGTAGGTGTCAGCGTGGCCGGTGCGCAGGCGTCGGGCGAGCTCGCGCACGGCCGACTCCTCGTCCTTCGTGGGCGGCTTGGCGACGCTGTCGAGCGAGGCGGGCGGGTCACACGAGAGGTCGAGGCGGAACTCGCCTGCGAGCACGTAGCGCAGCACGATGGCGCGCAGCTTCGCGAGGGGTGAGTCGGCCACGAGGTCCAAGCCCAGGCGTGCCTTGACGAGCTTGGTCAGCTCGCGCGTGGCCTCCTTGCTGACGATCTCGGCGTCGCGCGCGTCGCTCACGAGCCATGCCGTGAGCAGCCCATCGTTGCCGCTCGCATCGTGGAAGATGCTCTTCAAGATCGACGGCGGCTCCGCGCCCGAGTTGCCCGCCGCCGCGCGCGCGAGGTCCGCGTAGGAGACCTTGCGATCGAAGGGCAACATCTCGTCGACCACGCCGAGCGTGTACTTCTGGAGCAGGACGTTCTTGGCGAGCTGCTTCAGCTCGGGCTTCCAGGTGCGACCGGCCTTCTCCAACTCCATCAGCACCGAGGCCTTCGCGTCGTGGGCGAGGCCGGGGATGTAGAGGACCAACACGTCGGGCTTGTCGCCGCTCACCAGCGGCTCGACGACGGCGCGCAGCTCGAACAACGAACCCGCGTACTCCGCGAGGCTCGCCTTGATGCCGGCGACGCCCACCGCCACCGGCTCGGCCGCTGCGCGCGGCCCGCCGCGCACCTCGTCGACGAAGGGCCGGAACTCGCCGCGCTCGTCGTACCAGACGACGACACGACGGTCCTTGAGCTTGTCGGCGAGCTGCTTGGCCACATAGTCGTGAAGCGGGTGCATCAGGCGTCTCCTCCCTCGGCGGCGGCAGCGGCCTTGCGACGGCCACCGCCCTTGCGCCCGGTGCTCTTACCGCTCGCCACGGGCGCTTCGAGCAGGCTCTTCAGCCCGGACTTCACGGCGGGCGACGTGCGCTCCTTCACGAGCTCCTCGACGCTCTTGGTGGGCGTCTTGCGAGCGGTCCACTTGCCGTCGGTGCCCTCGACCCAGAACACGTCCTCGAGCCCGTGGGCGATGGCGAGGCTGCGGTCCTTGGCGCACTTTGGGACCACGCGCTCGGGCCAGAAGTGCATCGCGAGGTGGGCCCAGTCGTACTTGCCGTCGGCGAGCGCGTCCCAGGTGGACTTCAGCTCCTTCTGCCAAGATTTGTTCTGCGGAACGAGGCGCCAGAGCGGGGCGAAGTTGATGATCACGCCGTCGTCGAGGTTCGGCTTCCACAGCGGAGCAACACGCTTCACCTCGTCGAGGAAGGCCCGCAGCTCCTCGACGAGCGCATCCTGCGCGGCGAGCTGCTTGCGCTGGGCGGCAGTGGCTCCGGCGCCCAGTTCGCTGGAAAGCGACTCGAGGCGCCGCTCCTCGTGCGCGAGCTTGGGCGCGACGTAGTCGTTCTGGACGCGGAAGAGCGTGTCCTTGCTGAAGGCGTGAATGTAGAGCCACACGGAGTAGCCAGCCGAGGCCGTCGCGAGCTGCCAGTAAATCGGCGCTTTGCGACGGCTCTTCGAGTACATCCTGATGTGCAGCGTGAAGAACTCCTTGGCGAGCCACGCGCGGAGGTTCTCGGGTGCATCGACCTTCACCCGCTCGGCAACATCGATGGCGCGCGCCGGGAGATCGTCGGCGTGGCCTTCGTCATCGACGAGGATATCAGGACGAACGGTGGGCTCTTCGCCCTCGGGGTACATGCCGGGCGAGCGCGACGGCAGCGGGTCGAAGGGCTCCGGCTCCGGCGGGATGGCGCGCTCGCCGGTCGCGAGGCGCGGGTCGAAGCGGCCGAAGGCGACGCCGACAAGCCAAGAGCCGAGCGCGTCCGAACCTCCACCCGCGGCGGTCTCGTCGTCACCTTCATCTGCATCGTCGGGGGCTTCGGCCTCGAGGTCGTCCGAATCAGACGTTTCTGCCTTGGTCGGCTCCTCGATGGTCGCGCGGTCCTCGGCGCTGATGCCGTAGAGGCTGAACGTCACGTCGTCGATCTGCGCTTGGATACCCGCCAGCTCTCGTTCGACGGACGCTGCGTCGATGGCCGTGGCGTTCCCAGCCAGCCCGTTCGGCAGGATGAATGCGTGTGAGGTCTCGTTGGTGGTGTCGATGGTACGATTCAGCGACCAAGCACGCCGCGCGAGACGGGCCAGCGTGCCGGCTCGGTCGTCGTCCAGAACGGGCAACGGGGTCGACTGAATTACACCTACCTCATAAGATCGCGCAGCGCCGCCCGCCTTCGCGTCCGCTGCGGCAAGCTGAAACTCGACCAACGCGCGAAATGCCTTGCTGTTTGCCACACCGAGCAGCCGAAGCAGGCCCTCTTCATCATCGTGCTCAACGAAAGCCGCAGGGCCTTTGTGACCGAAGATGCAAGACGCGGGCATCGCACGCAGCGAGAGGTCGCGCTTTGTTCGAAGGGACCAGGTCAGGCCAGCGCGAAAAAAGCAGTCGACAGACTCAGGCTTCTCGATCTCTCGTCCGGGGCGACCGCAGAAGCCATGAAAGGTCGCACGTCGCGGCTCCCAATCTGCAACGAGGTGTATATCAGCGTAGTACCGAGCAAACGGTCCCCCCTTCGCGAACGGCCGCCAAACGCCGAGTCCGTGCGTAGCCCCCGGATCGACCTCCCAGAAACATCTGAGGTACCGCGCGTCCTCAGAGGTCGACGGCCCGCGACGCGCAGTACGCCCGTCGGCGTCCAAGAGCGGCCACCTCTTGAAGAGCCCTCGCATCTGGTCGCTCACCCAGTACGCGAACGGTGAACGGGTAACGCTGGAGAAGCTCAGCGGGTCGACCTCGAATCGAGCACGCGAGATAGCTGCCCCTGTCGGGTCAGCGATGACGGCTCGCAAGGCTTTCTGCTTGTCATGCTGTTCCTCCAGGACTCGAAGGAAGACGGACAGATCGGCGCCAGGTCGCTTGGCTTCAAGGCAGTACGCAGCAGCCTCGACCATCGCGCCGTCCATTACCCCCAGCCCGAGGTCGGCGAGGACGACGGGCGGTGCAAATTGGAGCAGCACGTCCTCGCGCCAAGATTGAAAGCTCGCGAGGAAGAAGCCGGTCCGGGACGTGATCGCTCCAACCCGGCCGCCTACAGTGAGCAACTCTACGCCGCGTTCAACGAAGGCCGCGTAGATGTCGTTCTTGGTCCTGGGATACGCTTTTTCGAAGTCTCGCTTGGCTCGCAGGCTGCCGGCGCCAAAGGGTGGATTCATCAACACCGTGTCAAACTTCTTCTCGGCCACGCTGAGCAGCGCTACGCCGTGCGCGGCGTCATCGGCGAAGAGGCGACGTCGCGTGTTGGCACGAGAGCGTTCGTCGCTCGCGAAGAGATCGAGCGCAGCGCGGATGCGCTCCTCGGGCGGCGCGAACAGGTCTCCGGTCTGCCCCCGTTTCGCCTGCCGCGCGACGAGCTGCTCGACGCGCAGGAGCAGACCGAGGTCGCCCGCGAGGCTCAGCGACTCGACCAGCGACGTGAACACGCGCCCGAGCTCCGCGTCGCCCAGCTTTGCCACGAACTCCTTTGCGATCTGGTCGTCGGCGACGAGCGGCTCTGCCACTACGATGTTCGACCGGCGGATCTGCGCGCGGTCGCCGCGCCCGATGCCGAAGTCCCGGTACGCCTTCTGCGCCCGCATCCACAGCGCGAGCTGGGCGATCTGCGCGCAGCGCGGGTCGATGTCGACGCCGTGCAGATTGTGTGCGAGGACGAGCCCCGGCGCAGCCTTCTTCAGCGCGTCGAGACTCGGGTAGTCCTCGGCGAGCGCCTTGCCCGTCGCCTCGCTCTTCGGGCTCTCCGGGTCGACGTAGGCCTCCTCGTAGATCGCGAGCAGCAGGTCGAAGGCGTAGAGCAGGAAGTGCCCGCTGCCGCAGGCCGGGTCGAGCACGCGCAGATCGCGCGGGTCCTTCTTCGCACGTGGCGCGAACTCCTCGGCGGGCTTGCGGACCATGTACTCGCACCTGTCTGCGAGCGCGGTATTCGTGCCGCGCATCTCGTACCAGATGCGGCCGAGCGTGTTGTCGGTGAGGAACTGCACCACGTAGCGCGGGGTGAAGAACTGGTTGCGCACCGCCAGCTCGCGGCTGTTGCGCGGGGCCTGACTCTCCTCGCGCATCTTGCGGCGCTCGTCCTGGCCGTTGAAGAACTGGTAGACCCAGCCGATGGTCTCGTCCTCGCCCCATACGCGGGCGAGCTCGGTGGCGTTCAGGATCTCGAGGAGCTGCTCGAAGGTCGCGCGCTTCGGCCACAGCACGCTCGACGGATCGCGCCGGTCGAAGAGGACCTTCACCTCGGTCGACAGCTCGTCAAAGAGCGACTCGATGTAGAGGCGGTAGCCCGCGCTCTCGGGCAGGAGCGGCAGGCCCGGCGCCATGCCGCAGAACTCGCGGTAGCCGCCTGACTGCTCGCCCTTCGTGATGCACTCCTGCACCAGCTCGCGGGCCTCGAGCATCTTCAAGGCGACGAAGCGGTTGAGCGTGGTGAAGGCGGCGTCGCGCAGGTAGTCGCGGGCGGCGTCGGCCGCACTCATCCCGGCGGCACGCTTGTGCTCGATGGCGGCGACGATGCGCTCGCGCCGATACGCATCGCGCGCGGAGAGGTGCTTGCCCGCCTTGGCGGCCACCTCGCCGTCGCGATGCACGTCGAAGTCGCCCTCGAGCTGGGCGGCGAAGTCCTCCTCGAGGAGCTTCCGCGCCTTCTGGGTGGCGCGTTCGATGGCGTTGCGTGTGTCCTTGTCCATCTCTCGGGCGCCCCTTACTGAACGATGACCTTCTTGCCGGCGCCGATGAGGCGCGCGCACTCTTCGCGCACGCCGTCAAGCGCAGCCTCGAGCTGCTCTTCGGTTTCGACGCCTCCGGCGAAGTAGCTGCCGACGCTCACGGTGACGACGCGCTCGCCGTCGATGATGCGTCGCAGCTCGGCGATGGCGGCGCTGAGGCGCCCGCCGCAGGCGTCACGGTCGGCACGGAGCTGCGGGATCGGCGCGCGGGTCTCGTCGCGCTTCTTCCCGCGCTCGAAGGGCTCGGCGAGGCGCCGCTGCTGGTCCTCGTCGATCTCCGTCCAGCCCGGCGTCTTCACCAGCTTGTCGAACGCCTTGGTGTACGCGGCCACGCGCGCGTCGAGTGCCTCGTCGAAGCGCCTCTGGTACTCGACCTCCAGCGCCTTGGTGTGCTGCTCGATCGCAGGCAGCTCCTTGAAGAAGGTCTCGCGCTGCAGAAGGTCGTCGAGATCCGTCGCGCGCGTGCGCAAGTCGTCGGCGATGTCCGCCTCCTGACAAAGAAAGCTCCACAGGCCACTCTGCGCCTTGCGGGCGCGCTCGAGGTCGTGGAGGCGCGGATCGCTCAGCACCTGCTCCAGCTCGACGGCGCGCTTGATGGCGTCCTTGATGGCGCGGTGACTCGTGTTGAAGGTCGCGATGGCGTTGTCCTCCGAGCCCCGGAGGATGGCCTTCATCTGGCCGATGGCGCCGTCGAGCACTGCGCCGCCCGGCAGGCGATGCGCGGTGAGCGTGCCGAGCGCCGAGGCGACGGTGTCCTCGTTGCGGGCGACCTCCTTGCGCAGCTCGGCGACGATGGCGCCGGCGTTCAGCTCCTTCACCTCGCTGCCGAAGGTGTCCTTGAAGGCCTCTGAGGCCTTCACCAGCTCCTCGAACTCGATGCCCTTCTTGGGGCGGAACGAGGCCTGCCGGAACAGGTTGTTGTTCGAGAAGGTGTCGCGCGCCTCGACGCCCGTGACGGTGTCGAGCGTCTGCCCCTTGCTGGTCGCCTCGATCTTCCCGGCGCGCAGCAACGAGAGAACGAGCAGGCGCACCGCTTCGAAGTCCCAACCGAACGGCTCCTTCGCGAACTCGTCGGTGAGGTAGCGGCCGTTCGCGGTGTCGCCGTAGTTGGCGCGCTCCTCGATGCGGTCGAGCACCTCCTTCAGCGGGCCGCTCTCCGTGCGGAAAACGGTCTTGCCCTTCTCGTCGCGGAGGAGGCCGATTGCGCCGAACACGCTGGGGAGGCCCTGGAGGTTCTCGGCGGTGAAGAGCGCGTCGGTGCCCTTCTTCACGTCCGTCGCCTTGGCGGCGGCCTCCTTGAAGCGGTCGAAGACCTCGGGCAGCACGGTACCGAGCACCTCGGCGGCGGTCTTGCCCACGTCGACGGCGCGGTCGCTGGGGCTCCTGTCGTTTCCCCGGAAGTAGATGCGGCCCGAGAGCGCCGCCGCCTTGAGGAGGCGGCGCAGCTCGTCCCCGTGGCGACGCAGCCGAACGCGCTCCTCAGCGATCAACGCGGGCGTGTCCTCGCCCTTGGTCTCGCGCTCCTTGCGGGCAAGCATCTCCTTCGACCGGAACAGCTCGACGGTCTCGCGGTCGATGGAGTCGGTGAGCGCGATGGCCCAGAAGACGTGCTTGCGCTCCTGCTGACTGCGCGTGCGCAGCTCGGCGGCGAGGCCGTCGAAGTCCTTACCGTCCTCGGCGAGGTGGACCTGGAACATCATGTCGCCCGCCGTGAGCTCGCGGCCGTGGATGGCGAGGCCCGCCTTGAAGGTCTTGGTGTCGAAGAGCGTGTGCGAGGGCTGCGGCTGCCAGAAGCCCGAGAGCACTTCCTGGTAGAGCCGATGCGAGTCGCCGGGCTTCGGGCTAATGCCGTTGCGCAGGCGCTCCCAATCGTCCTCGGCGGGAGTGGGAATGCGGTAGCCATCGTCACCGTGGCGAACCTGGTGGGCGGCCTCGAGCGCGCGGAGCGCCTCCTTCACCGAGGCGAGCTGGGAGTCGCCGCCGACCTGGCCGTGCAGGGCTGCCGCGAGGTTCTCCGCGCTGCGGTGGACGCTCTTCACGTACTGGAGCAGGCAAATGACCTTTGCCACCGGCTGCGCCAGCGGGTGTTCGACGAGCTTGGAGAGGGCTGCGATCTTCGCGCGCACCTCGGAGCCGATGTTGCCCTCGACGAGGTCATAGACCTGATCGAGCCGCACGAGGTCGCCGACCGCGCCGTCGGCGAGGTTCACCGCCGGGTTGATGAGGAGCTGCTGCGCGAGCTTGATGATGGTGCGGTTCGCACCGCCGACGTGCTTGCTCGCACCGCCCTGGGTTCGCAGGCCGGAGACGACCTGGATGATGAGGTCAATCTGGTAAGGCAGCAGCGGGTAGAGGTCGATGAAGGCCTCGCGCGTCACCTCGGGGAGCTTGATGTCAGCGGTGAGCCGCGTGTGCTCCGTAAGCCGTCCCCGGTGCTCGTCGAAGAGCGTCCCGAGCGTGGTCTGCGCGTTGGCGTTCTTCGAGAGCACGCGGCGGCTGGTGACCTCGGAGATGTCGCTCGGCTCGAGGTGAACCTGCAGCGGGAAACGGTCCATCAGGCGGGCCAGCTCGATCTTCTTGTCGTCGAGGCCGGAGACGAGCTCGCCGAGCTTCTCCTGGGAGGTGACGACGACCCAGTGCTTGCCGCGCCCCTTCACACCGAGCTGCTGCACGATGGCCTGCAGGTCGAGCATCTTCTGGACGTCGCGGGCGACGAACTGGCCGACCTCGTCGACCACGAACATCAGCGACAGGCCCGGCTTGCGCCGCTTCATCAGCTCGCCCGCGCGCTCGGCGAGCTTGCCCGGCGTGATGTCGGCCTTGTTCTTGACGGCCTTCACCCACGAGTCGGCGACGGGGTAGGTGTCGGGGTCGAGGCTGTGGAGCACGCGGCTCGCCTCGGAGAGCGCGAAGGCGATCTTGCCCTTCTCGCTGGACCACTCCTTCTTGAACAGGCGCTTGTACTCGTCCTCGAACTTCCCGAGCGTGCCCTTCTCCTCGAGGCCGATCTCCAGCTCCGAGAGGTCGAGGTCCTTCGCGTAGCCGAGGCTCTGGAGGAAGAGCCCGTACATGATCTCGGTGAGCGTCTGGTTGCCGCTGCGAATGCCTCGGTCCGTCGAGACGTCGAAGATGACCGCGTGGGTCGGGATCTTCTCGTTGATGGCCTTGAGCAGGACCTGGAGCTTCTTGTCGCCGGTGCGGTTCGCGAATCGCTCAGCAGCCGACTCGCCCGCGACAGTACGGTTCGCGACGGAGAGCCCGAGCATCTTGGCGAAGCTCGACTTACCAGAGCCGAAGAAGCCCGAAACCCAGATGGAGACGCCGTCCGTCGGCTTGTTCGGGGCCTCGCGGTACGCCTCGAAGATGCCGGTGTAGTGCGTGCGGATCGCGTCCGTGACGACGTACTCGGAGATCTCGTCACGGATGATCTCCTCGTCGGTTTGGTCAACCTTGATGACCTCCTCGATGCGACGGTGGATGTCGTTCGCGAACAGGGCCTTGATGGGCGTCGTCATCGTCATGGTCCTCAGAAGATCTTCGGGCGGTAGTTGTGCTCCGCGTCGAGCACGCCCATGAAGCGCAGGCCTGCCGCGCCATCGAGGTCGCCGGGGTAGAAGAGAACGGTCGGAACGTAGACGCGGCCCTTGAGCTGCTCCAGCAGCGAGAAGGTGCGGTACACGGGGAACAGCGCGCCGGTGCGCAGGATGAAGACGATGTCGTGAAGCGGGTCCCCATCCTCCGGGAGCTGCGATGCAACGAGGTCGACGAGCGACGACTCGCCCTCGGAGAGCACAGCGTGGACCGTCTCGACCACGGTCTCCGTGCCGAGCTCGCGCTCGACCTCGAACCACTCGGGCAGCGGGCGCTGCAGGCGCATCGCGGCGTCGAGGCACTGGGCCAGCGAGATGCGGCGCACGCGCTTGCCCTTCTGTTCGAGACGGGTCTCGAGCAGCTTCACCTGCTGACGCAGCGGAAACTCTTCCTCCGGGTCGTAGCGGAAGAGCGCGTAGGGCATGTCGTGGTACGCGCTGATGCGTGGCCGGGGATCGGGCAGCTCGAGGATCGGCTCGAGGTTCTGCTTCAGGCGGTGTTCGAGGTCGCTCATGCAACCATCCTCTCTGCGTACTCACGGGTGCTCGCGCAGGGCAACGAGAGCTGCACGAGGCTGCCAGCGACCTGGTATTCGAGCTTGCGGTACTGATGCAGACGCAGAAGCTCGTGCTCGACGTCGGAAGGGCGCATGAGGAACAGGCGCCACTCCCGCGAGGCGACGAGCTTCGACGGGCTCAGCTTCTCGTCACGCATCGCGTGGAGCAGGTAGAGGAAGCTGCGCTCGGGAAGGTGAAACGAGACGAACTCCTTGGCGACCGAGCCACGCAGGAGGCCGAAGTCGACGGCCATCTTGAGCAACCCTGCCGCCACGCGCTTAGTGGTCTGCTCGGACCACGCGTGCTCGGTCGTGCCGCCACGCTTGCCGATGTCGCCCAGGTACTTCTCGACGTCCTCCGTGTGGACACGAAACGCGCCGCCGTCGTACGCGCCGAAGAGCCAGCTCTCGAGGAAGTCGCGGACGAGGAACTCGTCGCGCGTCATGTGCCAGAGAAGCAGTGGCTTCCATTCCTCGACGGGCAAACCGTGCTTCGCCAGCACGACGAGGGGGCGGTCCCGGCCCGCGGGATCAAAGCGACGGTTCAGCACCTTGGCGACGTCGCGAAGCCAGGTAGCGCTCTTCGCGCCGATAAAGTTCTGCTCACGCAGGCGGTCGAGGTTCTCGCGCTTCGAACGTTCGAAGTCCCACGCCGCAAACACGGCGTAGGTCTCCTCGATCATCGCGCCCTTCACGACGGTGAAGGACGAGGCGACGTTCGCGCGCGAGCTAGCCTTCATGCTTCGGCCTTCCTCGCGTAGGGGACGGCCAGCGCGGAGGGCTCGCCGCGCGCGAAGCCGAGCGCCAGAAGCGCGACGTCGGCGTCGGTGCCTGAGAAAATGCCGGGCAGTGGGACGGCGCGCCCCTCGGCCGAGCGCTTCAGCTTGCCGTAGGCCTCAACGTCGCGCGCCTCGACCAGCTCGGAGGCGCGCAGGACCTCGATAAGGTCGGTGCCCGAAAGCGCCTCGAGCTTCTCGAAGAACGCACTCCACTCGCCCGCGTGGTCGAGCCAATGTTCCCAGCGCGCGTCGAAGGCCTCCTCGACGGCCTCGGGGAGGCGCCAGAGCGTGACGCAGCCCGGGGGCTCGAAGACCTCGCTGCAGCGGTGGGCGGCGACTGCGAACACCGAGCGAGCCTGCGCGAAGCGGTGTGTGCGCGGAAAGCCACGCCGAAGGGCAGCAGCGCCGAGGCGCCCGAGCTGGCCCTTGGTGTTCCACCACTTGGCGAGGTCCATCTCGCCGAAGCGCGCTACGACGAGGCGCAGCTTGAGCAGGCGGTCGAGGTCGAGTTCGGTGCTCACCGGGCGCCTCCCTTGTCGGCGCCGTCGTCGGCGTCAGCGCCGCCGGCTCTCACCCACTCGTCGACCTCTGAGAGCTTGAATTTCCACAGGCGCCCGATCTTGTGGGCGGGGAGGTGCCGGCTCTCGATCCAGCGGTAGACGGAATCCTTCGCGACGCCGAGGTGCTTGGCGACGTCTTCTACGGAAGCCCAAGGCTCTGTCGTCATCGGCTCCGCTCCGATTGGGTGGGGAACACTGCGCACCGGAGCAGGGTACGCCGAGCCAGCCCAGCCAACAAGAGCGGACTAGAGTCGAAAAGACCAGAGGAGCGCTCGGGGAGTCAGTACGGGCTACCGGAGGGCGCGCGCGCCCCTTTTCGGGTCAGAAGCGCTTCGTCTCGTCAACGCGCGCGGCCATCAGCTTCTCCAACGCTGCCCGCTGCTCGGCCCACGTACCCGCGTGGGCCACCTCCCGCAGCGTTCGCTCGGCCATCGGCTCGGCGCCGTCGACGGCTTCGAGGGCCAGCACCTGCTCTTGGAGGTCGGCGCCCAGCATGAGCAGGTCGAAAAGCTGCGTGACGCGGGCGCGCGTGAGCCCCAGTTTGCGCGCCAGGGCGGCCTGGTCGGCCACGAGCCCGCGCTCGATGGCGGCCTGCAGGTGGTGCGCGAGGGCGAGCTGCCGGGCGACCTTGGCGGGGCGTCGCACGGGCTCGGGCTTGTCAGGTGGCGGCGTCGGGGTGAGCTCCACGCTGCGGCTTCGGCGCCAGAAGATCGGCTCCTCGATCACCCGGTAGTCGCTCGGCGTGTTCTTCCTGGCGCCCTCGTCGCTGGTCTGGCGATCGCTCACGCTGCCTCCTTCGTGCCCGCGGCGGCGCCGAAGTCGATCAGCTCGACCCGGCACGTCCCCTTGTCCTCGTCGACCACCACCTTGTCGATGAGCGCCCGCAGGAAGCGCCCCTGGTTCTCGGGCGACATGTTCACCCAGACCTTGGCGAAGTCGCGGAGCGCGGCGACGAACCAGGCGTGGTCCTTCCTGGCGATCTCCAACTCGGCGGCGTCGCGCTCGAGGTCGCGGAGCTGCTGCTCGTTCGCAGCAAGACGGTCAGCCTCGACGCCGAGCTTCTGCTCGACGAGCTCACGGGCACGCCCGTCGAGGCGCACCAACTCGTCGGTGAGCCGGGAGGCGTTTGCCGAAGACTCGGCGATCTTCGTCGCCAGCTCCGCGCGCAGCTTGCCGAAGTCCTCGCCCTTGCCGGCGGTGAGCGTCTCGAGGTGCTTCGCGACGCGCTCGGCCAGCGAGCCGTCGGCGGTCGCGTTCGAGATGCGGGCAACGACGAACTCCTCGAGCGCGGCGGCGGGCAGCGGCCTTCCGGCGCACTGGTCCTTGCCGTACTTCTCGCGTCGCGAACACCGGTAGTACCTGTGCGTCTTCCCGGTGGAGGGCTTCGTCGTCGAGCCCGGGCACATCATCTCGCCGCAGAGCGCGCAGCGCACGAGGCTGCGCAGGACGTAGTCGGGGTTCGTGCCGGTCCAACGCACCACGCGGCTCGTGCCCGCGAGGATGGCCTGGGCGGCGCGGTAGGTGGACTCCTCGATCAGCGGCGGGTGCTCGCCGGGGTGCAGCTCGTCGCCGTACATCATGAAGCCCGCGTAGATCGGGCTCTTGAGGATGCGGCCGATGCCCTCCTTCGACCACGCGAGCTTCTTGGTGACCTTGGAGCCGCGCGGCAGGAGCATCCGCTCGTTCAGCAGGTGCGCCACCTTCGCCTGCTGGCGGTGCATCAGGAACAGGTCGAAGGCCTCGCGGACGACGCGTGCCTCGAGTTCGTTGACGAGGAGCTTCTTGTCCTTCACCGAGTAGCCGTAGGGCACCGGCCCGCCCGTCCACTTCCCCTTGCGACGGGCACCGGCGATCTTGTCGCGCGTGCGCTCGCTGATCATCTCGCGTTCGAACTCGGCGAAGGACATCAACATGTTCATCGTCAGCCGGCCCATCGCGTCGGCCGTCGAGAAGTTCTGGGTCACCGAGACGAACGACGCGCCCGCTGCTCCGAGGCGCTCCATCACCTTCACGAAGTCGAGGAGCGAGCGCGAGAGGCGGTCGACCTTGTAGACGACGATGACGTCGACCTTGCCCGCCTCGACGTCGGCCATGAGGCGCGTGAAGGCGGGGCGATCGATATTCGCGCCAGTGAAGCCGCCGTCGTCGTAGCGCTCGTCGACGAGCTTCCAGCCCGGCTGGCGCTGGATGTACGCGAGGCAGGACTCGCGCTGGGAGTCGAGGGAGTTGAACTCCTGCTCGAGACCCATCGTCGTCGACTTGCGCGTGTAGATGGCGACGCGCCTCGTCTCGGGCTCGACGCTGCTCCTGGTGGGGCGTCGGCTCATCGCTCCTCCGGCGCGGTCGCGACGGGCGCGGGCTCGGCGGGCTTCGCCTCTCGCTCCTCGGCAATGGCGACGAGCCGCTCGAGGTTCTGGTTCAGGCGCGCCAGCTCGCGCACGAGCGACGGCATTGTCGCTTCGTAGAACGTCTGGCCCATGCGGGTGCGGAAGAAGTCGCTGCTCATGCCGCGGTCTCCTCGCTCGCGCCGTCGCCGTGCTTCTTGAGCCCGAAGAAGAGGTAGCCGTTCCAGCGCGTTCCAGCGATCTGCGTCGCGATGGCAGAGAGCGTCTTGTACTTTCGGCCCGCGTACTCGAAGCCCTCGACGCAGACCGTCACCTCGTGGGTCTTGCCGTCGAAGACGCGGCTGATGACGGTGCCCGGCGGCGGCACGCGGGGATCGCGGGGCTCCGTCGCCGCGAGGACCGCCTGCGTCGTCGGCGCCGGGGCGTCGTCGCTCGTCGCGTCGGCTGCGTTCGCGGGCTGCCCGAGCCGCATCTGCCAGCGCTCGGGGAGCTGATCGCCGAGCTGGTGGATGCGCGCGATGGCGCCCTGCGACAGGTCGCCCTGGAAGTTCGCCTCGATGCGCCAGGCCAGGCGCTTCTTCAGGTACGCCCGGTTCCGCGAGCGGGTGGGCTCGCCGTAAAGCTCGCGGTACTTTTCGGCGAGCGCCGGGACGTTCATGGTCTCGAGCGCGGCGAGCTGGCTCGGCATGTCGTCGAGCCTGCGCATCTCGGCGCGGGATCTCGTGGTCGGTTTGTTCATCGTGCCTCCGTGGTTCGCGAGAGCACCGTGCTCGCGCGCCTCGGGCATGACGGCTTCTTCCCCGGTGGAAGACAAGGCGAGAGCCCGCGAGAGCGCCGACCTCACGACGCACCTCCGCTGGCTGCTTCTCGTCGTGCGCGGTGCTCGCGCCGCCACATGTCGAGCAGCGTCCGGGCGAGGATGGACGCGGCCTCGTCGAGGCGGCGCTCACGGTCGGCGCGGCGCTCCTCGGCGCTCTCGGTGGCAGGTGCGGCCGCGCTCGCGGGCGGCGTCGGGATCGCGTTCATGGGACGGAAAACGCGGTCCCGATGGGCGCGGTGGGACAGGGAGATCATCCACTGCCTGATCCCTCTTGCGCCGGGTGTGCAGTGTGCAGTATCTACTGCACACTGCATCCCAGGCCTGCCGCCCGGGACGAGCGAGCGAAATGGTCAAGCGAGAGAAACTCGGACATCGACTGAAGCGCGTGCGCATCGCCCGCGACCTGAGCCTTCGCGAGACGGCGAACAAGGTCGGCGTGTCGCCGACGTACCTGTCGCGCGTCGAGAACTGCCTCGACCCGAGCCCGCCCACGGAGAAGACGCTCCGCGCACTGGCCGACGTGCTGGAGGACAACCTCGACGAGCTGATGCAGCTCGCCGGCCGCGTGCCAGAGGACGTCGAGAAGCTGATCAAGGCGGACCCGGACATGCCCGTGATGTTGCGGCGCGCCCGCGAGCAGAACGTGACGGGCGCGGAGTTCCTGGAGTGGCTCGAGACGAAGAAGAAGGGGGGCAAATGATTCCAGAGCTGAAGGTCCCCTACCTGCACGAGAAGCAGGTCGAGCGCGCGGCCAACGAGCTGCTGCACAAGTACGCCAAGGAGAAGGGCAAGCCCGTGCGCGCGCCCATCGACGTCGAGAACATCCTCGAGGGCTACTTCAAGCTCGACCTCGTCTACATCGACCTGCCCGACTTCATCGGCGTGCCCGACGTGCTCGGCGCGACGTTCATCAAGGACCAGCGCGTCTTCATCGACGAGTCCCTGATGATCGAGGGCAAGGAGGGACGCCTCGCGTTCACGCTCGCCCACGAGGGTGGGCACTGGTACCTGCACCGCCCGCTCATCGAGATGGAGCAGGTCACGGCCCCGCTGTTCGGCAAGGATGACGTGCCCAAGCAGCCCACCATCTTCTGCCGCTCCAGCCAGAAGAAGGCGCCCGTCGAGTGGCAGGCGGACCGGTTCGCCGCAGCGCTCCTCATGCCTGCGGCCGACGTGCGCGCCACCGTGCGTGCGCTCTGCGGTGACACGCTGCCGACGTGGGAAGACGTCGAGGCGAAGCGGAAGGCTCGCGTGCTCGACGAGAAGCTCCGCGACCTCGCCACCGAGGTGATGGCGAAGGGCAACTTCACCAACGTGTCGAACGAGGCGATGCGTTACCGCCTCCTGGACCTGAACCTCGTCCTCGACGCGTCGAACCCGCAGAGGAGCCTGCTGTAGCCGCACGGCTTTGCCGTGCTCGGAGTGTCCACAGTTTAGTTCACAGTTCACAGGAGACGTCGCCATGCAGCTCACCGCCACCGCCCACAACCCGACGTCGCTTCGCGGCGTCCTCTTCGCTCGCGAGGAGGGCTGAGCCATGGCCACGTTCACGCTCCGACACTTCTCCAGCGCCGAGTCGCTGCAAGCCGTGCAGGCCAAGTACCTGATGGACCTGCTCGACAAGCAGGCGGCCTACTTCGCGACGCGTGGCGTCGACTTCGGCTCGTTCAACGGGCACGGCCCCGACTACGAGGCCATCGCTGCCGTGCTGATGACGCCCGACGAGCAGACGCCGAGCGAGCTGATCGACGACCTCTACTACGTCGACGAGATGGCCACGGCTGACGCGATGGACGGTCTCCTGGAGGCGGCTGCCGCCGCGGGCGTGAAGCTCGACGTCGGCGACGAGCCGACGCCCGCCGACGTCGCGGTGCAGGTGCGGCTGCGCGCGCCCGCATTGCTCGAGCAGAAGCACGCCGAGCACTTTCTTCTGCAGCGCCGCCGGACGTTCGAGTACTTCCAGTCGCCGGACGGCGTCGACACCAAGTACCGGGCGCCCGGAGCCAAGAAGCTGCGGGCCTGCGAGGACGCGCTCGGCATTCGACTCGAGGCGATGAAGCGAGGGCGGACCTGCAAGCTGTTCGTGTTCCCGCGCCCCGACGGCATCTGGTTCCTCGTGCGTCGCGGAGATCCCTTCAAGCGCGAGGGCTCGATTGAGAAGACCGGGATGACCTCGGTCTACTACCGGCCCGAGAAGTACGACGTGCTCAAGTACGACCAGGGGCTCGGCGAACTGTCGGTGAACGCCGAGGGCAACAAGAAGCTCGTCGCGCTCTACCGCGAGCTGTTCGGCGAGCTGCTCTTCGGCGACCCGAAGCGGTTTCCGAACACCGCCAAGTATACGCTCGCGCCCTTGCAGGACGACGGTGCCGCCGCGCTCATCTGCAGCGACGTCGAGGGCATCGACACCATCACGCTGAAGGAGGTGCAGATCCTCTGGGGCGGGCCCCAGGGCGAGATCGAGATCCGTCGCGCGAAGGACCTCTTCGAGGCGCTCAAGGGCCGCAAGAAGGAGCTCCCCAAGGGACGCCTCGTGAAGGCGAGCTTCCTCGTGAAGTTCACGGACGCGAAGACGCCGCGCACCGTGACCATCCGTCCCCAGAACATCGCGAGCTACACCCGCGACTCCGACGCGAGCGTCGTCGAGGCGTGGCTCACGGCCCGCGGCTTCGTGAAGTCGGCACCGGAGGCGCAGGATGCAGACCTTGCTCCGGCTGCAGCGGTCGCTTGAGGCGGCGCCCTGGAACCGCGCGATCCTCGCTGAGTGGCAGGAGCGCTTCGGCCAGGACTTCGCGCTGCTCAAGCCCCACCTGAAGCCCACCGGCGAGCGCGCCGGGGTGTTCCCGTGTCCCAACGGCGGCGGCGACGGCTGCCCGCGCCAGGTCCACGAGCGCGACGGAGGGTTCGTCGCGGTCTGCGGAAACGTTCCCGCCGAGTGCGAGCCCATCCCGCTGACGATGACCGAGCTCGCCGTGCTCGCCCTCGATCGCGCGGCGGCCCTTGGGCCCGTCGTGGCGCGCGTGTGCGCCGAGGAGGTGCTCGCAGGCACCAGCGTCGCCGGGCTCGAAGGGCTGCTGCCCCTCGGGGTCCTGGAGCGTCGCGTGGGGCACACCCTGGTGGTGCTCGCCACCAGCGAGGGCAGCGGGCAGCGCGGGGCGATCCTCGAGCTGCGGCGCGCGTCGGGCGCCGACGCGGTCGCGGTGGTCGTCGCGGGGCGAAGGGAGGCGCGGCTCGTGGGCGATGGTCACGCCGAGCTTGGGCTCGACGCGCCCGGGCTCCGGCTGCACCGCGCGCTGAAGCTGCTCTGGCCCGAGTCGTGGGCGGCTCGCGCGAAGGCCAAGGAGGCGCTCTTCGAGGACGTCGAGCTGGTGTTCGCCTCCGAGCCGGAGCGGCACGTGGTCCGCCTCAACGGCGAGTTGCTCGCCGCCTTCCGCGTCAGCGATGCGAAGTTCGCGCGGCTTCTCCGACTCGCGGCGGCGCGTGCGGCAGCGCCCGACGTCGAGGAAGGCGGCTGGCTGAAGAAGTCCCCGCACCTCCAGCTCGACGAGCGCGAGGTGGACCTCGTCGACCTACGCAACGCGCTCGTCGCGGACCAGCCCGACGGCTACGCCGGCATGACCGCCGCCGAGCGCAAGGCGCTCCTCCAGTCGTCGACGGACCGCCCAGGGATGCTGCGCCTGCCGATCAACCCGCGCCACGTCCACTTCGACCCCAGCCTCGCGAACCTCCGGCTCCTCGGCGACAAGCAGAGTGAGCCGCGCGAGGAGAAGGCTGCCAAGGGTAAGCGGAAGACCTCGGGCAGCGACGAGCTGGCGCACAACAAGACGCAGGCGCGCGCCAAGGCGATCAAGATGCTCGGCGAGGCCCGCGCGCTCGGCGTGCCGCTGCCCGACGACAAGGCGTTGAAGTCATGAGTCGCGGCAAAGGAGCCCCCATCGCGCACCGTGGCGGCGTGCCCATCGAAGTGCCGGTCTCCAGCGATCACGTTCGCCGCGCGTTCATGCGCGCCGTGGACCTCGCGCCGACGAGGCGGTCGGACTTCTTTGCCGACGTGCGGAGTATGCTGCGAACCAGCCTCGAAGAGGCGATGGTCGAGGCTGGCGTGCGACCTGCACAGTGGGACGTTCGCCCGCAGCTCTCGCGAGCGCGCGCGGTCGACTCCGGCACGCCCATCCAGCACCGCGCGGGCGACCACCAGAAGCTCGTCACGTTGGACGCGGCGTTCTGCGCTGGGTACGGCACCGCCGACTACAGCGCATCGGCGATCAACTACCTGTGCGGTCCTCACGCGAAGCTCCCGTCGCTTCGGGCATTCCTGGAGGTCGACCTGTTCAGCGCCGGGAACATCCTCGTCCCCCTGACGCCCGGGACCAACGAGCTCCGCTTCGTGCCGGCAACGCCGATGCGGATCGTCGGGCACGTCGCGGACACCGGACCTCGCAAGCGGAAGCCCTACGTGGCCGCGCTCGGCGTTCACTTCGAGCGCCAAGGGATCCGGGACCTGCTTGGTGATGGCGCCACGCTGATCGACCACGAGCGCTGCGAGGTCGCGTGGCTCGACGAGGTTCACGTCGGCACCATCCACTTCCCGATCCTCTACATCTGCCGCTACTGCGGCAGGCTCCACGCGTGCGAATGCTTCCAGCCGCACTTCGACGTGCAGATGGACATTCGGCGGTTGGTGGCTCGCAGCGAGGATCGTGACCGCATGGAGTCCCTGACGTTCACGAGCGGGCTCTGCCACCTCTGCCGGGGCGGCGTCCCGCGCCACAGCTACGGGCACCCGATGTACTACTCGAGCTTTGCGCAACGGTACCTGCCGTACGTGGAGCTGTTCGCGCGGCGGGCCGGCCTCTCGCTTGGGCCCGAACGAAGGGCTGCCGAGAACGAGGCGCGCGCCCACTTCGGCTTCCCAGCGATCGGCGAACGATGGACCTCGGAGACGATCCTGCTTCGTGTCGTCGAGGCGCTCGTCGCACCTCGCGAGGTCGTTCATCACTATCGCGGCAAGGAACTCGAAGGGCTCGAACTCGACGTGTGGGTGCCGGAGCTGAGGCTCGGCATCGAATACCAGGGCGAGCAGCACTACGAGGCCATCAAGCACTGGGGCGGTGACGAAGGACTCGCTAAACGCCAAGCGAATGATCGAAGGAAGCGCGCGCTCTGCAAGCAGCTCGGCTACACGCTGCTCGAGTTCCGCTTCGACGAGGAGCTGACGGAAACCACCGTTCAGTCGCGACTCAAGCGGCACCTTCCGGTAGCCGATCCCGCTCAGTCCTCGCGCCCGTAGCGACCCTTGAAGTTGTCGCGGAAGCCGCTGCTGCCGCCCTCCTCGGGCGTCGGGAAGTCGTCTGCGGTGACGACCTTGGTCTTGGTGAGGTCCACGAGGAACGCGCGGCGCCTCCCGCTGTCGAAGGTGACGCGCTCGCTCTCGGCGGTGACGAAGCCGCCCTGCTTCTTGCTCTCGGTGACGAGGCGACGGAGCGCCTTCAGGTCCACCATCTCGCCCTCGTAGTCGATGCGCTTGCAGTGCGCGCGGAAGGCGTCGTAGGCGCTCTCGAGGTGGACGGCGAGGTGCCCGTTCTCGAACACGTAGTGGACCTTGTGCTTGAGGTCTCCCTGCACGGCCATCACGCCGAGCATCTCGAGGAAGTGGTCGAGGGCGTTCTTCACGCCGTGATCGGTCTCGAGCACGTCCTCGAGGATGGCGTTGACGGCGGCCTCGACGCCGAGCTCGTCGGGCAGCTCGCAGCCGCAATGCTTGGCGAACTCCTCGAAGAGATGCACGCCGAGCAGCATGGCCGTGAGGTTCTCGACGATACGCACGGGCACCTTGCGGCCGTCGAGGAGCGCCTTGGCCACGGCGCGCGCGACCTCGAGGTCGGCGTCGAAGTCGCGCCCGAGGCAGAACTGGATGTAACGCGGGGCGAACAGCACCAGGTCAACCGAGCGCAGCTCCTTGTAGGCTGCGCGCGCGGTCGGGTTCTGCGCGAGCGTCGTCTTGTCGGGGTTCGCGGTGACGATGCGCTCGAGCAGCGCGGCCTCCGTGGGGCGCGTCTCGCCCGCGACGCAGACGGGCGCCTGCAGGTGGTAGCTGTTCACCTTGAGGTCGGGACGCCCGCGCTCCTCGGTCTCGCCTCGGTACAGGCGTCGCAGGTAGCGATGCAGGGTGTTCAGCCGCTGGCGCTGCATGTCGTAGGGCTTGTACTCGTCGATGAAGACGGGCACCGAGCGCGTCGACGTGAGGAGCTTGAGGAGCGCGAACTCGGTCTCCGTCGCGGAGTACGGCTCGGCGTCGCGGATGCCGAAGAGCGGCCACATGATGTCGATGCAGAGGCTCGACTTGCCCGAGCCCTGCGTGCCCCACACGAAGAGCGTCGGGAACGTGCCGACCCTCTCCATGAAGCGCGGCTTCATCGGCGTGGCGAAGAACCAGCCGATGACGGGCAGCATCACCTCAGGCCGGTTCACCTGCGGCAGGCAGCGAAAGACCGTCGCCGCGACCTCGAGGAACGTGTCCTCGTCGACCTTCACGTAGGCGATGCGCTTGTCGAGCGAGGCGCCGCTCGGGACGTACATCACGGGAGACGGTTCCATGAAGCCCTCCTTTCCGATGGCGCAGTTCGGCCCGAGCCAGACGTGGTGCTCGCCCTTCTTGTAGTCGCCGAGCATGTTGGAGCCCGGACGACGCGGGATCTCCCGGCGCGCGAGCACCCGCAGGAGCCCCTGGACGTTGTTGTCGCTGCCGGTCCACTGGAGGTCGGCGGACGGGAGCTGGCGAATGAGGTCGCGCTTGCTGTGAAACGCGGTGAGCGGGAGCCGCAGCCCCGGCACCTTGCCGTGCTTGTCGGTGAGCGCGTCGCCGAAGATCATCTCGCCGTCCTCGGTGAGGACGCGCATCGTCGGCTCGATGGTGAACGATGAGATGACCTTCGAATCGCCGCGCGCGGTCATGCAGTAGTAGCAGGACGCGTCCTCGAAGATCGCGCCCTCCATGTCCTCGTCGCTGCTCTCGGGATCGGCGCCCTCGCCGTCCTCGCGCGCGGGCGTGGTGGCTGCCTTGGCGACCGCTTTGCGCAGGTCCTTGGCCTTCAGCCCGAAGCGCTTCTCGACGGCGCCGAGGTACTTCGACTGCACCGACGGGTCGCGGTGCGCGATGGCGTCGAGGATGGGCTTGAGCCGGTACTCCAGCTCGCGCGCGGGCGTGTCGGCTGGCACGGCTTCGATCGCCTTCTCGATGTCGAAGACGACGTCGTAGAGGTCGCACCGCGCCGTCGGCTCGACGTTCACCTTGCAGAAGCCGATCTTCTGGAGCGAGTGGCACGGCGGCGCGACGGAGCCGTCGGCGCGCGCGGTGGCGAGCACCTTCTCATGCGCCTTCGCGATGTAGCGGACGCCGTCGCGGCCGCGCAGCTTGCCCATCCTCTCGCCACGGCGATCCCACTCGAGGATCAGCTCGGTGAGCTCGTCGAGGCCGAGTCCCTTGTGCGCGAAGAAGCGCACCATGTCGAAGATGGCGACGCTGCGATCCTCTGCGCCGTGGTCCCAGAGGCGCTGTACCGGACCGCACATCTCGACCGGGTGCTCCCAGTCGTACTCGCCTTCGGGCGTGCGCTTCGCCTTGATGGTGCCCGGGGCGGGCACGTTGCCGACGAGCGGCAGCGATACACGTGGGGCCGCGACGGGCAGCGTGGGCTCGGGTTCGACGTCGAGACGCGCGAGGAGCCTCTCGTCCTCAACGCGGTCGAAGCCGGAGAGCGCGGCGCTAACGCGGTGCGGGCGGTCGCCCTGGCCGTCGCCCTTGTGGCTGACCGTGCCGATGACCTTGATGATGCGGGCGACGTCGTGGATGGAGTCGACGTGGACGGCGTCGGTCTGCGCACGCTCGCGGACCTTCGTCTCGAAGGCCTTGAGCCCGGCCTGGAGCCGCTCGCGGCGCTCGCCCTCGAGCACCGTGGGCGGCAACACGAACCAGAGCTGCGCGCCGTTGCCGCTCATCATCAGGCGCGGGCGCACGAGCCCCTCGGACTCGCACCATGCGATGGCCTCGTTCGCGGCGGCCATCGCGAGCGCCAGCTCGGCGTCGGTGCTGGCGGTGTCCTTCGGACGCACCGGGTCGAGGTCGATGACCGTCGCGGTGATGACCTCGATGTCCTTTCGGCCAGCGCCGGTCTTGAGCGGGCGCACCACGTTCGGCGCGGCGTCGAAGAGGCGGCGTGGGCGCGGCTGGATGCCGACGTAGACGTTGCCGATCGCGTTGGTGCGAACGCACTCGCGGACGAAGGCCTCCTCGTCGTCGAAGAAGCCGATGCCGATGATGCCGCCCGCAGGGCGAATGACGCGCACCTCCGAGACGCCGTGCGCGCCGTGGGCGAGCCAGCGCCAGGTGGCGCGGATGGTGCTCTCGTCGGGACCGAGCGCGCTCATGCGGCTCCCTGGCGCGTGCCGAGCTTCGACGCTGGCACGCCCAGCACCTCGGCGTAGAGCTTCCGGCGCTCGAGGTGGTGGCGCCGCAGGAGCGGCACCTTACGGTCGACGAAGTCGAACAGGGCGGCGTCGGTCTTCTCAGCATGCGGGCGCATCAGGCGCCCGAGGCGCTGCACGGTGCGACCGCGCGCGCGGCCGGGGTACGCGAGGAACACGCGGGAGAGGCGCGGCAGGTCGAGGCCTTCGTCGGCGAGGCTGGTGGCGACGATGACCGCCAGCTCCCCGGCGCGGGCGCGATCGAGCAGCTCCTTGCGGACCGCGCGCTTGACCTCCCCGGTGAGCACCGCCGCCGAGACGCCCTCGGCCTCGATGGCGTTGGCGAGCGTGTGGCAGTGGTCGATGCGGCCGGAGAGCACGAGGCAGACGTGGCCGGCATGGGCTTCGCGAGCGACGTGCTCGACGATGAGCGCGTTGCGCGCGGGATCGCTCGCGACGGCGGCCAGCATCGGCGCGTAGTCCTCGGCGCCGGTGTAGAGGTACGTGAAGTCCGTCTCCACGCTGTGGATGTCGGGCACCGTGAGGACGCCCGCCGCGACCAGCTCGTCGTGCGTGACGTTGACGAGCGGCGCGCCCATGAACAGGTCGAGCAGCGCGGTCAGCCCATCTTCGCGCTCGGGCGTCGCGGTGAGCCCCAGGCGGTAGCGCGCGGGGCAGTGATCGACGACCGAGTGGAACGTGCTCGCGGCGACGTGGTGGGCCTCGTCGAGGATGAGCAGGCCGAAGCCCCCGAGGAAGGCGTCGAGCTTCGCGGGCTCCCAGCGCAGCAACGCCTGGATGACGGCCACTGTCACGGGCGCCGGGCGCTCCTCGCCGTCACCGATCAGCCCGGCCTCGATCCCGAGCTTGTCCTTCAGCTCCCCGAGCCACTGCTCGGCGAGGTCGAGGGTGTGGACGAGGATGAGCGTCGGCGTGCGCAGCTTGGCGATCGCGCCCATGCCGACGCGCGTCTTGCCGCCGCCGCACGGGATGACGACCGTCCCCTGCGTGACCCTCGCGAGCTTCTCGACGGCGACCGACTGGTAGTCGCGGAGGCCGAGCGCGGGTACATCGAGCGTCGCTTCGGGCAGCACGCGCGCGTCATCGCAGGCGACGATGAGCCCGTCCTGCGCGGCCGCGCGCCGGAGTACGTGGATGGCCCCGCGCGGGAGACGCAGCTTCCCTTCCTCCTGCTCGACGAAGCAGACCGTCTCGAGCTCGGCGCCAGGGTTCAGCCCGAGGCGAAGCCGGTCGAGGAACGCGGGGTTCGGGAACGACAGCATTCGGCACAGGCGCTCGACGACCTTCGGCGGCATCTCCCGGGCGTCGAGCGTCAGCGCCGCATCAACTCGCGCGCGCATAGGCAGCCTCCTCGAGGAAGCGGGTGATGTTCTCGACGCGCCGGGTGGTGAGCATCGGCGGCAGGCTCTTGAGGAACTTCTTCCCGTAGCCCTTCTCGGCGATGCGCTTGTCGAGGATGACGGCGACGCCCACGTCCGACTTGCAGCGAATGAGGCGGCCCACACCCTGGCGCAGCGCGATGATGGCGAGCGGCACGAGGTAGTTGTCGAAGGCACGCGGATCGCGCTCGCAGATGGCGTCGATGACCGGGTCGTCCGGCTGCGGGAACGGCAGCTTGTCGATGACGAGCCCGGTGAGCGCCTCGCCGGCGACGTCGATGCCGGTCCAGAAGCTCTCCGTGCCCAGCAGGATGCTGCCGACGTCCTCCTTGAAGAGGCGCGTCAGCTCCGCGCGCGGGAGCTCGCCCTGGCGCAACACGCGGTGCTCGCGCCCGTCGAGGCGCTCGTAGACGGCGTTCAAGTTCCGGTACGACGTGAAGAGCCCGAGCGTGCGGCCGTCGCAGACGTCGACGACGTACTGGAAGATGCGCGCGGCCTCGTCGATGAACTCGGCGTCGCGTGGGTCCGGCAGCCGTTCGGGCACAACGAGGAGCGCCTGGGACGCGAAGTCGAACGGCGTCTCGGCGACGACCTCGAGCGCGCCCTCGGGCACGCCGAGCTCGCGGCGCACGAAGTCGAAGGTGCCTGAGGTGGTGAGCGTGGCTGACACCAGCGACACCGACGGGCAGCGCGCGAACAGCTCAGCGCGCAGCAGATCGCTGACGTCGATGGGCTTCGACCGGAGCTTGGTGCGCCCCTTGTTGTCGAGGTCGAGCCAGTAGACGCAGGCGTGGTTCGACTGCGCGAGCCCCTCGGACAGGCGCGCGGCCGCTGTGGCTGCGTTCTTGGCCACGTTGCGCGCCGTAGCGCGCTCCTTCTTGTCCGCGAGCTCGTCCTCGGCGCGGGCCTTGGCGAGCGCCACGAGCTTGCCCAGCGCGCGCTGGACGCCCGCGTCGTTGGCGAAGCCCGGCGCCTTGAGCCGCTTCTTGTACCGGGGCGAGCGGGCGAAGTCGGAGAGCGCCGCGAACAGGCGCTGCGCCTCCTGGCGAAGCTCGCCCGCGAGCTGCTTGTTCCCGAGGTCGGCCGCCGCCGAGGCGAGCCGCCCGAAGGTGTGCTCCGACAGCGTGAACCCGAAGAACTCGCGGGCGATCTCGGCGGCCTCGTGCGCCTCGTCGAGCACGAGCAAATCGAACGCAGGCAGCACGAGGTCTTGCCCCGTCGCCTGGCGCACGGCGAGGTGCGCGAAGAGCATGTGGTAGTTCGTGACGACGATGTCCGCGCCCTGCGCCGTCGCCTTCGCGCGCTCGGCGAAGCAGTCGTCACGGAACGGGCAGCCGTCGCCCTTGCACTCCTCGGAGCCCACCGAGAACCGCGACCAGACCTGGGCGTGCGGGATGAACGGCAGCTCGGAGACGTCGCCCGTCTTCGTCGCCTCGGCCCACGCGAGCACCTCGTCGACCTGCCGCTGCTGGTCGTCGTAGTAGAGCCCGCGCAGCTCGCCGCGCGCCTCGCTCTCGGCCATGCGATCGAGGCAGACGTAGTTGTTGCGGCCCTTGAGCAGCGCGAAGGTGAACGGCCACGGCAGCACGCTCGCGAGCATCGGAAGGTCCTTGCGGACGAGCTGCTCCTGAAGCGCGATGTTCGCGGTCGCGATCACGACGCGCTTCTTCTCGTGGTGCGCGTGGTGAACGGCCGGCACCGCGTACGCGACCGACTTGCCGGTTCCGCACGGCCCTTCGCCGAGGGCGTGACGCCCGCCGCGCATGGCCTCATCGACCATGCGGGCGAGCGCCACCTGGCCCTCGCGCATCTCGTACCCGGGGAACCGCGAGGCGAAGAGCCCGCCGTCCCCGAAGACCTCGGAGAGGTAGTCATTCATCGGTGGCTCCTCGCGGCTCGTTCAGGCGAAGGGATCGACCTCGGTCTCGGCGGCGGCGGGCGCGGCGCTCTCCGTCTGGAGCTGCTCGACGAACGCGCGCGCCTTCTCCACCTGCGACGTCGGCAGGTCCTTGATGCGCTGGACGCCGAACTTCGCGAGGAACTTGTCCGTCGCCTCGCGCGGCAGCGCCTTGAGCGCAGTGACGAGCCCCTGCGCGACGTTGGGGGCCACGGTGCCGTCGCCCTTCGCGTCGCTCTTCTTGTCGTAGCTGTCGAGCGACTGGCCACCCTTCGCGCCGCCGTCCGCCTCGCCGGAGTAGAGCTTCGCGAGGTCGTGCTGCGGGAGCGCCTGGAAGGCCTTCTGCTGCTCGACCGAGAGCTGGTGCTCCGGGAGGATCGAGTACGTGGTCTTCGGGTCCTTCGCGGCGCCGTGGCGCTGGATCTCGAAGGCCCACTTCTCGAGGCCGTACTTCTCGCGGACGCGGACGAGGTCCTTGAAGAACATCACGCCCTGCTCGAGGACCTTCACCTCCTTCGAGTCGTAGAGGGCGACGTTCAGCGCGACGCGCAGCGAGGCCTTCGTGCCCGCGGCCTTCATCTTCTCGTCGACCTCGACGTACTTGCCGTCGACGAAGGCCACCTCGCGCGGGTGCGGCTCACCCAGGAAGACGACGACGGCCTTGTCGCCGTCGCCCGCGAGCTTGAGCCAGAGCGAGCCGCCCTGGTCGTGCTTCTTCGCCATCTCTTCGGTCTGCTGCCACATGCTGTTCGTCATTGGTCACTGCTCCTTCTTGTTATGGTTGGTGGTGCTGCTGCTGTCGGTGGTCGTGTTGCGGGTGCTGCGTCGCTCGCGCCGGTACACGGCGATGAGCTGCGTCCCGTCGGCGGCCTCGCCGGCGTCTTCGAGGTGGAAGTCCGCGCCGAGCTCGATGACGTCGTTCAGCTCCCAGCGTCGGAAGAGGCCCGGCAGGCGGATGAAGTCCTCGTCGCCGGGCAGGTTGAGGATGGGGATCGGTTCGCGGGTCATCTCGGTGCGTCCTCCGTGCGGTTCAGGGGGCCTGTGGGTGGGAAAAGCGGTCCGCTCGCGCGAAACGGGACAGCGATCTCGCGAGGTGCTTTTTCAGGCGGGCCACGGCGCGCTGGACGCGCTTGCGCCCGCTGTCGGTGGCGAGGCCCAAGCGCTCACCGACCTCACGACGCGACTCGTCCAGGACCAGCACGGCGATGAGCAGCTCCGCGTCTTCGCCAACCACGGGCTCGAGCCATGCGCGCAGCACGGCGACGTCCTCTTCGAACGAGAGTCCCGGCGTGAGGCCGAGCGCGGAGCCGTGTTGGGTCTCGGTCCAGCGCTTGAGCGAGGCCTTGTCGAACCAGCTCGCGATGCCGTCGTCCTCGTCCGCGTCGATCGAAGCGGAAATCTCCTCGTGATCGATGCGAAGCCCATCGCTCGCCGCCAGCCACGAGCGCTTGCGTCGGTACATCACGTCGCGCTCGGTGCTGCGCACGAGCGTGGCCGCAACGCGGTTGACGGCCGTGAGATCGAGGCGCTCCACCAGCTCGGTGAACGCGCGCGCGATCTCCGCGACGAGCTCGTCGGGCTCACCGTTGAAGTGGCGAACGCGGCGACCGTAGACGCCGGTGAGGCCGGGCCACAGCCCGAGCCACAGCAGCCCGCTCGCGACCTCGTGGTGCTCGCGCTGCTGCACCATCGCGACGAGCCTGGCGAGGAGGCGATCTTTTGCTTCGCCGTCGCCGCGCGCGTTCACGAGGTGGTCGACGACCTTCTCCGCGTCGTCGAACCCGGTGAGCACCGGGTGTTGGGCCTTGGCTTGTTGGAACGACTGCTCTGCCTGAAGAGTACGAACGGAACGATCGAGGCCTGCACGCAGGGCCTCCCAGCTCGCGCGCATGACGCGCCGCCTTTCCGGCGGGCGTCAGGCGCTCCTTGGGGCCGTGGTTAGGGCGTCATGCGCTCCGTTGAACTGGTGGTGAGTGCGAGGCCGCGGGCTACGCCGCGCTCACGTTCGGAAGCGCGTTCGCGGGCGCCGGCGGCGTCGGCTTGCGCGACGACAGGACGTTCAACGTCCGGCAGCGATCGCGGTAGCAGGTGACGGCGACCGTGCTGTCGCCGCTGACGACGTGCATGGTCGCACGGTGTGCGGATTGAGGTCTGGATCTTGACGGTCTAGCCGAGCTTCTACGGAGACTCGGTGATCGTTTTTCAGCGCGACAGGTAGCGGTGTTCGCGTACGCGAGCCCGTAGACATGCCAAAGAGCTTCGACACGCTCGCCGCTCGTGAAGCATGCGCTCGACAGGATCTGTTGAGCGGGAGTTTGTTCCTGTTCGTCTCGAAAGATCGAAAGCGAGCGAGAAGGTGCTGTACTTCGACGGCACCGGGCTATGTCTATTCGCAAAGCGGTTGGAGAAGGGGCGCTTCGCACGGTCTGTGATCGCGTCCGGAGTAGCTCGGTTACGATGACGCTGAGCGAGCTCACGCAATACATCGAGGGCGGCGACTGAAACCGGACAGAGCCGGCTCTGTTGACCGTGGGCGAACTTGACACCTCGCTGGCCAGAAAAGAATCGACGCGCCGGTTGAATGGTTGAATCCATTCGCCGCCGACGCGTCCTACGGGCATGCTGCGTCTTGGCGTGGAGAAGGACATCGAAGTCGTCCGCCAGGCCGCGCGCTGCTGCGCCGAGGCGGAGAATCAGAAGCTGGTCCAGAGAATCCTGGTGCTGCAGCGCGAGCTGCGCTTCAGCTGAAGGGAGGCGACCCGACGCAGCTTGCGCTCAAACTCTCGCCGAGGCTCGGCAACAACTTGCTCAGCGCAATCAGACCTTCTTCGGCGACTCGTCGGGCGCCGAGCTAAAGACAAGCGCTCGGGTGCAAAGCCGCCTGGCGCAGGCACGGTCCGAAGAAACAGAATCTGCCGGGGAGTCAGAGCAGGTCATCGACCTTCCGGCCCGTTGCAATACGGTCTGCGAGCACTGTAAAAAGGCCGTCGAGGTGGCCGGGCCAGTTTGAAGGCAAACATTAAGTTGATGTCATCACGCGCGGTTCGTGTGCAAGAAGATCAGCAGAAGGCACGCTGGAAATTCACGCATATCGTGTACGACGCCAGCGCCTCCGAAGCTGTTTCCAGCGCCCGCCTCGATAGACTTGATCCTCGTGGTGATCCATGAAATGCCTCGTCACCTTCCACTGGGCGGCAGCCGCGCATATGAAGCGCGAAGGCTTGGACGTCGACAGCGTCGGAAGAGGCCCGGCAGGCGGATGAAGTCCTCGTCGCCGGGCAGGTCGTGGATGGGGATCGGTTCGTGGGTCATGCGGTCGGCTCCTCCGGGCGGTTCATCCGGTTCGTGGGGAGGCAAACGCGGCCCGCGAGGTCGGAGTGGGACAGCGAGCTCGCGAGGTGCTCGCGGAGTCGGCCGAGCGCGCGCTGGAAGCGCTTGCGAGCGGCGTCGTGCGAGAGCCCGAGGCGCTGGGCGGCCTCGCGCTGGTTCTCGTCCAGCACCAGCACCGCGAGCAGCAGGTCGGCGTCGGCGCCGATGATCTCGGTGAGCCACACGCGCAGCTCGGCGACGTCGTCCTCGAACGACAGCCCCTGCGTCAGCCCGAGCGGGGCTTCCGCCTGCGACGCCTCCCACTCGGCGCGCGCAAGGCGGTCGAGATGGCTCGCGACGATGATGCGGTCGTCCTGGTCACGTACCGGCTCGAAGGTGTCCCGGTAGACGATCCGGTCAGCGTCGGCCCACACGCGGCGGCGGCGATCGATGAGGTCGCGCGCGGTGCTGCGCACGAGCGTCGCGGCCACGCGGTGAACCACCTCGAGGTCGAGCCGCTCGATGATGCCCGTGAAGACGTCGGCCAGCTCGGCGATCAGCTCCTCGGGCTGTCCCCGGAAGTTGCGCTGCCGCCGCCGGTAGACGGCGTCGAGGCCGGGCCAGAGCCCGAGCCACAGGAGCCCGCTCACGAGCTCGTGGTGCTCGCGCCGCTGCACGAGGGTCACGAGCACGCCGAGGACGCGATCCTTCTCGTCGAGGTCGCCGCCCTTGCTCGCGAGGTACTCGACCACCTCGAAGGGCTGGTCGAAGCGCGTGAGCGCGGGGTGCTGCCTTGCCTGTTGAAACGCCTGCTCTGCCTGAAGAGAACGAACGGAACGGTCGAGGGCTGCATGCAGCGCCTCCCAACGTGCGAGCATGACGCGCCGCCTTTCCGGCGGGCGTCAGGCGCTCCTTGGGGCCGTGGTTACGGCGTCTTGCGCTCGGTGGACTTGAGGTGAAGGAGGGCGCCGCGAGCTACGCGGCTCTCGCCCTCGGGAGCGCGGGCACGGGCGTCGGCGGCATCGGCGTGCGCGACGCGAGGACGTTCAACGTGCGGCAGCGGTCGCGGTAGCAGGTGACGGCGACCGTGCTGTCGCCGCTGACGACGACCTGCATGTCGCCGCGCCGGATGGTGAGGCCGTCGCGATCGCGCTTCGCCAAGAGGGCGCCGCAGGCCTTGCATCGGCAATCGGTGGCGGTGGTGGACTGGGTTTTCATGGGCTGTCTCCTCGCGACCCACCGGTCATCGGCGGGTACGAGGGCAGCCTCGTTGGAGAGGGGAAGGTGGAAGCCAGGGCAGGATCGGGCGCCGGTTCCGGGGTCCCTCTCTCCCCTCCCGCGGCGAGCGCGTTCGCCGGCCCCTCCGCACCTCCCGGAGGATCGTCACAGCGCGCTCGCTCACTTGCGAAGGCCTGAAGAAGGCGCGCTCAGCGCTGGGACATTTTGACGGGCCGTGGACAGTCCCAGGACGGCCCCCTGCCCCTTCTTTCCCTTCTCTTCTTCAATAGTTACGTATCTCTCCTCTCTCTGGACAGCTCTCGGCGGGTAGGTCTACTCAGAAGCGACTCGCGATTTCTTCTCGAGGGCGCCTTCGAGTCGTCGGCCTTCGAAAAACGAGATCTCGCTACGCCTGTGGTGCTACCCGCTGGCGGCTGTCCCTGTCCGCCAGGGCGCGCAAGTGCCTGCGGTTGCTGGCGAAAGAGGGCGTTGGCGGGCGGTCGGGACGGAACCGGTAGCTGTCCTGCTGTCCCAACGGAGCGTGCGGGCCAGGACCGCGTTCGCGGTGGTGTCCCAGCGCATCGGACGAGGTCGCGTTTTCGTCCCCATGAACGCGCCCCAGCCCGACGAGCCGATCCCGTTCCTCACGAAGGAGGAGCGCGACGCGCTCGTCCTCGAGTTCCAGCGCCTCGCTGCCCGCCTCGCGCAGGCAAGGCTCATCGCGCCTGCGACCTCGACGCGCCTGATGCGGACCATCCACCGCGAGCGGCGCCTCGCCGATGAACGGCAAGGCCACCTCGCAGACCTGGTGTTCAACATCCTGGTCAGCATCGAGGACGGCACGCTGAAGGAGGGCGAGCACTTCGCCCGACTGCCCGGCGAGCGCGTGGCCGTCCATCCCGAGGCGGTGGCCACGGCCCTCTACCGGGCCGAGCGCGGGCGGCTCCTCCGGCGCGAGCTGCGCGCGCTCCTCGAGCTCGGGTGGCGGCACGAACGCGACGTCGTGGTCGCGCGCTCCGAGCGCGTGCGCTTCGACCACGAGGGCGACCGCCGCCGCTGCGCCGTCCTCCACCTCCCCTCGGCGCGGAAATTCGTCGGCGGTCGCTCGAAGCCTGTCCCAGCCCGCTGAGCCGACCCGCGTTTCCTTCCCCACCGGCGCTTCGTGTCGCCGGCCAGGAAGCGCATGGCCATCAAGGACCTCGTCAGACCGGAGCTGCCGCCGCCGACACCGGCCGCAGAGCGCCCGCCCAACATCACCTGCGAGAAGTACACGCGGGGCGAGGAGGGCAAGCGCTGCATCCACTTCCAGCAAGGCGGCACGTGCGCCTTGCCCGACGAGTTCGTCTGCACCGAGTGGCAGAAGCACAACGGGCCGCACAAGCGCACGTTGCGCGTCGTCGCGCCTGCGCCCGTCGTCGAGCATGCGCCGGCCCCGAAGCCCGTCGCGCGCGACCTTTTCGGCAACCCGCTGCCCGAGGTCGCGCAGCCCGCGGCGAAGGTCTCGACCGCGCCTGCGCACCCGATCGCGCTCGCTCCGAAGCCCGACGCCGACGCGCAGCCCGCAGTCGACGTCGATCAGCTTCGCGGCTTCACCACCGAGGACATCGAGAGCTTCAAGGCGCTCGGCGTCGAGGTGCTGCTGCACTCGGAGACCTACGGCGACGTGTGGCTGGTGCCCGAGTACACGGGCCGCGACCGCAAGGAGATCACCCCCGAGCACGCCGCGACGCTCGCCCGCGTCATGAGCGTGTTCCCCAGCTCGCACATCGTCTCGTTCGAGAAGACCGCCAAGACCAACAACCCTGAGCGCCGAGAGCGCCCCCTCGAGGAGCGCTCATGACCACCGTCGCCCCGTTCAAGAACCAGCATCTCAGCTACAGCAGGCTCTCGAGGTTCGAGACCTGCCCGCTCTCGTACCGGCTGCACTACATCGAGAAGCAGCAGGCCGAGCCAGGGCTGCCGCTCCGGTTCGGCAAGACCATCCACGCCGTCCTCGAGCGCCTCATCAAGGAGGTCGTCGACGACGAGCGCACGGGCCCGCTCTCCGAGGAGCGTGCCATTGAGCTCTATCGCGAGGCGTGGGGCGCCGAGCAGCTCACCGGCATGGACGTCTTCGCCGAGGGGCTCGCCATCCTCCGGCGCTTCATCGCCGAGCAGGGCGTCGTCGACCACCGCGACGTCCTCGCCGTCGAGAAGGAGTTCCGGCTGCCGGTCGGGCCCTTCGAGGTCCTGGGTTTCATCGATCGCGTCGACTGGCTCGACGACGAGACCGTCGAGGTCATCGACTACAAGACCAACCACCAGCTCTTCACCCGCGACGAGGTCGACACCTCGCTGCAGATGAGCCTCTACGAGGTGGCGGTGCGCCGCCTCTGGCCGTGGGCGAAGAAGGTGAAGCTCACCTTCTGGATGCTGCGCCACGGCGTTCGGCAGGAGACGACGCGCACCGAGGAGCAGCTCGCCGATGCGCTCGCCTACGTCGAGACGCTCGGGCGGCAGACGGAGACCGCGACGGAGTACCCGGCGCGCCTCAACACCAACTGCTCCTACTGCGACCACCGCAAGCAGTGCCCGGCCTACGCCGAAGCGCTCAAGGGCAAGCGCGAGTTCATCGTCGAAGACCTCGCCGATCTCGAAGGCGTCGCCCGCGAGCGCGAGGAGGTCGCTCGCCTCGCGAAGGCGCTCTACGCGCGCAAGGAGGAGCTGGAGGACATCCTCAAGGCGCAGCTCAAGGAGCGCGACGAGCTCGTGCTCGGCGGCGTCCGCTACCGGATGTTCGCGACCACGAGCCTCGACTACCCGCTCGAGCCGACGCTCTCACTGCTCGCGGACGCGACGGGTCTCTCGCGCGACGAGGTGCTCGGGAAGCTCGGCGCCATCGACAAGAAGGCCCTCGACGCGCTCCTCAAGTCGCTGGGCAAGAAGCTCGACAAGCCGCGCGTCTCGCTGCTGAAGGCCGAGCTCGAAGCGCACGCCGATAAGCGCATGTCGCCGCGCCTGTGGGCGAAGGAGGTGGCGTGATGCTGCTCCCGCCGCCCCTCGACCCGGCGTCGGCAGCCGCCGCGCCCATCATCGCTCACGACGCTCCGCGCCTCGCACGCCGGGCACCGAAGACGACCGTCGCCTTCGTCGACCTCGAGACCACCGGGCTCGATCCGTCGCGGCACGACATCATCGAGATCGGCATCGTTCGCGTCGACGCGCGCACGTTGGAGGTGCTCGACGAGTACGAGGCGCTCGTCGCGCCCGAGCGGCTCGGAGAGGCGCAGCTCGACGCGCTGGCGCTCAACGGCTTCACGACGGCGGCGTGGGAGCACGCGCTCCCGCTCCGCGAGGCGTTGCTCGAGGTTGCTCCGCTCCTCGATGGCGTTCTCGTCGCCGGCCACAACGTCGGCTTCGACTGGGCGTTCCTCGAGGCCGGCTTTCGACGTGCCGGGCTCGCGCTGCCGAACGTCGACTACCACCGGCTCGACACCGCGAGCCTCGCGTGGACGCTGGTCGTCACCGGCGAGCTGCCGTCGATGTCGCTCGAGCCGCTCGCGAAGCTGCTCGGGCTCGAGCGCCCCCACCCGCATCGTGCGCTCGCCGATGCTCGCTGCTCGCTCGAAGTCGCGCGGCGTCTCGTGGAGCGCATGCGCGCGGGCGGTCTGGTCACCGGCCTCCCTGCGGATGAACGGCAGATCTGCGACGCGCTCCTCGGTCGGCTCGCGCAAGGTCGACGTCAGTACGGCCCGTGGCGCCTCGACGACGGGCGCGACTACCCGAGCGAGGCCTACGCCGAGGTGCTGGATGGCCTGCACTACACGGCCGCCGAGCTGGTGCGCCGTCGTCGCATCGAGGCAGGTCGGCGTCGCCGCGTCTACGTCTGCCATCCGTTCGCGAACGACCCGGCCGGCAACATCGAGCGGGTCCGCGCGATCAGCCAGTTCCTCATCGACGACGGTGCGCTTCCCATCGCGCCGCACCTCTACCTGCCGCAGCTCATCGACGAGACGAACGGCCGCGAGCAGGCGCTCGCGCTCTGCCTCGAGCTGCTCGCCACGTGCGACGAGGTCCGCGTCTTCGGCGAGATCGTCACCGAAGGCATGGAGCGCGAGCTGCGCGAGGCGAAGCGGCTCGGCCTCCCGGCTCACTTCGTTCGGGAGGTGCGAGCATGAGCGGCGCGCACTCTCGCAGAAAGGGCGCCGGCTTCGAGCGTGAGCTCGTCCAGCGCTTCCGCGAGGTCATGCCGGACGCGACCATCCGGCGCGGCCTCCAGTTCCGCACGGGCGAGGAGACGCCCGACGTCGACTGCCCGGTGTTCTGGCCCGAGGCCAAGCGCGGCAAGCAGCCGAACGTCCGGGGTGCGCTGCGCCAGGCCACGAACGCCGCCCCGCCCGGGCGCATCCCCATCGCCATCATCCGCGACGACCGCGCCGAGCCGTTCGTTGCGCTGAGCCTCGACGACTTCCTCGAGTTCGTCGCCGAGTGGTGGACCCGGAGGGACAAGTGAAGAGCGCCCTCCGCAACGACCTCGAGCGGCTGCGCCGCGACGCGCTCTCCGAGCGCCACCGCCATGCCTTCAAGGCGGGCCGCGCCAAGCAGCCCGCCATCGCGGCGCACGCCGACGCGGCCTCCGTTCTCGCCATGCTCGACGACGAAGCGGAGGGCACCTACGCGTCGCGCGAGGCGCTCACCAGGGCGATCATCACCGAGCACCGGGCGAGCCGCGCTACGGTGTGGGCGTCCCTCCTGCTCGGCGCGTTCAAGCCGATGTTGGTGCGCCTGCGGGGCCGCCTCGTCAGCGACACGGTGCCGGGCGATGAGCTCGACCAGCTCGTCGTCACCGCGTTCCTGGCAGCGCTCACCGAGGTGCCGCTCATGGACCGCCTGCCGATGCGGCTGCGCCAGCGCACCGAGCGGCAGGTGTTCGCCTTCCTCCGCAAGGAGCGCGAGCAGCGCCACCCGGGCATCGACGTCGAGGCGCTGGAAGACCTCGACCCGGACTCCCTCGCTCCCCGTCGCGCGCGCACGGACGAGGAGCTGTACGACCTCGCGCTTCTCATTCAGTGCGCGGTCCAGGAGGGCCTCTCCACGAGCGGGCTCGACGTGGTCGAGGCGACGGTGCTGCGCCGAGAACTCCTGCGCGCGTACGTCGAGCGTCTCGAGCCCGACGACGACGTGGCCCGCGAGCGTCTCTACCAGCGCCTCAAGCGGCAGCGATCGCGCGCGATGCAGCGCTTGAAGTCGCTGCTCACCAGCGCGTCCCCGATCCAGCTCTCCATCGGCTTCTGAGGGAACATGGCGAAGCAGAAGCACGCGAAGAGTGGCCGGCCCACGAAGGGCGAAGGCCCAAAGCTCTCGAACCCCGACGAGGTCGAGCGCCTGCTCGTCGAGGGCGAGGTGGTGCCCGATGAGCACGGCGAGGCGAAGCGCGTCTGGCTGACGCAGCGCGATGTCGCGGCTCGCTTCGGGGTCGCCGTCAGCACCATCGCCGCGTTCGCCAAGGAGCACCGGACCACCGAGCGTCGCGAGGAGCTGCGGGCCCAGCTCGATCCGCCGAAGACCCCGCCGCCGCCGAAGGTCGAGCGCTCCGTCGAAGTGCCCGAGCCCAGCGCCGTCGTGCGCGCGAGCGTCGAAGACAGCCCAGAGCCCGCGACCGAGAACACCGCACCCTTGGATGAGCGTCGTCGACCCGGGCGGCCTCGCCACCAGCAGGCGCCGGTCATCCCGTTCGCGGAGCTGGATCGCCTGCTCGTCTTCGGCGAGGTGTCGATGAACGACGACGGCACGTCGAACACCGTCTACCCGACGTACCGCGAGCTGGCCGAGAAGTACGGCGTCGCCCCGAGCGTCATCGCCGACTACGCCAAGAGCCACAACACGATGCACCGCCGCAAGTACGGCGAGCACCGCATCGAGGCCCGGCGCGACGAGAAGATCATTGAGGCGCGCGCGACCGCCGAGGCGATCACGGTCGCCGAGATGCTCGCGCTCATCGACGAGTTCCTCATCAAGTTCAGGGAGGCGCTCAAGGAAGGCCGCGTCCGCACCGACAGCCCCGCAGACGTCAACACGCTCATTCGGCTCAAGTCGTTCCTCGAAGGCGGCGCCGACTCGCGGCAGGAGATCCGCCACATGCTCTCGCTCGAGGTGCTGTCGGAGAGGCACGAGCGCTACATGCGCGACCTCGAGTCCTCGACGCCCGCGATGGCCGGCATCATCGACGTGCGCGGTGACGCGGTCGAAATCGAGCACGGGAAATCGAGCAGCCTCGGCGGTGTTCGGTTGCCCCCCTCCCGTTCGATTCGGGACGGCGCGGCGGAACCGAACCTGTCCCAGGACCTGCGCGACGAGGTGCGCCGCCTCGTGAACCTCGCCCGCGAACTCGCGGAGCAGATGGGCGCCGACCCGGACGACGCCGAGCTGATCGAGAACCAGGTGCTCGTGGCGGCCGCTGCCGTCGAAGCAGCGCTGGGCGCGCACGACGGCGCCGACGTTGGCCCACGTAGCGCGAACGCCGAGGAGGACGAGGGATGATTGCCCCTGGCGCAGCCGCGCGCCCACGCGGCCAGGACGACGCGACCAGCAGAGCCTCACAGACGGGCGCCCAGGAGGCCCACAGCGGGCCGGAAGAACACGCGCCCCTCCCGCCGACCCTGGGGTTCTGCTGGCTTACGCCGCCGCCCAGCTCCGAGCGCTCGAGCACGACGAGCTCACCGGGGCGCCTGCCGGAACACGCAGGCAGCCACGCGCGCCGAGACGGCGCTGCCGAGCCGAGCCTCGCGCGCGTCCACGGCGCCGATCCACGGAAAGCGGCGGTACGGCTCCGCGGGTACGGCGCGTTCGAGGCGCTCAAAGTCCCCGAGAACGCGCGCTGCGCTGGGCGCGAACCGCCGCTTTTCTCTCTTAGCGGCGGTCGCCGCGCGCCCTCGCGGCACACGCCTACCATGCCGGCCCGCGGCGTCGGCACGCCGGCATCGGCCTCCGCATGCCTACAACCTGCCGAAGGGGGGGAGGGGTCCGCTTTTCGTGGCGCCGCGCGCCCGCCCCAGGGTGCCTGGGGCCGTTTCCGAGTGGGTCAGTTTTGGGAAACCGAGCAGCCCCGCGATTCGAAACCGAGCGCCGAACAAGAAACCGAGCACGCGCGCGCGTTCGGTTCTGTTCGGCAAATGGGTCGCGGGCGCGGCGCGGGCTCAGCAGACGAGCCCCTGGACCGCCCGGAGCAGCTCGTCGTCGGTCGGGTGCGTGTAGATGCTGGTCGTCACCACGGACTTGTGGCGCGCGAACTTCTGCGTGAGCCGGAGGTCCTTCGACTGCCGGTAGACGGCGCTGCAGGCGTGGTGGCGCAGCGTGTGAAACCCCACGTGGCGTTCGAAGCCGGCGCGCTCCTGCCAGACCGCGAAGAGGTGCCGGAGCTGGCGCGCCGAGAGCCGTCGTCCGAGGCGGCTCACGAAGACCGGCGTGGTGGGCGTGATGGTGTCGCCCACGCGCTTGCGCGTCGTGAGGAGCCGTTCGAGCTTGGCGCGCACGGCGTCGGGCAACAGCACCTCCTGGGCGACGGGGTCCTTCGCGGAACGCTTGAACACGCGCAGGGCGACACGGCGCTTGGCGCGTCCGGCGTCGTCGAACACGTCGCCGACGTCGAGCGCGAGGAGCTCGTGCTCGCGCAGGCCCGTGCCCATCGCGAGGCTGAAGATGACGTGGTCCCGGAAGCCGTCGACGTGCTGGCCGGTGACCTTGAGCAGCGCGCGCTGCTCGGCCTCGGTCAGCGTCTTCACGGGGCGCGAGATGGTGTCGGCGTAGGCGGTCATGGGCGCTCTCCTTGCGACCCATACAGGCTTCCGTTCGCGAGGAAGGCAAGGTCGCTCGCGACGACGCGGAGGGCGGCATGACGCTCGGGATCGTCAAGCGCACCGAGGAGGAGTTCCAGCAGTGGCTGATGACGGAGCCGGGCTTCGTCGCGGCGCTGATGGCCTACGACGACGAGCCCGTCGTCCTCGAGGCGTACCAGCGCGAGTTCCTTACCAACCGCTCGCGGTTCCGTTGGGTCAACAAGAGCCGCCAGGTCGGCTTCTCGTTCCTCTTCGCGCTGGAGGCGCTCGCCCGGTGCCATCTGCGCTCGAAGCACACGGCGGTCTTCGTCAGCTACAACATGGACGACGCTAAGGAGAAGGTGCTCACCGCGCGCCAGCTCCACGAGGAGCTGCCACTCGCGTACCAGAAGCGGCTCGTCGTCGACTCGAAGACGGAGCTGGCGTTCGAGTCGAACGGCGCGACCAAGCGGCTCTCGCGAATCCTCTCGCACCCGTCGAAGGCGCCGCGCGGCAAGAAGGGCGACGTCTACCTCGACGAGCTCGCGCACTACGTGAACGACCGCGAGGTGTACCGGGGCTCGACGGCGCTCATCCTCCGCAGCAACGGGCAGCTCACAGGGTGCAGCACGCCGCTCGGTCGGCGCGGCATCTTCTGGGAGATCGCCAACGAGGAACTGCGCAAGTACCCGCACCACACGCGGCAACACGTGCCGTGGTGGCTGTGCCGCTTCTTCACCACCGACGTGAAGGCCGCGTCGCAGCTCGCCCTCGACCTGCCTACGGAGGAGCGCGTCGAGCGCTTCGGGCGGCCCACGCTCATCGAGCAGTTCGACTCGCTCCCCATCGAGGACTTCCAGCAGGAGTTCGAGGGCAAGTTCGTCGACGAGACCTACAGCTTCTTCCCCTACGAGCTGATCCTCCCGTGCACCAACGACGAGCTGGTGCTCTACGACGAGCCCACCAGCGTGCGCGCGCCCGAGGGGCGCATCGTCGCGGGCTTCGACGTCGGTCGCACGCGCGACCGCTCCGAGCTGGCGGTGTTCGAGGAGATCGAGGGTCGCTTCACCGCGCGCATGCTGCGGAGCTTTGAGGGGACGCCGTTTGCCGAGCAGGAGGCCGAGCTCCGGCGCCTGCTCGGCACGCTGCCGGTCGCGCGGCTCTCCATCGACCGGAGCGGCATCGGCATGAACCTCGCCGAGAACCTGTCGCGCGACTTCCCGCAGGTGGTCGGCGAGAACTTCACCAACGAGGCGAAGGAGCGCTGGGCGACGGACTTCAAGATCCTGCTCCAGCGCCGCGACGTGACGCTGCCCCGCGATCGCGAGCTGGTCAGTCAGGTCCACGCCATCAAGCGCCGCGTGCTGCCCTCGGGCAAGGTCAGCTTCGACGCCGAGCGCAACGCGCGCGGCCACGCCGACAAGTTCTGGGCGGTGGCGCTCGCGTGCCAGAAGGAGCGCACGCCGACGGGTCCACGCACGGGCGAGATCGGTGTGCGGGTGCTGGGCTAACGGGACTTCACGACGACGTCAGCGACGCCCGTCGCGCTGCGGGTTCCATCGAGAACCTCCCGGAGAGGTCGACGTGGCTTGCCGCTCCACCGGAAGTAGCCGATGCCGGAAGCGTATGTGCGCACCGTCGGGTAGTCGCGCGCCAGGCAGGACCAAGGCATTCGCCAGATGTTCGGCGTGTCGGTGCTGTGCGGATGCTGCAGCACGATGGTCGGTTTGAAGCGGGCCGTGGCCTTGGCCATCGCATCACAGCGACGCCGGCGCACGCCATTCGGGCTCTGGTTCGCACGCGCGCGGGCGCTGAACATGTTGAGGTCGTGACAGCCGAGGACGAGCGCCTTCTCGTCCGCGATCTCGAGCAGGTGCGACTCGACGTTGGCAACCTGAACGAGCAGCGCCTCTTGGCCGCCGGTCGGGTAGGACTTCCCGGTCCAGCGCACGATCTCGCCGGAGTCGCAGTCGATCACCGCGACGAGCTCGGCGTGCTCGGCGTCGCTCATGAGGTCCACGCCGATCGTGAGGACGCGTGTCCGGGCCTTGGCAGCGGCGAGCACCTTCTTCGTCACGCATGCATCAACCAGGGGCTTCGCGACGCGCACAAGCGCATCGAGATCCTTCGCCGACGACTCCCAGGCCAGCCCCCCGGACCACCGCGCTGGGAAATCCCCGACGACGAAGCCACCGGGCGTAATGGTGAACTTGGCGCGGGCGGACGAAGGCCACTTCTCGAAGGCCTCCGACAGCATCTCGCCCGCCGCACGGGGAGAAGAGGCCGGGGCCCCCTGGACGACGACGCGGACGATAGGCTGAACGCCGTCCACCTCGACGCGTGGTGTGTGCGTGTTCGGCGTGGGCCGTGCCGCCGGCCTCGGTCGTGACGGCGCGACGGGCGGCTTGGGCCTCGTGGGCGTCGGCGTCGGCAAGCCCGGCCCCACGACCGTGAAGCCGAGCGACTGGAGAACGCCGTTGGTCTCGTCGCCACCTGAGAACTCCTGCGGCGGAAGCTCGCGACCCGTGGCATCCGCGACCGCCAGCGAGATCACGTACTTCGGCGGATAGCGCCGCCCGTCTACGACGAGCTGGAACTTCGTCGACTCGCGCCGGGGCGGAACCCCCTCGCGATCGATCCGCGCGACGGCAGCCTCGACGTGCGCTCTGGTCAGCGACGACGGAATTGCGCTCATTCCTCACAGAGTACCTCGCGCCACCGACACATGTCCCCGCCTCCATCGCCCCGAGGCTTTGCCCTTCCCGGAGGCGAGGCGCGCGGTCCAGATGCTCGGTGCCCAGGTGGACTGCCTCCTCGCAGGCTGGCCAAGCGCCTCGCCTCCTTTGTCCTGCGAGGTCCACCATGCGCCGCACCCTCAAGCTCTTCGTCATCCCGGCCAGCAAGCCCGCTGGCGCCCCGCCCGAGCCCGGGCCTGACGTCGAGCTCGAGGCCGCGAGCGACGACGCTCTCCTCGCCGCCGCGCACGAGGCGATCGCGAAGCGCGGCCTGCGGGCGCGCGCGGTGTCGTTTACGCCCACCGGGCTCGTCGCGTACGCGGAGGCCGCGCGGTGACGACGCACGCCGCGATCCACGCCGCCGATGAGCGGCTGCAGACCATCCTCAAGGCCCACGTCGTCGGCGCGACGGTGCAGGACCCGGCGAGCCGCCCCGCCGGGGAGGACACCGCCGCCGCGTTCACCTCGGCCGGCGCGCTCATCCCGCCCTACGACCCCGAGACGCTGTGTCTCCTGGTCGAGCACTCCAACTCGCTGCGCCAGAACGTCGACGCCTACGCCACCAACATCGACGGCAACGGCTACCGCTTCGACGCGGTCATCGACTTCGATGCCGAGGACGCGCGCTCGAAGGTCGCCGACGCCATCACGCTCGAGCGGCTCGCCGCGCGCGACGCTGGCACGCTCCCCGAGGGCGTGGGCCTCACGCCGACCGCTGACGAGGTGTCGTCGCGCTTCGCCGACCTGCGCCAGCTCGCCCGCGTGGAGCGAGCGCGCCTCGATGCCTTCTTCGACTTCGCCTGCTTCGACCACTCCTTCGTCGACCTGCGTCGTCGCACGAGGCAGGACCTCGAGGTCACCGGGAACGCCTTCTGGGAGGTGCTCCGCGACGGCAAGGGCGACCTTGCGCGCCTCGTCTACGTGCCGTCGTACACGGTGCGGCTCCTCCCGCTCGACCGCGAGGCGGTCGACGTCCGCGAGCGCGTCCGCGTCTCGCCGGTGAGCTTCGACACCGTCAGCGCGCGCCGGCGCATGCGTCGCTACGTGCAGGTGCAGTCCACCGAGTGCGTGTATTTCAAGTCGTTCGGCGATCCGCGCGTGGTCTCACGCTCGACGGGCCGCGTCTTCAACGACATCGCCGCGCTCAAGGCCGCGAAGTCTGACGACGGCCCCGCGACCGAGCTCCTGCACTTCGCCATCCACTCGCCGCGCTCCCCCTACGGCGTACCCCGCTGGGTGGGCACGCTGCTCTCGGTCCTCGGCTCGCGGCAGATGGAGGAGGTCAACTTCCTCTACTTCGAGAACAAGTCCGTGCCGCCGATGGCGCTCCTCGTGTCGGGCGGGCGCATCTCCGAAGCGTCGGTGCCGCGCATCGAGCGCTTCATCGAGGAGAACCTTAAGGGCAAGGCGAACTTCCACAAGATCCTCATCCTCGAGGCGGACGGCGCAGGCACCGGCGACGGCGGGCGCGCGAAGATCGAGCTGCGGCCGCTCACCGACGCCCAGCAGCAGGACGCGCTCTTTCAGGTCTACGACGAGCGCAACATCGACAAGGTCGGCAGCGCCTTCCGGCTACCGCGCCTCTTACGCGGCGAGAGCAAGGACTTCAACCGCGCGACCGCCGAGAGCGCGCTCCGCTTCGCCGAGGACCAGGTCTTCCAGCCCGAGCGCGACGAGTTCGATTTCCTCATCAACCGCAAGCTCCTCGCGGACATGGGCATCCGCTTCTGGCGCTTCCGCTCGCAGACCCCGGTGACGCGCGACCCCGAGCGCATGACCGAGATGGTGGAGCGGCTCGTGCGCGTCGGCGTGCTCACGCCCGAGGAGGGGCGCCTGCTCGCGGGCGACATCTTCAACCGCGAGTTCAGGAAGATCGGCGACGACTGGACCAAGCGCCCCATCACCCTGACGCTCGCGGGCATTCAGACCGGCGTGGAGGACCTGAAGCCGAAGGCGGTGAATCCCGAGGCGCTGTTGCCGAGCGCGAAGCAGCTCCTCGCCCTGCGCGAAGACCTCCGTGCCGAGGAGGACCGGCTCGCGACGGGGCGCCTCGACCTCGCGCGACGGTACCTGGAGACGGAGCGTGTGAAGGTCCCGCGCGAGGAGTTCGACGCGTGGTTCGGCGAGGTGCGCGATGCGCCCTGAGCACCACCGCGCGTGGGTGCAGCAGGCGCAGCTCGACGCCGAGCGCGGCGTCATCGCCTGCCGCATGTGCCAGCGCCACGCGGGGCTCGACGAGACCACCACGCTCTGGCGCAACGGCCAGTTGGTCTTCGCGCTCTGCGATCGCTGCTCGGCGTCGCACGACGTCGTGTTCTCACCCACGGAGGCGGGCGTCGAGGTGCGCGCCAGGCGGCGAGCCCCGCTCGTCGTTGGAGGTGGGCCGTGAAGCTGGTCCCCTCGGCCAAGCGTCCGTGTCGCCTCGAGCGCGGCGAGATCCGCCGCGTCCCGCAGGACCGCACGAACCTCCTCGTCGGCTACCACGTCTGCTGCCTGCGCTGCGGGTTCAACACGCCCGCGCTCGCCGGCAACGATGGGCTCGACATCGACGAAGGCGACACGCCCGACGACCTGACGTTCTCGAAGGCGCTGCGCTGCACCTTCTGCCGCGTGCTGATGCACGTGGCCCACGGTGAGCTGCGGCTCGAGGAGGACGCCGATGTGCGGCACGTTCGCTTCCGCTGATCGGCTCCTCGTCGTCCACGAGGCCCGCGTCGCCGCCGACGAGCTCGTCGAGCGCTTCCTCCGGCTCCCCGTGGCGAAGGCCATGAGCCTCGGCACCCGCGCCGGGTTCGATCGCGCGGTGGCGCTTCTGGCCGCCCAGCTCCGGCGCGCCACCGGGCGTGCCGATGTCGACGCCGTGCGCGAGGCGATCGCCGTGCTCGACGTCGACTGGGCTCGCACCACGGCCGCCGAGCGGCGCCGCTTGGTCTCCGAGGCGATGGCCGCTGCCGGTCGTGCCGCGGCGCTCGTGCCCGCGCGCATCGAGGCTCCCTTCAACGACGCCGCGCAGGAGGTGGTCGCAGCCACGCGCACCGACGCCCGGCGCGGCCAGCGGCTGGCAATCGGCGCCGAGTTCAACGCCGTCGACCGTCGCGTCGTCGCCCACGTGACCAGCTCCCAGGGCAACTTCGTCCGCGACGAGTACGGCCGCCGTATCGAGGGCTTCGGCCAGGAGGCCCGGCGCATCGTCGCAGCCGGGCTCGAGGAAGGCCTCGGGCGAGACGACCTCGCCGAGGCGCTGGAGCAGGCCGCACGCGCCGCGCTCGTCGACCGCGCTCCGTTCTACTGGGAGACGGTCGCCGCCTCGTTCATCGCGCAGGGCCGGTCCTACGCGCAGATGAGCAGCTACGCCGAGGCGGGCATCCGGCAGTACCGCATCGAGGCGGTGCTCGACGAGCAGACCACGAACATCTGCCGCTACCTGCACGGCAAGACCTTCTCCGTGGCCGACGCCCTCCGGCGCTTCGACCGCATCGAGCAGCTCGAGGACCCCGAGGCCATCAAGCAGGCGATGCCGTGGGTCCGCGAGGCCCAGGATCGCGAGACGGGCCGCACCCGGCTCTACGTGAACGGCGGCGGCGGCAGGACCGATCTCGCCGAGGTCACGCGCTCCGCGATGGGCACCCGGGACGATCGCGGCGACTTCCGCGCGTTGGCCAGCGACAGCGCGCTGAACGAGGTCGGCATCGGCTTTCCGCCGTACCACGGGCTCTGCCGCACGACGACGCTCGCGGTCGTGTGAAGACCGCCGAGGTCAACAACAGCGCGTCGACGCAGTGAATCGTACCTTCGCCAGTGCCAGGCCCATCCGTTGGGCTTCGGCGACGGACACGACCGAGCCTCCGGGGTGCTCGCCAAGCCACGTCCGTGCGGCTTCTTGCGAAGCAAAGAAGTGCACCTGACGGCAGAAGCTGCTGCGAATCGAGGCCATGTCGCCGGGGACGACGAGAGAGACCATCGCGCTCTCGGGGGCCAGCCTGCGCACGCCTTCCGGACCGACCTCGAACTGAATCGGGGAGCCGGTCGCATGGCACGTGGACTTGACCTCCGCGCGAACGCCGAGGATTCCGGGAAAGATGAGGGTGTCGAGCGCGCACCATGTGTAGAGCTCACGACCCTCGATCAGGAATCGATGCTCGGTAGGCCGAAGCGTGAGGCCGAGCCCGACGAGGCGTCCTTCGTCGTCGTACTCGGTGTCCTTCCAAGCCTTCAGCGATTCGCGAACGGTCTCGAGCGCCAATCGACTCGACGTCTCGATCTCCTCCAGCGTAATCGGCTCGCCGCGCATCAACAGGATCATGATCGTTCGCACCAGTCCGGGCACTTCGTCGCGCGCCCCCGACTCGGCGTGCGCAAACAGGCCGCTGAGGTCCACGGTGCTCTTCGTCTCGTCAGTCACTTGGCCACCTCATCCGCCGGATAACCCGAGTCCGTGATCGCGGCGGCGATGCGCGTCGAGTCAGTCTCGGAGGGCCGGTAGCGAACGCGAGCGCGTCCGGGGCTCATCGTGACCTGCACATCGACGACGCCGGGGATTGACCGAGCGGCGGTGCGCACGGTGATGGGGCACGTCGCGCAGTGCATCCCTTCGACCACGAACTCGACGACTTGCTCGCTCGTCGCTGACGACGGCGTTACTGGCGGGGCTGCCGCCGTTCCCGCCGACGTACTCCCCGGAGGAGCATCGCGCCGCTCGCAGGCGACCCACGAGAGGAGCGCCACAGCTCCAACCACCACGAGCGCGACGTGCCTCACCTCGCGCTCTCCTCGAGGGCCCGAGACAGGCGCCGCAGACGGATGAACGAGCCCGCGCGGCTCACGGCAGCGACCGCGACGGCGACGACCGCAAGGACCGAGAGGGCCCCGAGGGCATCGGAGGAGCACGCGCCTCCGCACGCGAAGGCGGGCGTGGGCCAGAGGAACGCGACGACGACCGCCGTCGCGACGAGTAGGAGCCGCGTCACGGCTGCACACGCGCGGGGTACCCAGCGTCCGTGACAGCCTGCGCCATCCGCGCCGGGGTCACGCGCGCGGGATCGTAGGTGACCCGTGCGGTCTTGCTCTCCGTGCTCACGACGGCGTCGCTCACTCCATCGAGCCTTCGAAGCACGGTGCGCACGGTGATCGGACAAGTGGCGCAGTGCATGCCGTCGACGTGCAAGACGACGCTGGCGGTCGCGGGCGCCTGTGCGGCCGCAGGGACCGCGGAGAGTGTCACGAAGACGGGGATGGCGAAGAGGATCGCCAGCATCGTCAGTCCAGGGATGGTCAGCTTTTTCATGGGGATTTCCGCTTCTAGGCAGCGCAGCAGGAGAGCTTCGCCACGTCCTTGTCGAAGGTTTGCGCAGCCAGCTTGATGGCTTCAGCGCCCGTGAGATACGGGTGGAAGGCACGGGCGAGCTCGCTCACCGGGATGCCGTGCCGAATCGCAAGGGCGGGCTCCATGATGAGGTCGCCAGCTTCGGGCGCGAGGATCACCGCGCCCACGAGCCGATCTGTGCCCCGCTCGCGGATCAGCTTCACGAACCCACGTGTGTCGCGCGCCGCCAACGCCCGCGGGACGTACGACATCGGCAGCTTCGCGACATCCACAACGATGCCACGCTCGCGCGCCTGCTTCTCGGTGAGGCCTACGGTTGCAAGTTGGGGATCCGTGAACACGACGGCCGGCAGCGCGCGGTAGTCGCGAGGTTGCTTCGCGGTGCCGAGGGCGTTCTCCGCAGCCAGGCGTCCTTCGTACGCGGCGGTGTAGACGAAGGCGGGCTCACCGATGACGTCGCCGGCCGCGAAGACCCCGGGAGAGGACGTTTCGAGGGTCTCGTCGACTTGAACAGTGCCGTCCTCTCGGAGCTGCACCCCGATCCGAGCGAGGCCGAGGTCGTCCGTGTTTGCACGCCGGCCGGTGGCCACGAGGATCTGTTCGGCAGCCATGCGGAGGCGATGGCCGCCCTGCTCGACCTCGAGCACGCGGTCCGTGCCTTCCCGAGATGCTCGGAGCGTACGTGCGCCAGTCAGGATGCGAACCCCCTCGCTGGAGAGGAGCCGCTCAAGTTCCTCGGTCACGTCGTCGTCTTCGGTCGGCAGCACGTGCGCGCTGCGTTGAACGACAGTCACGTGCGTGCCGAGGCGCGCGAACGCCTGCGCTAGCTCCAGAGCCACGAAGCGTCCGCCGAGGACGATCATCGAACGTGGCAGAGTCTCGAGCGCGAGCGCGTCGGTACTCGTGAGGAAGCCTGCCTCGGCGAGGCCAGGGATGTCGGCTACGCTGGGCCGCATACCTGTCGCGATGACGAATCGCGGCGCGGCGAACTCCGCGCCACCGACCGAGACGACGCCCGGCCGGTCGAATCGAGCGTGTCCCTCGACGAACGACACGCCCTTCGCCGCGGAGAGGACGTTCGCGTACTTCGCTTGGCGAAGCTCCTCGACCAGGCTCTGCTTCTCTCTCATGAGCGCACCGAAGTCGGTGACCCGGGCTTCGGAGGCGGTGCCGGCAAACCGTGGGTGATTCGCGCGGTGCACGCCCTCGGCGGCGCGGATGAGCGTCTTGGACGGTACGCAGCCAATGTTCACGCACGTGCCGCCGAGCGTTCCTCGCTCGACGACGGCCACTTTGGCGCCCAGCTCCGATGCACGAAGGGCAGCACCGAAAGCCGCGCCACCGGAGCCGATGACGACGAGGCCGACCGCGTCGCTCGCCCCCCGAAGGGCTCCTCGCCTCGATGACTCGGGTCGAGCGCGCTCGTTGGCGACATAGCCCTTGGCGGCGGCGGCCTCCA
>JAHBWH010000299.1 GCA_019637115.1 Myxococcales bacterium | reverse complement strand
CGAGGCCGAGGACGGTCCCCCCGTGCTGGACCTCGACCCGCCGCTCCTGACCTGGTGGGGGCGGCCCGGGCGAGAGCACGTGCACCTCCTCTGCGAGCTCACGGGCGCGGACTTCGAGGCGCGCTTCGACGACGACGCGGGCGAGGCGACGACGCTGCTCGGTCGCGTGCAGCGCGACGTGCTCGAGCGGCGAGGGACGCCCGAGGAGCGCGTGGCCCCGGACGGGACGATCGAGGCGCTCGCTTGCCCCGGCGTGCGGCGCGAGGTCGAGATCGTCGCCGAAGAGATTTGGGAGCGCGTGCGCGAGAGCGCGGGCGGCGAACGCCCGCTCCGCTTCCACGAGATCGCCGTCCTCTTGCACGCCGACGATCGTGACACCTACCTGCCGCACGTGAGCGCCGTCTTCGGTGAGGCCGGCATCCCGCACCACGTCGTCGACCTCGACCTGACGAGCGAGAGCCGCGTGGCCGAGGCGGCCAGCCTCCTCTTGGACGTCATCCGGTCGCGCTTTCGGCGCCCCGAGGTGCTCGCGCTCCTGCGTCACCCCGTGCTGCGCGTGCCGGGCGGCGGCGACGAGATCGATCGCGCCGGCTGGGTGAGGCTCGTCGACCGCCTCGGGGTCTTCCACGGCCGCACCGCCGAGGATCTCGAGGGCACCTACCTCGACCCGCGCTCGCTCGGTCATTCGCGCGTGTCGTGGGACCAAGCCGCGCGACGTCTGGCGCTCGGCGCGTTCCTCACCGGCGAGGCGAGCGGCGACGACGCGCCCTTCGTCATCCCCGGCGTGGCCGAGCCCTTCTGGCCGGAGGACGCCGAGCGCGACGAGGCGGCCCCTGCGCTCGCGCTCCTCGTGCGCAGCCTGATCGCGGACGCGCGCTTCGCCGAGCGCGCGGCGCTCACCCTCGACGGCTGGGGCCGCTTCTTTCGCGCGCTCTTCGAGGGCTACCTCGCGCCGCGCGACGAGCGCGAGGCACGCGACCTGCGGCGCTGCCTCGGCGTCGCCGACGCGATCGCCGGGCTCGCGCTCGCCGACGAGGCCGCCGAGGTCGGCGTGGAGGTCGCCGCGGAGCTGGCGCGCGAGCGCCTCCGCGCGCTCGCAGGGGCGCGCGGCGAGTACCTCGCCGACGGCGTCGTCGTCAGCGCGCTCGCGCCGATGCGCGCCATCCCCTTCCGCGTCGTGCACGCGCTCGGCATGGGCGAGGGGCGCTTCCCGACCGGGGAGCGGCGAGACCCCCTCGACCTGCGCGGCGTCCGCCGCATGGTCGGCGACGTCTCCCCCGCCGAGCGCGACAAATACGTCTTCCTCGAGACGCTCCTCTGCGCGCGCGAGCGCTTCGTCGCCTCCTGGGTGGCGCGCGACGCGCTGACCGGGGAGGCGATCGCGCCCTCACCCGTGGTAGCGCAGCTCCTCGAGCTGCTCGAAGAGCGCTACGTCGCGTCCCCGCAACTGTCCACAGACGCCGACCATCCCTCGGGATCCGGCTCGCACGCTGACTCGCATGCCGGCTCCCTCGTGCGGCGCTTCCCGCTCCGACGGCATGACGAGCGTCGGGCTCGGCGCGCGCTCGCGGAGGCCTCCGCCGAAGAGGCGCTCGCGCGCGCCGGCGCGCGCCTGCGGGCGGAGCTCGGGCGGGATCTCACCCTCACGGAGCTCCGGGCGCTCGACGGCGGCGTCCTCGCGCTCCCGCCGCTCCCCACCGCCGACGAGCGGCGACGCGACGAGCTGGCGGCTGACGAGCGGCGACGCGATGAGCGTGCGGGCGACGCGAGGGGCGCAGGCGACGCGAGGGTAGGCGACGCGAGGGGCGTAGGCGACGCGAGGGGTGTAGGCGACGCGAGGGCAGGCGACGCGACGGCCGGCGAGGCGAGGGCAGGCGACGAGGAGCCCTTCGTCGTGACGCTCGGCGCGCTGCGGGCCTTCCTGGAGTCGCCGCTCCGCGGCTGGGCGCGTGCGGTGCTCGGCCTCGACGTGGAGAGCGACGACGAGGCGCGCGCGGCGCTCGAGGACGAACCCTTCGCGCCCGGCGCCCTCGAGCGCGCGAGCTCGCTGCGGGAGGCCTTCGAGGCGGGGCTCCGGCGTCGCGTCCGGCCCGAAGAGCTTCACGCCAGCGAGCGCGTGCCGCGCCTGCAGTCGCGGGGCCGCTGGCCGCTCGGCGCGCTCGCCGAGCGCGCCGCGCCCGCGGACGCGCGGATCCTGGGGGGCTGGCGCAGGCTCTTCGGCCAGACGATCGCGCGGGGCGGCGCGGCCCCCTGCCGCGTACGCTTCGGCGCGGGCGCCGAGGTCGGCGAGAGCGACGTCGTGCGAGCGGTGATCGAGCTCGCGGACCCCGACCGACCGGGAGCGCGCCGGCCCCTGAAGGTGGTCGGCCGCACCGAGCTGCTCGTCGAGGCGACGCGGGCGTCGCTCGTGCTCGTGCCGAGCGAGCCGCCCGTCGGCGTCGAGCTCCGACGCGCGCGCCTCCAGCACGCGCTCCGAGGCTTCGTCGACTACGTCGCGTTGGTCGCGTCCGAGGGGCGACCGCGCGACGGACATCGCGCGGTGACGCTCTACGGCGGCGACGCCGCGCAAGACGCGACGGTCGCGCTCGGCGCGCTCACGCCCGAGGAGGCCCGGGCGTGGCTCGCCGGCGTCGGCCACGAGCTCGAGGCGGGGACGCACGACGTCTTCTTGCCCTTCGAGGCGATCGCCCGCGCGGTCTCGGGCCCCGACGGACTCGGCGGGCTCGACGCGGGCACGCTCGGCCGCGCGATCGCGCAGGTCCGGCGCGCCCGGGCCGAGCGCCCCGGGTTCGGTCCGATCGCCGACGAGCAGGGTTATCCGGCCCCGGCCGACGCGCTCGCGATCGTCTGGCGCCGCTTCGGGCTCTTCTTCCGCCTCGCCGGCCTGACGGGAGGCGCGCGATGAGCCTCCGCTTCGCGCGTCCGCGCGTGCTCGCCGCGCTCGAGGGGCGGCGACACGCCGTCATCGAGGCGTCGGCGGGGACGGGCAAGACCTTCACGCTCGAGCACCTCGTCGTCGACCTGCTCGTGCGGGGCGCCACCCTCGACGAGATCCTCGTCGTCACCTTCACCGAGAAGGCGACGCGCGAGCTGCGGGCGCGCGTGCGGGCCACGCTGGGCGCGATCGTCGCGCCGCGCGTGGGCGACGCGCGGGTCGACCCTGCCGAGGGCGACGCCTGGTCGCTCGACCCACCCACACGCGCGCGCCTCGCCGAGGCGCTGATCGCGTTCGAGCGCGCGCCGATCTCGACGATCCACGGCTTCTGTCAGCGCGTGCTCGCCGAGCACGCCTTCCGCAGCCAGCGCCCCTTCCGGCAGACGCTCATCGAGCCGCGGCGCGCGTTCGGGCAGGCGTTCCGCGACGAGCTTCGGGTGGTGCTCGCGGCGGACTCGCCGCTGCGTGCCGTGGTGCTCCGCGTCCTGGCCGAGCAAGGCGTCGACGCGCTCGAGCGGGCGCTCTACCCGTGGCAGGTCGAGCGGGGCGTGATTCGCCCGCGCTGGGATCGCGCGCGCTTCGCCGAGGCGCTTGTCGCGCTGCCGACGCGGGTGGACGCCCCGCTCCCCCGCAACTCGGTCGATGACGCGCGCGGCGACGAGGCCACCTCGCCGCGCGTCTTGCCGCGCGTCTTCGCGAACGAGGACGAGGAGGCGACGCTCGAGGCCGCCGTGCGGCGCGGCGTCACGCGCAGCGACGTCGCCGCGCGGATGCTCGAGGGGCTCGCGTCGCTCACGGCGATCGTCGCGCGCTTCGTCCGCGATGGCGAGATCCTCGACGCGCTCGCCGCGCTCGACGGTTGGGCGCGCGCGGAGGTGGTGCGCGGCGAGCCGGTGCGCACGTGGCTCCCGGCCCGCCTCGCGGCCGCCGGGCCGACGGGCACGCTCGCGGCGTTCTCGGCGCGCCTCGACGCGCTGCTCGCCGTCGCGACCTCTCCCTTCGGCGTGGTCGTCCAGGAGTTGCTGCCACGCGTGCAAGCGCGCTCGCGCGAGGGCAAGGCCCGCGCCGGTGAGCTCGACTTCGACGACATGCTCGCGCTCGTGGCCGAGGCCCTCGAGGGGCCCGGCGGGGAGGCGCTCGTCGCGTCCCTGCGCGCGCAGCATCGCTTCGCCCTCGTCGACGAGTTCCAGGACACGGACGAGCTGCAATGGTCGATCTTTCGACGCCTCTTCGTCGAGGGCACCGACGCCCACGCGCTCTACGTGATCGGCGACCCGAAGCAGGCGATCTACGGCTTCCGAAACGCCGACGTGCACACCTACGCGTCCGCGCGCGAGCGCCTCTCGGAGGGGAACGCGCCGGTGCGCCTCGTCGAGAACTTCCGGAGCACGCCGCGCGTGATCGCCGCCTACAACCGCGTCTTCGCCGAGGGCTTCTTCGAAGGACCGATCCGCTACGACGAGCCCGTCCGCGCCGGAGCTCCCGGGCGACGGGCCATCGACGTCGCGACCGGTCGGGACGTGCCCGCGCTCACGCTCTGGACCTTCGGCGCGCCCGAGAAGCCGAGCGCCGCGGACGTGCGGCGCGCGCTCGGCGACGCGATCGCGCGGGAGTGCAAGCGCCTCGTCGAGGCCGAGCGCGTCGCGATGATCGAGGGGCCGGAGGCCCGGCGATCGACGCTCGGCTACGACGACATCTTCGTGCTCACCCGCAACGCGCGGGAGATGAGCGCCATCGCCCGCCGACTGGCGGCGCACGGCGTGCCCTTCGCGTTCTACAAACAGGAGGGGCTCTTTGGGACGAAGGAGGCGCGCGACGTCCTCGACGTGCTCCGCGCGGTCGCCGATCCTTCGGATCGCTCCGCGCGCCTCCGGGCCTGGATGACGCCCTTCTTCGCCGTCCCGCTCGGCGCGCTGCCGGCCTGCCGCGACCTCGAGCCGCAGCACCCGCTGGTCGCGCGCCTGTACCGGTGGCGCGAGATCGCCGAGCGCGGCGACGGCGCGAGCTTGCTCCGCGCGCTCCTCGACGAGAGCGGGCTCGCCCGCCGTCTGCTCTTCTCGCTCGACGGGGAGCGCGCGCTCACGACGGTCCAGCACGTGCTCGAGGTGCTCCTCGAGGAGAGCGGCGGCCGTCGTGGCGCGGCCGAGCTCGCGGCGAGGCTCGAGGCCTTCGTGGCCGGGCGCGCGGAGCCGCTGAGCGGCGACGGCACCGTGCAGCGGCTCGCGAGCGATCGCGCCGCCGTCCAGCTCCTGACGATGCACAAATCGAAGGGCCTCGAGGCCGCGGTGGTCTTCGTCGCGGGCGGCTTCACGCGCGGCGGGGGCGGAGACGCGAACGAGCCCCTCGTGATCCACCGCGAGGGGAGGCGGGAGGCGTGGCTCCGGCCCGCGCCCGAAGAGGTCGAGGCGCGCGCCGCGCAGGAGGCGCGCGAGGAAGACGAGCGTTTGCTCTACGTCGCGCTCACGCGCGCGAAGGCGCGTCTCTACCTGCCATATTTCGGCCCGCCTCCGGCGCCGCCGAACGGCGGCGAGGCGACGGCGACGACGGGCGCGCTCGAGCGCTACGGGCCCATCCAGGGCCCCCACCGCTGGCTCGACGCGCGCCTCGCGACGCTGGTGGCGCAGGGCTTCGTCGACGACGACGCCGTGACGTGGGAGGCGATCGTCGTCGAGGACGAGGAGACGGAGGAGGCGCCGCGCGTGGGTGACGCCGCCCGCGCCTGGGCCGCCGCCCGGGCGGCGCTCGACGAGGTCGACGCGCCAGTGATGACGCCCGACGAGCTCACGCGACTCCGCGCGGCGCACGCGGGCTTCGTCATCACGAGCTACACGCGCATGGCGGCGAGCCGAGACGGTGACGCGAGCGCGCTGGCGGAGGAGGAGCGCGTGACCGCGGGCGAGGTCGAGGCGGACGAAGCGCCGCTGGCGTCGTTCGACGGGCGCACGGACACGGACTCGGACACGGACACGGACACGGACTCGGAGACGGACTCGGACTCGGACACGGACACGGACTCGGACTCGGACTCGGA
>JAHBWH010000298.1 GCA_019637115.1 Myxococcales bacterium | reverse complement strand
CTTCCCTGATCGCGCCCTCAATTTACGAGACTTCGGCACACGGCGTCAAACCGCCAGCCATCGTCGTCAGGGAATCCCGCGAGCAGTGTGGCGGCGTGCCCCACTGTCGCACGTCACTCTTCTGGGAAGATCACCTCGAGAGCCTCGAGGCCGATCCGCAGCGCCAGCTCTCGGAGCTCGGCTTCGCCGCGGACCCGCCCCTCCGCGACGAGCCGCGGCAACATCGCCTCGATGCGTTGCTGGAGCGGGCTCGAGGTCTCGCGTGGCGCGCGCGCGTCCACCCGCGTGTGGTCCCCGTCGGACGAGCCCAGGGTCGCTCGAGCTGGCGGAGGGGGCGTGAGCTCGCGCTTGGGAGCTGGGTACCCCTGCGCCGTCGACACAGCGCCGCGCGGCGGGTCGGGGGCGAAGGTCGGGACCTTCGGCGCAGGCGGGAGCCGAACGCTCGACGCCCGCGCGTCGGGGCTTTTGGGCCGCGCGCTCGGCGGCGCCCCACCCCCGGTCACCCCCGAGGCCGAGGCGCTGGTCGCTCCGATACCGGGCGCCCGTGCCGGGACGACACTGGCCACCGCCGAGACGGCACTCGGCGGGCGGACGCTCGGCGTGCGCGCCGGGACGGCGTTGGGTGGTCTGACACTCGGCGCGCGCGCTGGGACGGCGCTGAGCGGGGTGCGTGTGGGGACGGCGCTCGGCGAGCGGACGCTCGGTGTGTGTGTTGGGACCGCGCTCGGCGGGCGGACGCTCGCGATCCTCGCCGCGGCGCGCGGCGCTGGCGGCGGAGGCAAGGTCGGCGGGCGCCTCGGGGCGCGCGGCGGCAGCGTCGGGGGCCGGGCGATCGGCGCTGCCGTGGGCGGCCGGGGCGCAGCGGGACTCGACGTCTGCGACGCGGGGGCCCTCCCCGGAGCGAGCGGGGGAGGTCGCGCCGCGGGCGGGACCGACGGCGGCGGCGGGCGATACGAAGGGGTCGCGCTGAGCGTGGGCGCGTGAGAGGGCTCCCTCGGCACCGTCACCCCGACCGTCGTGACCTCCTCGCTGAGCTCCGCGACCTTCGAGAGGTCGAACGAGCCCGTGATGCGGCCCCCGTGCTCCAGATCATCGCGCGCGATCTGGATGCGCTCGAAGAGCAGCTCGCCCGCGGCGTCGAGCTGGAGATCCCCGAGGCGGACGAAGTGTCGACCCGCCCTCGCCTGTGACGCCGCGCAACGCCCCATGCCCTCGAGGAAGAGCTGCCCGTCGCGCAGGAAGACCTCGAACGCGACCCAGCTCCCGGGGTCCACGGGCTGGCTCGCCTCGAGCACGAGATCGCCCTCTTGGAGGTCGCTCGCGAGACGCGCGATGGCTTCGCCGTTGTCACTGCACGGGGTGTGGAGCGTGATGTGATCTCCCACGACGCCAGGCTACGCCGCCTCGACGCGGCTGTGAATCTCCCTCGCTCGAGCCCGCGCAACCCCGTCCCGTGGGGCCGTCGGGTGGTGGCACCGTCGGGTGGTGGCACCGTCGGGTGTGGCACCGTCCCGTGTTGTCCCATGGGGCGCCGCCCCAGATGGGCGCCGTCCCAGATGGGGCGCCGCCCCAGATGGGGCGCCCGCGTGGCCCCGGCGCGCGGGACCGCCCGGTGCGGGCGTCGAGGCGCCCCGCGAGATGGGCTGCGCCGCTCGCTCAGAGTCCGGCGAGGAGGAGGGCCCGGGTCGCGCGCTTCACGTTCGCGCGATGCTCCGCGCTCGTCTTGGCATCGTACGAGGCCCCATAGGCCGCCTGAATCAGGACCCGCGCGAGGAGCGCAGAAGGCCCGAGCCGCGCGAGGTCGAGCTCGCCCGTCGCCGCAGCACCTTCGAGCACGCCGACCAGCAGCTCGTGGTACTCCGCATCGGCGCAGGCCTCTGCTTCCGCTGCGAGCTCGTGCTGCGAGTGGAGGAGCTCCGCTGCGTGCGGAGAGCTCTGCACGACCTCGAAGAGCGTCGTGAACTTCGCGCTCAACACCCCCGAGACCCGCGAGACCACCCTGCCGCGCGCCCGCGCGGCCTGCCGGGCGGACTCGAGCATCCCCTCGATCACGTGCTCGCAGACCGCCGCGAAGAGCGCCTCCTTGTGCGCGAAGTGCGCGTAGACCGTCGGCTTGGCGACCCGCGCCGCCGATGCGATCTGGTCGACGCTCGTCTTTCGGTAGCCGTACTGCCGGAAGAGCGCGATCGCCGCCTCGAGGATCGAACGATGAGTCTCGTCGACCCGCCGCGATCGCTTCTGGTCGCCTTGCACGGGGCCACCCTAGCACGCATAAACATGCGACCAACTGAACCCACATCGTTCATCTGGTTCAGTCCATGAGAACAAGGAGACCCCTCATGAGCGAGCTCTTCGTCGTCACCGGAGCCTCGGGCTTCATCGCCTCCCACGTCGTCGCGCAGCTGCTCGCGGCCGGGCACCGCGTCCGCGGAACGGTCCGGAGCCTCGCGCGCGAGGAGACCTACGCGCACCTCCGCGCGTTGCCGGGCGCGGCGGAGCGCCTCGAGCTGGTCGAGGCCGAGCTCCTCGAGCCCAGCGCGTTCGACGAGCTCGTCCGCGGCGCGCGCTACGTCCTTCACACCGCGAGCCCCTACGCGCTCGACGCCAGCGATCCGCAGAAGGACCTCGTCGACCCTGCCCGACGGGGCACCGAGAACGTGCTCGAAGCCTGCGCGAAGGCCCCGAGCGTCTCGCGCATCGTCGTGACGTCGAGCATGGCGGCGATCACCGACGAGCCCGAGAGCGACCGCGTGCTCTCCGAGGCGGATTGGAACGAGAAGAGCTCGCTCACGCGCAACCCCTACTACTACTCGAAGACCGTGGCGGAGCGCGCGGCGTGGGACTTCGTCGAGACGAGCGCGCGGAGCTTCGACCTCGTGACCATCAACCCCTTCATGGTCATCGGGCCGAGCCTCTCGCCCGCGCTCAACACCTCGAACCAGCTCTTCGCCGACCTGCTCGGGGGCGCGTACCCCGGCATCATGCGCTTCACGTGGGGCTTCGTGGACGTCCGGGACGTCGCGCGCGCTCACCTGCTCGCCGCCACGACACCCGAGGCCTCGGGCCGCTACCTCTGCGCGGCCGACACCATCGCGATGCGCGACGTCGTCGAGCTCCTGCGCGAGGCGGGCTACGGGGACCGCGCGCTCCCGAAGCTCGGGATGGACTGCGCGGTCGGCGACTACGTCGTGAAGCTCAGCTCGTACTTTCAACCCCGAGGCGTAGGCTCGTACCTCCGCACCCACGTCGGGCGGGTGCCTCGCTACGACAACACCAAGATCCAGCGCGAGCTCGACCTCGCCTTCCGCGACGTGCGCGAGACGATCGTCGAGACGGTGAAGGACCTCGAGCGCTGGGGTCACGTGAAGCCGAACGCCGAAGCCATCGCCCCCGCGTCGGCGGGCTGAGCCTCGACCCGCGCTCAGCCTCGACCCGCGCTCAGCCTCGACCCGCGCTCAGCCTCGACCCGCGTTCGGCCTCGACCCGCGCTCGGCCTCGACCCGCGCTCAGCCTCGACCTGCGCTCAGCCTCGACCCGCGCTCGGCCTCGACCCGCGCTCAGCCCGCGCGGGCCTGGAGGGCGACGAGCGCCTCCACGAGCGGCGTCCAGAAGGGCGGCGTGAGATCGTGACCCATGCCCTCGAGGAGCAGCCACTCGGCGCCAGGGATGGCGTCGGCGACGCCGCGACCCGCGCTCGCGTCGACGAGCGGGTCGAGGTCGCCGTGGACCACGAGCGCGGGAGCCTCGACGGCGTCGAGCGCCGCGGCCCGGTCGCCGCTCGCCAAGAGCGCGACGAGCTGGCGGGCCGCGCCGAGCTGCCGCTCTGGGCCTGGGACGTGCGCCTGGAGATCGAACGCGCTCGCCGCGATGCGGCGGGTGCGCGCCTCGTCGAAGGTGGGACCGGCGAGGAGCCGGAACGCCTTCACCTGATGCTCGATGCAAGGTTCGCGGTCGATCGGCAGCGGCGTGAAGAGGAGCTCGAGCGCGTCACCCGACGAGAGCAGGAGCGAAGGGTCGCCCGTGGAGCTCATCACGCTCGTCAGGCTCGCCACGCGTTCGGGGTGCTCGAGGGCGAGCACCTGCGCGACCGCGCCCCCGAGCGAGCAGCCGCAGACGTGCGCGCGCTCGATCCCTTGCTCGTCCATGAACGCGACGAGGTCGGCGGCCATATCCGTCAAAAGGTAGGGCGCGTCGCTCACCGGCTGCCCAGCGAAGGCGGCCTGGACGACCCGACCGATGCTGGGCGGCTGCGCGGGCGCGCGCTCGCTCTCGCCGCCGTCGCGGTGGTCGACGCGCCACACGCGAAAGCCCTTCGACGCGAGCGCGTCGCAGAGCGCGTCGTCCCAGTGCACGCGGCCCCACGCGAGGCCCTGCAACAAGATCAACGGCGCCCCGGCGCCGCGCGCGTCGCGCCCGAGGCGAAGCGGCCGAGGTCTGCTCACGTCAGTCCCCTTCGATGCCGAAGCGCTTGCACTTCTTGTAGAAGAACGAGCGCTCGACCTCGAGCGCGCGGGCGGCCGCGGCGCGGTTGCCGTGCGCCTCGATCGCCTCCTCGATCAGGCGCTTCTCGAGCGCGTCGAGCAAGTCGGCCAGCGTCTCCCCCTCGCGGTAGAGCTTGGTGGGCGCGCCCGCGCTGCCGTTTCGCCCGCCGAGCGCGCGCTCTACGTCGGCGAGAGAGATGGTGTCCTCGTCCGCGAGGATGACGAGGCGCTCGACGAGGTTCTGGAGCTCGCGGACGTTGCCGGGGAAATCGTAGCGAGCGAGCGCGGCGAGGGCGCTCGGGGCGAAGGCGTGGATGTCGCGACGGTTCTGCTTGGCGGCTCGCTCGAGGAAGTGACGCGCGAGGAGCGGGACGTCGTCGCGGCGCTCCCGGAGCGGCGGCACGCGCAGGTGCACTACGTTCAGGCGGTAGTAGAGGTCCTCCCGGAAGGCGCCCTCGCGCACCATCGCCTCGAGGTCTCGGTGGGTCGCGGCGAGCACCCGGACGTCGACGTCGATGGTGCGGCTCCCACCGACGCGCTCGATCTGGCCCTCTTGCAGCACGCGCAGGAGCTTGGTCTGCATCTCGAGGGGCATGTCACCGATCTCGTCGAGAAAGAGGGTCCCCCCGTCGGCGAGCTCGAAGCGCCCCTTCCGCTGCTGCACCGCGCCCGTGAAGGCGCCGCGCTCATGGCCGAAGAGCTCACTCTCGACGAGGTCGCGAGGCACCGCGCTGCAGTTGAGCTTGATGAAGGGGCCGTCGCGCCGCGCCGAGCCGCGGTGGATCGCGGCGGCGACGAGCTCTTTGCCGCTGCCGTTCTCGCCCGTGATGAGGACCCGCCCCTCGGTCGGGGCGACCTTGCCGATCAGGCCGCGGAGCTCGCGGAGCGCGGGCCCTTCGCCGAGCAGGTCGCTCCCCACCGAGGCGGCGTCCTGGCGCAGAACGGCGTTCTCGTCCTTGAGGCGCTGCGTCTCGAGGCACTTCTGGACGCTGACGATCAAGCGCTCCGCGCTGACGGGCTTCTCCAGGAAGTCGTTCGCGCCGAGCTGGAGCGCCCGGACGGCATCCGCGATGGTGCCAGCCCCGCTCATCACGAGCGTCGGGACCAGGATCCCGTCCTCGCGGAGCGCCTCGAGCAGGCCGAGGCCGCCGAGGCCGGGCATGGAGACGTCGGTCAGGATGAGGTCGACCTCGCTCGCGCGGATCCGCGCGAGCGCCTCTTCGCCGTCCCCCGCGGTGCTGACCTGATAGCCGCGGCGCTCGAGGATTCGCGCGGTGCTGCGGCGGATGTCGGGCTCGTCGTCGACGACCAGGACGTTCGTCATCGTCGCGACCTTACCACTTCGCGCGGCGCGCGGGCGCGCCGCGCGCTCGCTAGGTGTCCGTGTCCGTGTCCGGGTCCGGTTCGGGTCCGTGTCCGTGTCCGGGTCCGGGTCCGGGTCCGGGTCGGGGTCCGGGTCCGTGTCCGGGTCCGTGTCCGTGTCCGTGTCCGTGTCCGTGTCCGGGGGCGTGTCCGGGT
>JAHBWH010000297.1 GCA_019637115.1 Myxococcales bacterium | reverse complement strand
TCGCCGCTGCGCGCCGAACGTGGGCGTGAAGCGCCCGACGAAGCCTCACTCGTCGGCGCACGCGCCACAGCGCGGGAGCACCGGGCGGCCGTCGGGGAGGCGTCCGTCTGGGCGAGGCTCGCAGGCGACGACGCGCTGGCGTGCGTCGAGGACGATGTGGCAGCAGTCCTCGAGCGCCTCGCGGAGCTTCTGCCGGCCGCGCTGCACCCGCGACTTCATCCCGGAGAGGGAGACGCCGAGCATCTCGGCGGCCTCGCGCTGCGTGAGCCCCTCGAGCTCGGTGAGGGTCAGCGCTTCGCGGTAGGGCGAGGGCAGCATCGCCACGAAAGGCGCGACGACCACCGCGAGCAGGCGCTCGGCCGCGCGCTCGTCCTCCTCGTCGATCGAAGCGCTCGTCTCGGCCGACGCGAACGCCTCGGGCCCCTCGTCGGTCGCGACGGTGGCGTGCGGGTGGCGCGCGCGGGCGCGCTGGTGGTCGGCGATCGCGCTGCGCGCGACCTGGTAGACCCACGGCCCGAAGCGCTCGTCGTCGCGGAGCCCCCCGAGCCCCCGCTGCATCCGCAAGAAGATGTCTTGCACGACGTCGTCCACGTCGGCCTCCGCGGAGACGCGGCGCGCGACGAAGGGCCGCAGCTTCGCCGCGAGCTCTCGCCACGCGCCGCGCTCGGCGGGGGTGATGAGCCCCCGCCCCGAGGACGCCTCGCTCACCCGCGGACCCCGCTCGGCTTCACGGCCTCGATCGTCGCGGACGCGACGTAGTCCTCGGCGCCCGAGCCGGGGAACCACTCGCGGATGAACTCGCGGCTCTCGGGCTTCACCGCGACGCGGATGTCCTCGAAGCCCGCCTCGGCGAGCCACGCCTCGATGCGCTCGACGCGCTCGGCGCCCGCGACGCAGCCCGTGAACGCGACGACGGCCGACGCCAACGCCTCGGGCAGCTCGGCGATGAGCACGACGTCGGAGATCGCGAGCCGACCGCCGGGCGCGAGCACACGGAAGGCCTCGCGAAAGACCGAGGCCTTGTCGGGGCTCAGGTTGATGACGCAGTTCGAGAGGATCACGTCCACCGTCCCATCGGCCACCGGGAGGTGCTCGATCTCGCCGAGCCGGAACTCGACGTTCGAGGCGCCGAGCTTCGCCGCGTTGGCGCGTGCCTTCGAGATCATGTCAGGCGTCATGTCGACGCCGATCACCCGCCCCTCGGGGCCGACCTGCCGGGCCGCGAGGAAGCAGTCGAAGCCGCCGCCCGAGCCGAGATCGAGCGCCGTCTCGCCCGGCTTCATCGCCGCGATCGCCTGCGGGTTGCCGCAGCCGAGCCCGAGGTTGGCGCCTTCGGGGACGGCCCCGAGGTCGTCGGCCGAGTAGCCGAGCTTGGCGCTCAGCTCGGGGCCGGGCCCACAACAGCTCGGCGCCGCGGGGGCGGCCTTGGGGCCGCAGCAGCCGACCGCGCTCGCGTCGGCGCGCGCGATCGCGCCGTATTGTGCTCGCACCGCCGCACGAAGCTCGTCGTTCGTCACATCGCTCATCGGAGACCTCTCTCTTCCTTCGCCGCTCGTTCCTCCGCTCTTCGACGGAGAGAGCGGGCGGCTCGTGACGTCGGCCGAGCATCTCTCTCGGCCTTGGGGGCTCCGGGGTGTCGTCTGTAGACCCCCGGGACAGGGTCGCCGGGCCCATCGTGGGCGCGGTGTCCTGCTGTTCATGATGACGGGCTCGCTCCGAAAAGGACGCAGACCTCGGGGTGGCGTCCGCACCTTCCATCGCCAACGCTCCCCGAGGTCTGCCGGACCCACGGGGCCAGGCGGGGCCTGGTGGCTCGCCCAGAATCGTGGAGCTTTTCGCTCACGGCGCAACGCCCGAGGCCGCGAACGTCCCTCGCACACCCTTTGCTTGGGGAGCGCGGCGTGAGCTGCCCCTCCGACCACCGCGGACCCCAACGCCCGCTGCTCCTCATCGCGTCGCTCGCCCTCGCCCTCGGGTGCCGCGGGACCGCGCATCGGGACGACGACGCGGGCGTGGACGGGAGCGATGCCGCGCTCGCCGACGCGCGCATGGAGGATGCGGTCGTCCCCTCGGACGGCGCCCTCGACGGCGCCCCCGGCCCCGACGGCGCCCCCGTCGACGCCGGCCGCGAGCCCGGCCCGGTCGGGCGGCTCGTCACCACGCTCGCCCTCACCCGCGTCGACGCCTTCCAGGGCGTCGCCGTCCCGCTCGCTCGCGACGGTATCGCCGCACCGCCGCCGCGCCCGCTGGTCGCCGCGCGCGACGCCATCGTCCGCGTCCACGCCGAGGCGCTGGCGGGCTGGTCACCGCGGGCGGTGACCGCGGTCATCGAGATCGACGGCGCGCGCTTCACCGACACGCGAACGCCCACCCTCCCCGCCGACGACGCCCGCCCCGAGAGCCTCTTCATGGTGCGCGTCCCCGCCGCCTCCGTCCGCCCAGGCGCCCGCTGGCGCGCGCGCCTCGAGGCGGCGACCGGTGATGGCGACGACGACGCGGCGCTGGCCCGGCTCCCGCGCGACGGCGGCACCGCGGCGCTCGACGCCGAGCGGACGACGCCCCTGCACCTCGTGCTCGTGCCCTACCGCTACGACACCGACGGCAGCGGCCGGCTCCCCGACACGAGCGAAGCGCAGCTCGGTCGCATCCGCGCCGAGCTCACGAGCCGCTTCCCCTACGCGGACGTCGTCCTGGAGGTGCACGACGTGGTCCCGTGGACCCGCGCGACCCGCTTCAACAACAACGTCGACTGGGGCGCGGTGAACTCCTCGCTCATCGCGCTCCGCGACGCCGAGGGCGCGGCGCCCCACGAGTATTGGTACGGCCTCATGGCGCCCCACGAGACGCGCGCGTCGTATTGCCGCTCCACGTTCGGCAGCTGCGTGACGGGGCAGAGCTACGTCGCGACCGTCACCGGCACCCGCGTCGGATCGGGCGTAGGCTTCGGGGACCTCGACACCATCGGCACGCTCGCGCACGAGCTCGGCCACCTCCACGGTCGCTTCCACGCGCCCTGCGGCACGAGCGGCACGGACGCTGGATACCCCCACGCAGGCGGCGTCATCGGTGTCTGGGGCTACGACCGCCGCGACGACACCTTCCACCCACCCGACGGCGCGTGGGATCTGCTCGGCTATTGCGAGCCGCAGTGGGTGAGCGACTACACCTGGGACGCGATGTTCGCGCGCCAGCGTGACCTCCGCGCGGCGTACGCGCTCAGCGCGCACGCGCCGACGCTGCATCGCTTCATCACGCGCTCCCCCGACGGGACGACCACCTCCGAGACGCTCACGCTCCGTCGCCTTCCGGCCGCGCCGCAGCGGGGCTTCCTCCTCGACGTCCGCGGCCTCCCCTTCGCGCGCGTCGACGTCGCACGCCTGGACGTCGCGCACGGCGGCGACGTCGTCTACGTGCTCGCCGAGCCCACTGCCGCCGCGCGCTCGCTCGTCGTCGACGGCCACGAGCTCCCGCTCCACCCGGCGCGCTGACGCCGGTCAGAACCGCTCGATCACGAGGCCGACGCGCACGAGCTCGTCGGGCCGGGGCGTGATGCGGATCGGGAGCATGCGGTCGTACGCCGCGCGGGAGATGAAGTACACGGCGTGGGCGCCCCGCCCAGCGCCCACCAGCTCGTCGGACCAGACGTCGAGCAGCGCGTCCGCCTCGGCGGCGCTGAGGCCCCGCCCGAGGAGCGCGGGGCGCAGCCGCGCGCGCACCTCCGCGGCGGCGCCGCGGTGGACCTCGACCCACGCTCCGTCGCGGCGGTCGTGCTCGACGAGGCCGCGCGAGGAGACGATGAAGAGGGGGCCCTCGGCGCGCGGGGTGGGCGTCACGCGGGGCTCGGGCACGCCGGTGACGGGCGAGAAACGGAACGGCGCCTCGAAGCGCGCGACGCCGTCGTAGAAGAGGAAGCGCTCGAACCCGCCGCGATCGGTCGCGAAGCCTTGCGCGCCGACGTCACGGAGATCTTGCCACCAATGGTCGGGGTCGACGGGCGGCGGCGTCCCCGCCGCGCCGACGCGCCCGCGCCACATCAGCCGGTTCCCGCGCGCCTCGGACGCCTGCGGGTAGAGCAGCCACGGCTCCCCGCCGCGGAACGCGACCTCGACGCGCACGTCCATCGGCGCGCCCGCGTAGAAGAAGATCACGGGCTTTCGCACGGTCGGTCGGTGCTCCGGCAGCACGGGGATGGCCTGCATCGACGGCGGCGGCGTGGGTGGTGCGCTCTCTCGAGCGCGCACGACGAAGGGCGGCGCCTCGGCAGCGAGCGCGTCGAGGCTGATGCGCTGCCGCTCGACGATCCACACCCCCCACTCGTGAACGCGGAGCTGGGGCATGTCGCGCCGCGCGCCCTGCTGGGCGGCGCCCGGCCCCCCCGAGTGGAGCGCGAGGACACACGCGACGAGCGCGAGCGCGCCACACCCACCCATCAACCGACGTCGACACGCGCTCCCGATGACCATCGTTGCTCCCGATCTCACGGCCTGCCCGAGGTGCCCCATGAGGTGGCGACAGCCGCCGCTACGGGGTTGAGACGTGTCGAGTGGGCGAAAGTTCTCGCCGTCCACTCCTCGCCGTCCACCAGCCCGTCCTCGACCACGGGACGACTCCGCGGTGCGGCAACGACGTCGCCATCACCTCGAGTTGAAGACGAAAGGATAGCTCACGACCACGGCCCCACCGGCTGGCGCGGGGAAGACCCAGCTGCGCGCGGCGCGGGCGATGCACTCGTCGACCGCCGGTCGTTGCATCGTCGAGGCGGTCACGGTCGCAGCTTGCACCCCGCCCGTCGGTCCGATCGTGATCTGGACCGTCACGCGCCCCGATAGGCTAGGGTCTCGCATCAGCTCGCGCTCGTAGCAGCCGCGAACGATGGGGATGTGTGTGCGGATGACCTCGCGGATCGTGTCGCGGTCGAGGACACCTCCCGCGGGCACCTCCGCGTCATCCGGCGCATTCGGGGGCTCGAGCTCGCGACGCCGCCGCGCCTCGTCGCGGCGAACGACGATCACCGGCACGCTGCGCTCTTCGTCGATGGCCTCGACCGCCCGCGCCATCGCGCGGACGTCGGACGAGTCGTCGAGGAACACCATCGTCGCGGGCGTCGTCGCGGGCATCGCGAGCCCGAAACGTCCGCCGTCGCCCCGCTCGGGCGCGTCGGATGCCACGCGGACCTCCGTCGGCGCGCGCGCCTCGACGTACCGTCCGATGGCCTCCTCGCGATACGAGGGGCCCGTCGAGAGGTCGACGGCGATCTCGCGCAGCGGCGAGGTCATCGCCGCGAACATCGGCATCGCGCGCTCGAGCGCGGCGTGGTGCTCGGGCGAGAAGCCCTCTTGCACGCCGACGACGACGATCGCTGCCAGGTCGGCCTCCGCGGCGGCGTCGAAGAGCGCGATGAGCTCCGCCCCGCGCAGGCGCGCGTCGAAGGCCAGCGCCAGCGCGCCGCCCGCCTCGGCCGGCCGCTCGAGCGCGTAGGGATCGCGCCGATCGCGCTCTGCTCGCTCGGCGCTCGCGCGCTCGTGGAGCGCGCGGAGCGCGGGCGCGAGCGGCTCCGACCACGCGGCGAGCCGCTCGCCATCGAGCGCGACGAGGCCCTCGGGCGTGACGATCGCTGCCGGCAGCCCGTCGGGGGCGTTCGGCGCCCGCAGCGGCAGGAGCGCGAGGCCCGGCGTCCGCGTGAGCTCGACCCCCGGGTCACGCATCGTCGGGCCCGCTTCGTACGCGGATCGCGACTCTCCGAGACTCACCACGAGCGCGAGCCCGACGACCACGAGCGCGCCGGCCATCCGACCGAGCGAGGGTGGGGACCTCCACGCCGCGAGCCCCGCGTGCGCCAGGGCCCCGAAGGCGCCCGCGCCGAGCACGGCCCACGAGGCCCAGGGCGCCGCGATCTGCTCGAGGCCGATCGTGAGCATCTGCGCGCGCTCGGAGGGCGCGGCGTAGGCGAGCGCGCCGAAGAGCGCCATGACGTCGACGTTCTGGGCGCAGCCGAGCGCCATCAGCACCGCGAGCGCCGCCGCGACGAGCGCCCCGGTCGCG
>JAHBWH010000296.1 GCA_019637115.1 Myxococcales bacterium | reverse complement strand
CAACCTCAACGACGATGCGCCACGCGAACGCTTCGCCCGCAGGTACGACAGCGTCGGAACCCCACGGCCGCGGTCCCGGGCCCCGTCGCGGCCGCGGTCCCGGAAGGCGCGACTGCCATCCACCCCAACGACGGCCTCGCGCGCTGCGTCGGAGTCCCAGCGAGGTCTCAGCTCGCCGAGAGCTGCACGAGGTGCATCGCGAGGCCCGCGACGAGCGGGATGGTCAGGTTGTCGTCGAGGCGTCCCCGCGAGAGGTGCTCCGCGAGGGCGCCCGCCGCCGCCGCGGCGGCCGCGAGGGGGAGGCCGTCGGTGCCGAAGAGCGCGAGCGCGGCGTACGCCGCCCCGCCGCCTACGAGCACGAGCGCGAGGGAGCCCTCGAGGGTCCGGCGCCCGCCGAGGCGGACGCGACCCCAGCGGCGGCCGACCACCGACGCGGCGGGGTCGCCGAAGGCCAGCACCGCGATGGAGGCGGCGACGAGCGCGGGGGGGAGGGTCCACGCGAGGAGGGCGAACGAGGTCGCGTACCAGGTTCCGCTGGTGATCGCGCGGCGCTCGAAGGGGTGGGCCGTGGGCGTGAGGGCGCGATCGATGCGGCGCCCGAGGCCTCCGCCCGTCCGCCGCGCGAGCTCCATCGCCCAGACCGACGCCAGCACGCAGCTGGCGGTCCACAACGCCGTCCGTTCGTCCGCGAGCCGTATGAAGGCGACGAGCGCGCAGCCAACGCCTACGTGGACGAGCGAACGACGCAGGTTGGCGGGGCGGAGGCGGGGGAGCTCAGCGCCCACGAGCCCCGCGACTTCTTCGACGGCCACGGCGAGCTCGCTCGTGATCTCTCCGCGCGCCTCGCAGCCCACGAGCGCGTCGTCGAGTCGCTGCCCGACCTCGGCCGGCAGTCCGCTCTCCGCGAGCGCTTCGCGCGCGGCCTCGACGCGCGCGCGCCACTCGCGTTCGTCTCGCCGCGGGGGGCGCAGCGCGCTGAGTCGTCGGGCGAGGAGGCGATGGGGCATCGTCAGGGACGCCGCTGCGCCTGGAGCTCTCGCTTGCCCAGGCCGACGAGGAAGAGCTCGTAGCTCTCGTCACGCACGGCCTCGGGCTTGATGACGCGGCACTTCGTGAAGTGTTTCCGTAAGGCGTCGCGCGCGAGCTCGAACTCCGCGCCCTGGAAGATCTTGCCGACGAACGCGCCGCCAGACGCGAGCACCTGCGCGGCGACCTCGACCGCCGTGAGGAAGAGCTCGAAGCTCCGGTATTGGTCGGCCGCGCGCGAGCCCATGGTCTTGGGCGCCATGTCGCTCAGCACGACGTCGAAGGGGCCCTCGAGCGACTCGATCGACTGCTCGCGCACGTCGGCGACGCGGAACTCGACCTGCGGAGGCAGCTCACCGACGTGCTCCTGCAGGTCGAGCGCGAGCACGCGGCCGTTGCGGCCGACCCGCTGGGCCGCGTAGAGCGTCCAGCTGCCCGGCGCCGCGCCCAGATCGAGCACGCGCTGCCCAGGCCGGAAGAGCTGCACGCGGCGGTCGATCTCTTCGAGCTTGTAAACGGAACGCGCCGGGAAGCCCTCCCGGCGCGCTCGTCTCGCGTACTCGTCTTGTCGCCTGCGACCCATGGTCGCTCCCTCCGGGACGCCTCGAAGGCGTCGCGTCGGCTCAGGAAGACTTCTTCTTGGCGGCGCGGCGGACGGTCACGATGCCGCCGCGGGGGCCCGGGACGGAGCCCTCGACGAGCACGAGACCCTCTTCGGGGAGGACCTTCGTGACCTTGAGGTTCTGAACCGTGACCCGCGCGTTGCCGTGCTGGCCGGCCATGCGCTTGCCCTTGAAGACCCGACCCGGCGTCATGTTCATGCCGATCGAGCCGCCATGCCGCTGGTACTCGTGCGCGCCGTGCGTGCGCTTGTAGCCAGAGAAGTTGTGGCGGACCATGACGCCCGTGAAGCCGTGGCCCTTCGAGGTGCCCGCCACGTCGACGAACTGACCCTCGCTGAACACGTCGGCGACGCTGATCTGCTGCCCGACCTCGTAGCTGTCCACGACCTCCGCGGGGACGCGGATCTCCTGGACGACCGCCGGGACGGCGACGCCGAGCTTCTCGAACTGGCCCGCGACGGGCTTGGTCACGCTCTTGTCGCGCTTCTTGCCGAAGCCGAGCTGGAGGGCGGTGTAGCCGTGCTTGTCCGCCGTGCGCTTGCCGACGACGACGCAGGGGCCCGCTTCAACCACGGTGACGCGGCGAACTTCGCCGTCATCCGTGAAAACTTGAGAGTTGCCGATCTTCTTGCCGATGAGGCCGAGGTTCGTGTTCACGACGTGCTCCGATGACTCTGGGGGGGAACCCAGAGGGGCGGGAAGGTTAGGGGACGGTCGCTCGCCGTCAAGGCAAATCGGTGATTCCAAAGACCCGACAGGCGTTCTCGGTGGTCCGCTGTCGGAGCTCGTCGGGGTCGTCGCCGCGGAGATCCGCCACGAAGCTCGCCGTGTGAGCGACGTATGCGGGCTCGTTCCGCTTGCCGCGGAAGGGGATCGGGGCGAGGTAGGGCGCGTCGGTCTCGACGAGGATCGCGTCGGCCGGCTGGCGCTTGGCAGCGTCCTGGATCGCCTCGGCGGACTTGAAGGTGACGATCCCGCTGAAGCTCGCGACGAAGCCCATGTCGAGCGCGGCGTGGGCGAAGGCCGCGTCCTCGCTGAAGCAGTGCAGGATGCCGCCGACGTCGCGTGCCCCCTCCTCGCGGAGGATCTGGAGGGTGTCGTCGTAGGCCGAGCGGCTGTGCACGACGATGGGCTTGCGGACCTCCCGGGCGAGGGCGATCTGCCGTCGAAAGACCTCGCGCTGCACCTCCCGCGGGCTGAAGTCGTAGTGGTAGTCGAGGCCCATCTCCCCGACCGCCACGACGAGCGGCTCGCGCGCGAGGGCGGCGATTTGGGCGAAGAGCGCGTCGCCCTCGGGGCCCTCGAGCGCCTTCGCGTCGTGTGGATGCACGCCGATGGTCGTCACCATCCAGTCGGCGTGGCGGGTGGCGAGGTCGAAGGCTCGACGCAGGGTGTCCTCGCCGCGGACGCAGCCGATGGTCGCTACCTTCCAGAGGCCCGCGGCGCGCGCCCGCGCGAGGACGTCGTCGAAGTCGCCAGCGAAGCGGCGATCGTCGAGGTGGCAGTGGGTGTCGAAGAGGGGCGCGGTCATGAGGTTCGTTTGCAGAAGCTCGCTCGGGGGCCGTAGAGGTCAGTCGGCGGTCAGCGCTTCGCCGAAGCGCGCGGAGAGGCGGTCGAGCGCCACCCGCGCGTCCTCCCGATCCGCGAAGACCCTCAGGGTGTGGGCGAGCGTGACGGGGTCGGCGCCGCGTAGGCGCTGGCTGAGCCCGACGAGGGTGGGGACGAGCGCCTCGAGGCGCAAGACCCCCGCGGCGTGAACGGCGTAGTCGCGGCCGTCCGCCCGCCACGCCTCGAGCACCTTGGCGAGCTCCGTGGCGCCGTCGGCCTCGCCACGGCGCGCGAGCGCCGCTCCCACGGCAGCGCGCAGGAGCAGCGGCAGCATGCGCCGGGAGGCGAGGGCGCGGAGCGCTTGGACTCCGGCAGGGCCAGCGATCTCGCCGAGCGCCTCGACCGCCTCGAGGACGGTCGCGCGCTCGTCGAGGGCGCGGATGAGCGCGGGCTCGCCGCGCGGGTCGCCGAGGAGCGCCAGCGCGACCGCGGCCGCGAAGGCGACTCCCTCGCGCTCGGACGCCTCGGCGAGCGCGTCGAGGACTTCGCTGCGCGCGGCGTCATCGCGCGCGGCGTCATCGCGGGTGGCGCCATCGCGGGTGGCGCCATCGCGGGTGGCGCCATCGCGGGTGGCGCCATCGCGGGTGGCGCCATCGCGGGTGGCGTCATGCGCTCGTGCCGGGCGATCCGGGCGTGCGTTCGGGCTCGGCAGCATGGGCTCGACCTCTGGATCGGCGAGCAGCTCCGCGAGCGCACGCGCGGCGGCGGATGCCACGCGATCGTCCTCGTCCTTCAGCCGGGCGACGAGCCGCGGCGCGTGCGTGGGCAGGCGCTCGACGAGGCCGCGGATCGCTTGGTAGCGGAGCTCGGGCCGTGGATCGTCGAGGAGGTCGAGCAACCACGTGACGTCCGCGTCGACGCGGCTCGCGGCGGTGACGGCAGCTTGACGGACCTCGACGTGGCCGTCGTCGAAGCGGGCGTGCAGCAGGGCCGAGGCGTCGGCGTCTCCGAGCGCGCCGAGCCCCGTCACGGCGGCTTGGCGGATCGGTCCGAGCGGGTCGTCGGCGAGGCGTCGCAGCGCTGCCTTGGCTTCGTCCTCGCGCCCCGACGGAGCGTCGGCGAGCCGCTCGGCTGCCGCCAAGCGGAACTTCGCGTTCTGGCTCGCCGCGTCGCGCAGCGCGGCGTCGAAGGTGGGGGCGAGGGGCGGGAGGAACACGACCCCAGGAGGTAGCACGGGCGCGCGTTGCGGCGAGGGGCGTGGGGTGGGCCGGCGGTGTTGGGGTCCGGGTCCGCGTGCGCGTCCGCGGGTTCCGGGGCCGCGTCCGGTTTCGGGGCCGCGTCCGGTTTCGGGGCCGCGTCCGCTTCCGGGTCCGGGTCCGCTTCCGCGTCCGCTTCCGGGTCCGCGTCCGCTTCCGCTTCCGGGTCCGGGTCCGCTTCCGCGTCCGTCCGGTTCCGGGGCCGCGTCCGGTTCCGGGGCCGCGTCCGGTTCCGGGGCCGCGTCCGGTTCCGGGGCCGCTTCCGGGTCCGGGGCCGCTTCCGGTTCCGGGGCCGCGTCCGGTTCCGGGGCCGCGTTCCGGGCCTGCGTCCGGGTCTGCGTCTGGGTCCGAGGTCGATTGGGTGGTGGCGGGATGCGTTGACGCTTTCCCGCCGGTGGGCTTGCCGCGTAGAATTCGGGCCCATGGACGAGTCCACGCTCCTCGCGTTGTTGAAGAAGGGCGCGCAATACAAGGCGAGCGACGTGATCTTGAAGGTCGGGCAGCCGCCGGCCTTCCGCGTCAACGGTGACCTCCACTATCTGCAGGGGGACAAGCTGAACGCGGAGCAGACGAAGGCGCTCGCCGAGATCGTGCTCCGGCGTTCCCGCTACGCGGGCGCGATCGAAGACCTGATGGAGTACGACACGAGCTACGGGGCGAGCGGGATCGGGCGGTACCGCGTCAACGTCTACCGCCAGCGGGGCTCCCTCGCGATGGCGTTGCGTGCGATCCCCTTGGAGGTCCCGAGCTTCGAGGCTCTCCGTCTGCCGCCGGGGATCTCGCGCCTCGCCGAGAACGAGCGCGGGATGATCCTCTGCGTCGGCGCGGCAGGCAATGGCAAGAGCACGACGCTCGCGGCGATGGTCAATCATATCAATACGACCCGCCGCGCGCACATCGTCACGATCGAGGATCCGATCGAATACATTCACGCCGACCAGCTCTCGTCCGTGTCACAGCGAGAGGTCGGGCTCGATACGAAGGACTTCGCGACGGCGCTCCGCGCCGCGCTGCGTCAGGACCCGGACGTAATCCTCGTGGGCGAGATCCGCGACGAGGAGACGATGGATATCGCGCTGAAGGCGGCGGAGACGGGGCATTTGGTGCTCTCGACGCTGCACACGCCCGACGTGGCGCGGACGGTGGGTCGCGTGCTCGCCCTCTCGAAGTCCGAGAACGTGCAAGAGACGCGCGAGCGTTTCGCCGACAACCTCAAGGGGATCGTCGCCCAGCGGCTCTTGCCGAGGGCGGACGGTCAGGGCCGAGTCATCGCGGTCGAGCTCTTGGTGATGACCGGTACGGCGCGAGAGACCATCCGCAGCCCGGAGGGGAATCTGCCTCTGAAGGACGTCATGGAGCGCGGCGTGCATCCATATGGGATGCAGACGTTCGAGATGTCGCTGCGCGAGCTCGTGAAGGCGGGGCTCGTGAGCGTGGACGTCGCTCGGCAGGCGATGGGCTGAGTACAGCTCCCCAGAAGTTCGCGACCAGGTGCGGCAGATCCATCCCGTCCAGCTGCGTTGCTCCTCAGTCACGGGCCAACAGCCCGCTCCCTCGTCGCGCCTTGCTGGACGAGCGCCTCTTTGCACCTGGTCACGAACTTCCGGTTCGCTGTACTGAGCTCGTCGCGAGCGGGTCCGGGTGCGGGTCCGTGTCCGTGTCGGGGTCCGT
>JAHBWH010000295.1 GCA_019637115.1 Myxococcales bacterium | reverse complement strand
GGGCCGTGCTCGCGGCACTGATCGAGGTGCTCTTCGGGGTCGGATGGCGGAGCGAGCGCGCGCGCGTGGGCGCCGACGCGCGCTTCTCGCACGCCTACGAGGGGCTCCTCGAGAGCGTCTTTCAAAGACGCTCTCGAGGAGCCCCTCGTAGGCGTGCGAGAAGCGCGTCTTTCAGTACAACTTCCGCGTCGGCGGCGCGGTGCGGGTCATGCCGTCTAGGCGGCCATCAGGATCCGTAGAATCTGATCGCGAACTACGGTGTTCCCGCGCGAGGCCGATACGATCGGTCTCGGACAGGACGACGGAAAGCGAGAGGGCCCAGGTCGGCACCTGAGCCCCCGGTCGGGTTGGACAGGACGGCCCGACGCAGAGACGTTCTCGCGTTCGCGTGCGCGAGGCAAAGAATCGTCAGGTCCGCCGGGGTCGGTGGGTCAGCACGAACACGAGACGGGTCGAGAGGCGCGCTGCCCGTGGTGCAAGCGGGTGTTCCACGTCTGCCCATGCTGCGACCGGGGGCAGCAGTACTGCTGCGCGGAGCACCGCGATCTGGCCCGTCGCGCGTCGCGGCGGCGCAGCAACGCGCGGCACCAGGCGAGCCCGGACGGTCTCGCGGATCACGCCGATCGTAACCGCGCGTACCGGCTGCGCGTTCGCCTGCGCGAGCTGCGCGTGACGGGACACCCTGCCGCAAACTTGCCAATCGCCGCGATGGTCGCTCCGGCCGAGAGCGCGGGCTTCGTCACGTCGACGCCGCCTGTGTCGCTCTCGGCGGGAGACGACGAAGATGAACACGTTGGTGAGGTTGTCTGCGGAGCCGACGCGGACGCGGGTGCTGATCACGCAGGGCCCGAACGACATCGGCAAGGCGGTGCTGCCGCGGAGCGCGAACGCGCACCCGCGCTCGATGGTGACCTGGCTGGAGGGGCTGTCGCTGCTGCTGGGCGAGCAGCTGCGCGTTGTGCTGTGTGTGGACGACCGCTCCGGTTCGTCCGATTCACTCGGCCTCGCCGACGCGCTCGACGTCGGCCGCGCGAGCGTCTTTTACGAGGTCGACGTCGCCCCCCGGAGCGCGCGAGGCGACCGGCGTCGCGCCAAGCAGAGGCTTCGACTGTCGGGCAACGGCGACTTCCGCGACCTGCGTCCGCTCACCTGGGAGTGGACGCGATGACCGTCGACCGCGAGACCGTGGTGGAGATCCGCCGCCTCCACTTCGGCGAGCACTGGAAGCGCGGCACCATCGCGACCCAGCTCGGCGTACACCTCGACGTCGTCACACGCGTGCTCGGTCCGCGCGGGCCCGAGCCCAAGCACGGCGCGCCTCGACCGAGCCTGCTCGACCCGTACCAGGGCTTCCTCCTCGAGACGCTGGAGCGCTACCCGCGCCTGTGCGCGACGCGCCTCTACGACATGATCGTTCAGCGGGGCTATACCGGGAGCCTGCGGACGTTGCGGCGCTTCGTAGGTCGGCACCGCCCTCGGGTCGCGCGCGAGGTCTTCACGCGACTCGAAACGCTCCCGGGCGAGCAGTCGCAGATCGCGATGGATGGACTCTCGGCCAGTCGCTTCAGCACCTATGCGAGCTCGAGATCGAAGAGCGTCGCGTTCGGAAGATCGAGCGGCTCCTCAAGGCCGCCGGGCTCCCGCCCGACAAGACGCTCGCGACGCTGGACACGAAGAGATGGCCGACCAAGGTCCAGCGACAGATCCCGGCTCTCTGCTCGGGCGACTTCCTCGACCGCGCGGAGAACGTGCTCGTTTTCGGGCTGCCCGGCCGCGGGAAGACCCACCTCTGCGCCGCGATAGGATACGAGCTCGTGCGTCGTGGCAGATCCGTTCTGTTCACCTCCACCGCGATGCTCGTTCAGAGGATCCTACGCGCCAAGCACGACCTCCTCCTCGAGCGCGAGCTCGATCGTCTCGACTCGTTCGACGCCGTGATCCTCGACGACATCGGCTACGTGCAGCAGGAGCGCGACGAGATGGAAGTCCTCTTCACTTTCTTCGCGGCTCGCTACGAGCGCAAGAGCGTAATCACGAGCAACCTGGTCTTCAGCCAGTGGGACCGGATCTTCAAGGACGCGATGACCACCGCCGCCGCCATCGACCGGCTCGTCCACCACTCCGTGATCCTCGAGCTCGTCTCGAAGCGGAGCTTCCGAGCCGACGCTGCACTCGAGCGCAACGACAACTACACGGAGGTCCTCACGCAGGAATCAGAGGCCCCGACGAGTCAGGCCATCGAAAACCAACCCGATGGGGAGATCTAGTTGTCGCCGAGTGGGGAATTCTAGTTGACGTTGGGCACAGGAGGGTCACTTTTCGAGAGCGCCGAGGGCTCCCCGCACGTTGCGTGCCGATGCGGAGTCGCATCGCACTGGTACGCGACGGATTGGCATACGCACTCCGCCGACTGGCAGAGGCCGCCGACGAGCTCCCCGAGTGGAACATCCTAGTCGATCTCCCGCGCATTGTCGCGCTGTCCGGGGTGTCCTCTAGAGCGCATCTCAGCCGTCGATGAGCCAGCTTCGAAGTGCGTCGGTGTCGAGGAAGTCCCAGAACGACTGAGGCGTGTCGATCTCGCGCGTCTCGTGATCCCAATCGACGGTGCCACGCAGCTCGGCGCCGGTGCCGTCGCGCCAGAAATACCGCCCGTTCCCGGCCATGTCTGGGAAGAACCCGAGGAGGTCGTCGAACACGTAGCCCGCCGGCACGAACCCTTGCGCGAGCGCGACCTCGTTCATTCTCTCACCGAGCAGGCGGAGTTGATGGGCGGGCAACACCGAGCCCGGATCGAACTCCGTCGAGAACCTCCCGAAGCCGTGATGACATCGATAGAAGTCACGAAGATCGCCAGGGACTTTCCAACCGAGACGGCGAACGACCTGCGGGAGATTCTCGTCGATGAGCTCGCTGCGTGCCGCACCGAGCGAAGGCCCTCCAACCAGGATGGAGAGCGCGGGCGCCCCGCCGACCACGACGTCACACGCGTAGAGCAACAGCCAATCTCCCTCCGACTCGGCTGCGTAGAGGGCCCGAACCGATCGAGTGAGCTCCGCGACGAGCAACGGAGCCCGGTCACGCACCGGAGCCCAGATGCGTTCGACGACCTGAGGCGCGCGCGGAGGCTCGTCCCGCCAGGGGTGGTCTGGAGGAAGCTCGGAGAGCTCCACGAGCCGCAGCGGTTCGGGTGAGGGTACGCCGAAGCTTCGCTCCCGATTGAAGATCGCTTCCAACGCCGATCGGCCCCACCGGTCGAATGCCTCCAGCTCGGCAGAACGACGTCGCGCCCCGTCGCGAGAACCTTTGGCCGCTTCCCAGGCGGCTTCGAGCCGCTCTGTCGGGGAACCGACGTCGCGCGCCGAAGCGTGCCAGTGACATCGGAACGCAGCGCGCTGACGTTGGCGTCGGATTCGTGCTGCGGCCTCCACGTCCGCGCCCGCTCCCGCCTCTCGCTCGCGGAACCGTGCTCGGTAGGGTCGATACTCCGAGTCGTGTGCCTCGAAATGTGCCGCCACTTCCACCGCGCTCAAACCACGCGTTCGGTCGCGAAGCTCGGTTGCCAGACGCGCGGCGAGTGCCTCGGCCTCGCGCGTGAGCTCGGCTCCGAGCGCCTGAGAACGAGGCCAGAGCGTGGAATCCTCGCTCACGATTTCGAGTGCATCCCACCACGCCTCGAGTCGTTCCCGCGCCGCCCACGCACAGTCCTCGGCGATCTTTTCCAGGAACGGTTCGAGCGGGTCTCTCGCTTGCACATCTTGCGGAGCGCCGAACTCCGTGTTCGGAAGCTCGACCTCCGTGGGACGGCCGAACACCGTGACGGACAGCTTGGAGCGCTGTGGACCGCGCGTGATGACCGTGCACTCGTAACCTGCGAACGGACCGGAGAAGATGCGCAACACCTCGGCCATCTGGAAACTCCTCGAGAGAGAATCGAGCTCTACGAGCCCGGCGTGAACAACACCGACTCGTGCGCGCGGACGTACGCCATGGCCTTGGGCACGAGCTCCTCCCGGAGCAGCCGATACGTCCCGTCTTCGTCGTGGTGATCGATCGTCTTCCAAGTCGGAGCCGAGCCCGAAGGCTCGATGAGGTTCTCGTCCAACCAGTCTTCGTTGCAGCCCCTCACGCCCTCCGCGTCTTCTCCATTCGCGAGCCAGAGCGCCTCCCGATATCGCCGCGCGAGCCGCTCGCAACCCACACGCTCGAGCGCGCCGAGCACTTCCATCACCTCTTGGCCCTCGTTCTGGTGCAGGAACACCTCGAGCCCATTGCCCCCTGCTTTCGCGTCGAGCCGGCCGAGGTAGAAGAGCGTGCGTGCTTCTTCGATCCACTGATCAACGACAAAGTACCGAAACTCGAATCCCTGGGAACACGCCTGTTCCGCGAGGTCACCGCTGAGGCCACCGAAGTACGAGTCGGGCTCGGCGGGCTTCGCGAAGGGTCGATGGGGCGTAGGGGGCTCGAAGAGCTCGAACGGCATCGGCCGCAGCCCCTCGCGCATCAGGTGATGGCGCACGTTCGCCGCGAGCGCAGCGGGATCGATCGCGTCGCTCGGTACCGGCACACGATCCGGGCGGGGTCGCGGAATGTCGGAGAGGCCTGGCGCAGGGCGCTCGAGGACGAACGTCTGCTCCATCAGGCCGGAGATCTCTCCGTCCTCATCGTGATCGGTGAGGCGAACCGTGACGGACACTCCCTCCTCCGTCTCCTCGACGGCGGTGACGTCGACCGAGCGGAGGCCGACATCGAGAGGGAACTGCGATGCGAACGCATCCTTCAGCGACATCTTGGCGGGCTATCACGACGTTGTGGGTGCCGCCAACCCTGGATCCTTCCCGCTCATGCTCGCTGGAGATTCGAGCTCCGGAGAACGGATCGGCGTACCCCGTGCTCGATGTATCGTGGATCCACGGCGCTGTCAGTCCGCGCTCGTTGCTCGGAGGCTCGTCGCTCGGAGGCTCGTTGCTCGGAGGCTCGTCGCTCGGAGGCTCGTCGCTCGGAGGTTCGCGCGAGAGATCGCGCTCGATGCAGATCCAGCCGCGGTGTTGTAGCCGCTCGGCCATCTTCGACGAGGTCTCCGTCGTCACCACCTCGTCGAAGAAGGGGGCGAGTTCGGCGGTGACGTTCTGAGGAGCTCCACTTCAAGCTGAGGCTGTCGGAGGCGCGCAACCCGCGGTGAGGCGTGACCGATGAAGCAACGTGGGCGGCCCGCATCCCGGAGAGCACGTGTCCGGCGCCCGGCCGTGCGGACGGGTACGCGCGGCGCCGCCCGGAGGAGACGCTGCTTCACGCGCTGGTGCGCGAGCACTGGCACGGTTTCTCGAGCGGGCCGAGGAGGCGGGCGGTCTGCCGCGTTTCGTGGTGCGGGAGTTCGAGGAGTATTTGCGCTGCGGCCTGCTCGAGCACGGGGTGGTGCGGCTCGCGTGCCGCCAGTGCGGCCACGAGATGTTGGTGGAGTTTTCGTGCAAGCGGCGGGGCTGGACTCCGCGCGCCTTCGGCGCGCTCGTCGTCTCGGCGGAATCGGCCCCTCGTCGTCGGCCGGCGGATGTCGGACGTCGCAGCGCACCTGGTCGACGAGGTGCTCCCGCAGGAACCGATACGGCAGTGGGTGTGCTCGCTGCCGTGGTCCCTGCGCTACGCGATGGCCTACGACCGCCGGCTGTGCGCGGACGTGCTTGGGGCGTTCATCCGCGCGCTGACGTGCTCGCTGCGTCGGCGCGCGAAGCGGCACCTGGGCCTACGCAGCGTGGACGAGGCGCAGGTGGGCGCGGTGACGTTCATCCAGCGCAGCGACAGCGCGCTGCGTCTCAATGTCCACTTCCACACGCTGGCGCTCGATGGCGTGTACGTGCGTGACGCGCAGGGCGCGCTTGTCTTCCACGCGCTGCCGCCGCCGAGCGGCGATGAGGTCGCCGAGGTCGCGGCGTGGACCACGCCGCGTTTCTCGTGGTGCTCGAGCGGCATGGCCGCTCGCTCGAAGGCCCCAGTGACCAGGGCGACACGCTCGTCCACGAGCAGCCCGTGCTCGCGTCTTGTTACGCCGCGTCCGCAGGGGACGTGCAGCTCCTGGGTGCGGTGCCCGGCGCGAAGACCAGCAAGCTCGTCCACCCCGTGCGCCTCGTCCCCTCGCCCACCGGAGCCCTCGCCGAAGTGGGTGGGGTAGTTCGAAGCGGTAATCGTGCGAGGCGAAGCGGACGCTAGTCCGCGAACGACGGTCGCGACCGAAAGCGCTTCGAGCGGCTCTGCCGCTACGTCGCGCGCCCGCCGCTCAGTCAGGACCGCCTCGAGCTCTACCCCGATGGACGCGTCCGCCTCGCCTTCAAGGCCGCGTGGAAGGACGGCACCCACGCC
>JAHBWH010000294.1 GCA_019637115.1 Myxococcales bacterium | reverse complement strand
CTCGCTGCTGCACACGTCCCAGGCGTTCACGAGCACCTCGAACTCCGCGGGCCGCACGCCGCTTCGCTCGTCGCACTCGAGCAGGTACGTGCACCCGAGCGTGGCCTCGTCGAGGTCGGTGGGCCCGGGCTCGTCGCTGAGGCGGGTGCCGCAGCCCAGCACCGTGCCGGTCCACGTGTGCACACTGCCCGTCGAAGTGCCCGTCGAAGTGCCCGTCGAGGCGCCCGTCGAGGCGCTGGCGCTGCTGAGCGTCGCGCCGACGCCGAGCACGAAGGGCTGGCCGAGCCGGAACGACTCGCGCACGCGCGCGACGACGTCGGTGTACGCGCGGATGATGAGCTCGATGCCGCGGGCGGTGCCTCGGTACCGAGCGATCTCGGGCGCGGCGATGAGCGCGCGGCGAAGGCGCGTGGGGTCTGCGAGGACGATCTCGGGCGTCGGCATCTCGAGCCAAGCTGCGAGGTAAGGCAGCATCGGCTCCGGTGCCGTGCGCGGATCGAAGAGCTCCGGGTACGCGTCGAGTCGCGCCGCGACGCCGTCGAGCGTCGTGGTCTCGAAGAGCGCCAAGAAGCGGCGGAGGAAGTCGTCCTCTGGCGTCGAGTCCTGGTAGACGCGCGGCAAGAAGCGCGCGATCCCGACGCGCGGTCGCTCGACCTCGAGCGAGGTGATACGTGGCGTCGAGACGCCGTCGCTGCCGAGCGAGAAGCGCATCCACAGGTAGCGACCGGCCGCGGCGAGCACGAGGTAGTCGGCCGCGAGCGGTCGGGGGTCGCCTGGCGATGCGACCGGGACCTCGGAGCCGGAGGTCGCCATCGCCACCTTCGACCACCCGCCGGGGACACGCGGATCGCCGGCCAGGAGATCGTTCGAGGTGCGCGTCTCGAGCTCGAGCGTGCATCCAGGGGGGAGCTCACCGTGCACGCGGACGCGGTGCCACTCGGTGTCGGGCCGCCCCGCGTCGAGCGGATCCTCGGGCGCGCGTGGGCCGAGCGTCACCGTGGCGACCCCACCCGTCAGGTAGCTCCGCCGCTGCCGCAGCTGGCGCAGGTCCGCGACGAACGAGAAGAGGCGCGCCTCCGCCTCGCTGAGGAGGCGCGCGGGCGCGCGACAGCAGTCGATGGAGACGCGCGCGGGGTCCACGGCGAACGCGCAGGTCGTCGGATCGAACGTGAAGGCCGCGCTGCGGTGCGCGGCGTACCAGCCGCGTCCGTCGAAGAGCTCGGGCGGCGCTAGCTCGGTGCCGTCGGGGCGCACGCGGCGGACGTTCTTGGTGCCGGCGGGCGACGAGGTGCCGCGCTGCACGATGAGGATGTCGCCCTCGGGGCGCCGTGGGTCGACGTGGGCGAGCGCGATGGCGTCGCTCGAGTCCGTGACGAGCGGCGCAGGATCGGCGCGGCCGTCGAGATCGAAGCGGTAGACCGCCGTCGGGGAGAGGACGAGCACGCCTCCGAACGCGAAGAGCGCGTCGCGGACGCCGCCCGCCGCGGTGAGCGTCGCCATCGGGGTGCCGCTCGACCCCTGGAGCTCGACGTCCGCTCCGCTTGGGACGAGGCGCTGGCCGCGCCCGTTGACCGACCACGCCGCCACGAGCGCGCCAGTGCGCGGATCGACCGCGAGGAGCGGTGGGCGCGGCAGCGCGCCGGTCGTGGGACCCTGCGCGACGGCCAGCGTGATCGTCGGCACGAGCGTGATCGCGCACGACTCGGTGGGCTCCAGCATGGTCACGGGCCCCGAGGCGATCCGGAACGATCGCGCGATGCCCTCGAAGCCTTCGACGAAGAACCGATACTCGCCCGCGGGCAGCGCCGCCGGGATGGCGCCTCGGTAGGCGACGCGCAGGCCTCCGCCGAGAAGGACGCCCGCGGCGCGGGTGGGCGCGCCGCCGAGGACGGGCTCCACGATCAGGGTGGGTGGCTCGTCGAGCCAGGGCGCCGCGAGGGTCACCGTGACGGTGGCCCCGGCGGCGGGGATGCGCACGAGCACGGCGGCGTCGTCGAGGTCGAAGGCGATGGGCTGCGCCTCGCAGCGCCGCGGGTCGACGGGCGCGTCCGCGCAGCGCCGCGCTTGGTCGAGGCTAGGGACGTGCACCGACGGCGCGACGTCGACCGCGCACCACCCCGACACGCCGGGGGCGGCGCGGGGACCGCGCAGGTCGGGCAGCCGGAGGACGTCGGTCACGCCGCCTCCACGCGCACGAGGTGCAGTCCCGAATAGAGCAGCGTCCCGGGCGCGATTGGCAGGTCGGCGCACTCTTGGTAGTCGCCGTCGTCGAGCCGCAGGCGGAGGCGGTCCACGCGGGCGACGCCCTCGACGCTCGAGAGCCGCTCGGTCACGCGGGAGTAGAAGACGGTTCCTCCGAACGGAAAGCCCACGCCCTCGTCGCCGCCGACGAGCGCATGGAAGTAGCGCTGGACCTCGAGGAGCGCGCGGGCGCGTGTCTCGGCGAGGCTGGCTCCCCGGTCGGAGCGGAGCGTGGCGTCCACGGTGACCTGGCGGAACGTGGCCCCGGCGACGAAGACCTGCGTCGTCACGAGGCGCCGCTGATCGAGGTAGGCGAGCACCGACGCCGCGGTGCTCGAGGGGAGCGGGATCGGGCCGTGGATGCTGTCCTCGAAAGGCGCGTTCGGGACGAGCACGACGGTGACGGCTCCGGTGGAGAGCCCCGGGCGAAGGCCGGGGCGGGTGTTCGGGAGCGCCAAGGCCCGCGCGATCCGGACGTCGGGCGTCTCGCGCGCGAGCGCCTCGAAGTCGGCGGCCGAGACCGCGCGGAAGCGCGAGCGGACCATCGCCGGCGCGCGCGTCACGCCCTCGGAGACCGGCTCTTCGTCATCGCCACCTTTGGCGGAGAGCAGGTTCGTCGCGTCCGCGTTCACCGTGCCGACGCGGGTCAGCGTCCGCGCGCCGACGTTGCCGCGCCGACCGCCGCCGTATTGGTAGGTCGCGACGATGTTGCCGCCCGCGATGCTCCCGTCGTCGGGCGGCAGGATCGCCGCGAACGTTCCGTTGCCGAAGAGGAGCTCGCCGGTCGCGGGGATGAGCTGGAAGACCTTCTCGCCAGCGCGCGCGGCGAAGAGGTCTTGCACCTCCGTCCAGGTCTCGGGCGCGCCGCCGGGCGGCCGGACCTCCAAGGTGACGCTCCCTACGAAGACGGGTGCGTTCGCGAGGCGGAAGCGCTGGAAGGGAAGGCCCGTGGAGGCGCCGACGCGCTCGTTCTTCACGGTGGTCAGGTTGCGGGCCGGGACTGTGTTGAGGCGGATGCTCGAGAGCGAAGGCGGGGTCACGCCGAAGACGCCGAGCTCGCGCACACGCGCGCGCAGCACGAACCGGTTACGAAACGTGGGCACGATGGCGTCGGCGGGCGCGCGCTGGAGCATGTCGGGCGCGTCGAAGCGGAACGCGAGGTAGCCGCTGCGCGTGAACGACGCGGTCGAGTCGCCGCTCGGCGTCAGATCGGTGAAGTCCAGCGACCGGCCACCATCGACCGGGTGCGAGCCGCTCGCGTAGGACCACAGGAGCTGCGATGGCGCGTCGGAGGGCGGCGGCTCGCCGACGGCTGCCGACCCGGCGACGTTCAACCGTAGGGTGAGCTCGCCCTGCGGCCAAGGCGTCAGCGTCGTCGACGGCGGATCGAGATCGAAGACGAGGTAGAGCTCGTCGTCGAGCGAGGTCGCGCCGCCGAAGGGGCGGAAGCTGCCGGTGGCGGCGCGGTTCTGCGCGGCGAAGAGCTCGACGCGGCCGTCGCAGTCGATGTGCACGATCTCGACGAGCTGACCGTGCAGGTATTGGAGGTCGCGCGTGGTCTCGAAGCGGACGGGGGTCTTCTCTCCCGGCGGCGGCGCGGCGGTCCGCACGTCCGTGCCGGCGTCGATGGGCGAGTAGTAGGTCGCAGGCGGAGTGCCCTGAAAGCGGCTGAAGGTGACGTCGGTGGTCGCGGGCGAGGCTGGGTGCAGCTCGGCGCCGACCATCTTCAGGAAGGTGACGAGCCCCTTGTCGGGCACCTGGTTGACCTGGAAGAGGAGCTGCTCGCTCAAGAACGCGAAGAGCTGCGCCAGCGTGATGCCAGGGTCGCTCTCGTTCAGGTCGGTCCATTCGGGCGTGAACGAGGGGATGCGCTTGCGGATCTCCGTGACGATCTGCTCGAAGGTCCGGTTGTCGAGCCGGGGCGGGACGAGCGGCATCAGCGTTGCTCCAGATAGAAGGGGAAGACGAGGTTCTCGCGGCGGCTCGAGGACAGGAGGATGAACTCGACCTTCAAGTCGACGCGCGACGCGACGTCGGGGGCAGGCACGGCGTCGATGGCGAGCACACGAACGCGCGGCTCGTGATCGCGAAGGGCCGTCCGCGCGGCTTCTTCGAGGGCCGCGAGCGTCGCGCCGGTGATGGGCTCGAAGAGGAGGTCGGGCAGCTCACTCCCGAAGCGGAAGCGCATCTGGCGCTCGCCGATCGCGGTCGCGAGGATGAGCTTCATCGACTGGAAGACGAGGTCCTCGCCCTCGACGTAGGCGAGGCCGCCCGTCGCGCCGGGGTGGAAGGGGAAGCGAACGCCGCGACCGAGGATGGAGCGGGTCATGGGCGGCAGTCCGTCTTGACGCGGGGTGGAAGCGGGCCTGGAGTCGGCTGCGTCAGTGCCACCGTGGCGGCTTCGGCGACGCTGTGCTGGTGGGTGCGGAAGACCTGGTCGATGAAGGGCACGAGCACGACGCCCTCGCCGTTCACGCAGACGCTCGACGCCTCTATCGACACATGGTCCCGCTCGAGCACGATGCTCCCGCCCCGCGCGTGCGCGATCGTGATGCTTCCCCCGTTGGCCTCGTCGAAGGTGATGCTCCCGACGTCCTTGATCACGATGGCGTGCTTGGTCTCGCTCACATCGGCGGGCTTCTTCTCGTCCGTGTGCGCGTAGCCGAGGACGATGGGCTGCCGCACGTCGCCCGCGAGGAACGAGAACACCACCTGGTCGCCAACCTTCGGCGTGAAGAAGACGGAGAACACGTCGCCCGCGAGGGGGCGCGTCACCGCCGCCCAGGTCGGGTCATCCTCGGTGTCGGTGTATTGGTCGGTCTCGAGCCGAACGCGCCCGAGTCCGTCGGGGTCGTCCGCGTCCAGCACCGTCCCGAGGTACACGCCGAAGTAGCGCTCGCCCGTCCTCATGTCGCTTCTCCCTCGCCGTCCTGGCGCACCCGAGGGCGGGTGTTGCGGCGCGCGGTGAAGCGCGTGCGGTAGCCACCCTCCCCGTACTCATGGATCGCCCGCGTGACGTAGTAGACGCCGTCGAACCGGCCGACGCCTTCGATGCGCAGCGACGTCCCCGCGCGCACCCGCGGGTCGCCGATCAGCTCCCCCTGGGCGGTGAAGAGCCGGTCGAGGTTCCGCTTGAGGAGCGCCAGCGCGAGCTGGTTCGCCTCGGCTTGGCTCTCGGCGTACACGTCCGTGACCGTGACCTCGCGGTCGCGCACGGAGCGATTCTCGACGGTCACGAGCGCGCTCTCGCCGTCGGTCGGCGTGAGACCGTCCACCTGGAGCTCCTCCAGAGAGGCCCGCCCCACCAGCGACGCGCCCCTGGGCGTACGGGCGCGGACAATCACGCGCGTCCGCTGGCCGTTCGCGTCGAAGCTCGGCGTGAACGAGATGAGGCCGCTTCGGTACCGGTAGACCAACGCCTCCGCCGCGACGTCGCCTGGGCTCAGCGCGAAGATCGTCTCGCCGAGGCACGAGAGCTCGAGCGCGACGCGCAGCGCGCGCTCCCGCACGTAGCTGCCGACATCCCCGTCGCGCGGCAACCGAACCCGTCCCGCCGGAGGGGTCGCCTGGCTCTCCGAACGACGCGCGAGGTAGAAGCCCGCCTGGCCGACGAGGTCCTTGAGCGCCTCTTCCTCGGTGTCGTATCGCGCGGCCGGTGGGCGCGGCGGAGTGAACGACCGGAGGGCGTCGCGTCGATCGACCGCGGTGACCGAGATCATCGAGGCGCCCTCGACGGGGAAGCTGATCCGGTACGCGGTGATCACTCCGTCGAAGACGAAGGTGAGGTCGTCACGGTACCCGAGGCGAAGCGCCAGCGTGCGGCCGTAGTCGAGGAGCGGCGAGTCCTCGCCCTTGGGTGGGTCCGAGTACCGATAGCGTTGGCTGGTCGGGTCGTAGACGTTGTGGACCTCGAGCTCGACCTTCGCGAGCTCACCGTCGCTGCCGACCGACTCGGTGAACGTGATGCTTCGTACGTCGTTCGTGCGCTGCGACGAGCCGTCGGTCGCGCCCGGCAGCGGCCCGGCCAGCGGGACGTAGGTCGGCGACCCGGACGCGCGCTCGTCTTGCTGGACCGCGTCTCTCAGTCGCTGCTGCTCGGCCTCGATGGCCTGATCGAGGCTGCGCAGCCGTTCATTGGTGCGGTCGTTCGTCGAAGGCTCGAGCGGCGGGCCGACGAACGCCTCGAA
>JAHBWH010000293.1 GCA_019637115.1 Myxococcales bacterium | reverse complement strand
CGGTCACAGCACGACGAGGCGATCAGCTCGTTCAGCATGTCGACGAGCGGCGGCATCGTGCGCTCCGGCTCGGCGAAGTATTCGCGGATCTCGGGGAACGGGCGGTCGGGGCTGTCGAGGCACCCGAGCGCCACGTACGCCTCGGCGATCGGCGCCGGCACCAGCGAGAACTTCACGCCCTCGATCCGTAGTATCCGTTCACGCGGCGAGGACGACTAGGGTGCCTTCGTCGTCCAACACGTACAGGCGCTCGTGAGCCACCGCTACACTGATGATGATGCTGTTCGTCGTCCGGTAGAGGCAGCGCAGGTTCGTCGGGTCGTCGACCGAGAGCTCGTGGACGAATCGCGTTTCGCGGCAGATGAGTCGTCCGTCTGTGGTCGGGATGGGCCGCGCCCCCGCAGGACGGGGCGACCGGCCGTCCTCGGTCCGCAGCTTCTCTGTCGACAACAGCAACTCGCCGCCCGCGGCTAGGTCTATGATTTCGTATCCGTACCCGAACCAGTCATGGTATCGACCCGCAACGTCCATCTGTCCGTTGCGGGTCATCGAGCACTCAGTCGACGCCACGATGTCACCGGTCCGCAGCGACAGGGCGCGCGAACCGGCACCATGGAAGTTTGCCCACGCAACACCGTCCATCGTACACACCAGGATCACTCCACCCTCGCACCGTTCGGACCGCCATCGCTCGCGGCCGTCGGCGAGATCGAGGGCAACGACTGCGTTCTGAGCGTCCAGAATCGCGACCCCTTCCTCGGGATCGACCAACGCCGACATCCCGCCGATCACTGAACTCCACCGTATGTCGCCATCGGAACCGAGTAGAACTGTCGGATCCTGCGGAGACGACAGCAGGAGGTCTCTGCATGGAAGCAGTATCGCATCTGAGCCTGCGCGCTTGTGCGTGCCGATAGCGAATGGGTCACTGCCCGGTCGCCATGCCCATACGGTCAAATGTCTGTCCAGGAGAGCAATCTCTTCGCCAGCGCCATGATCGACCATGCTGAGATCCGCGATAACGCGCATTCGTCGCGTTTCGATTGCGCCGAGATCGCCTATAATCTCATGGAGAACGTCGCCGTGTCGCCACACAAGCTGGTCGCCTACGTGAAAGAGACTCGATTGACCGGCGCCGACTCGGCTGCGATTCTCTGACCATACTACACTGAGGTGGCGCCCGAGAGCGTTCGGACGCACGACCATGTCGTACCGACCTCCGAACCGTTGCCGAACCTTCCCTGACATGATCGCCGGCACTCTAGTCGAGTCGATCGACGAGGACCAGTTGATGCCGTGCTGAGATGTAGCGTTCGTGAACGCGCGTGACGAAGATGGGACTCGCTGCCTCGCGCCGCATGCTCCGCTCCATGACGTCCCAAACGTCGTTGTACACTTCCTCCATCGACAGAGAGCGGGTCCGGAAGCCCACCGCCCCCGCAGCAGAGTGGGCCTCTGCTGCGGGGGCGGTGGTGTCCGCACCACCGAGGGGCCCCGCAGAGATGACCTCGAGCACCGCCTCCGCCTCGTCCTCGGCCAGCCGCGCTCCGGTCTCGACGGCCTCAACGACTTGTGGCTGCCCTCGGGTGAAGACGAGGCGGTAGTTCCGTATGCCTTCCGCGTCCGTGAAATCGCTTGTGAGTCGGCGCAGGTCCACGGTCATCTGGCGCTCGAGACGCTCGGGCCGCCAAAGACGCCAGTCTTTGACCTCGATTCGCGTCCCACGTCCGAACGTCAGTGTCCCGCTCGCGAGTTCGACGCTTCCCGGTCTGGTGACCACGTCCGACACGCGACGGCGAGTCGTGCCGTCGGCCAATCGAATGACCTCCTCGTCGAGCTCGAACGCAGCGATCCGCTCGACGCCGATTTTGTCCGCCAAGCCGAGTTGGGCCATGCCGCCACGCCACTTGCTCGGTTGCTGCACGATCTCGGAGAGTAGACGGGAGGTTCCATCGACGCCCGCCGAGCGGAATCGGTTGTAGAGGACCAAGAAGGTTCGCCTCTCCTCGGTCGAGCGGGCGAGGCGGAGGACTCTAGCCAACTTCTGCGGGTGACCAGCAGCATGAAGATCGGCCGCGACCCGCAACCAACCTCGCAACGCCTCGGGGGAGTCGACTCCGTTTGCGAAGCCATGTCGGCCTCGAATGAGCTCGAGCGCGTCATCGAGCTGCGAGTCCGTGAGCCCGTAGTCACGACCGGCCGCTCGGAGGTCCGAGTACGCTTCCGACCCCATGCGGCGCCGCCAGCGGCTGTCCAGGTCCGCTCGGATCACGCCCTCCGGCACACCGCCGACCGCGAGGCGGGTCCTGAGCGTTGAGGCGGCCTCACGCAGCTGGACGATGTCGTCCTGAAGCCGGGCGGCCGCGCCGGCGTCAAGGGGTAGGCCCGAGAGCGCCCGCTCGCGGGCCTCGATCATGCGGGCGTGCTTGCGAAGCTCAATGGCGAGCTCGTCTGCCGTCGAGAGGGTTCCGCCTCGCAGCCACGCTCTCACGCGCTCCAGCGTTCCTCGAAGAATCCCTGCTTCTTCGAAGAACGCCCGGACCTCGCGTGCGGCTTCCGCGTGGATCAGCACATCGCCGCCGGTGGGCTGCAACCCGGCCCGAACCCGAAGCCGCGGGGTTCCGCGGAGCCCGACGCCGTAGTGGAGCTCAATCGTTCCCACCCCGAGCGTGGGGTCGAGGATGACATCGTCGGGATGCAGCCCAAGGCGCGCAGCGAGCACAGGGTGGTCGAGACGCTCTCCGAGCGCCTCCGCCGCGAGCTCGGACGCTACTCTCCGAGCGCGGATCGCTTCGATCATCCGAGGCGCATCGCTCGCCGCGACGATCCGACGCTGGACCAACAGCGCGGTGGCGGCGTGGTCATCGCCTGCGAGTGCGAGCCTGCGCGCCTCGAAGAGTGCCTCGACTTGCGCGTCGTCAAAGCGTGAGGGCAAATGCCCCAACGCGAGATCGTTGAAGGCATGCTGGATGTCTCGGACACTACCGACACCGTGTCTGCTCGCCATGCGGCGCCAGACCGCCCCGACACCCTCGGCCAGCGCCGTCCCCGCGACGCCGCCGACTGCGCCGAGCGTCGCGCCGCGACCGACAGCGACCAAGAGCCGCGCCAGGACCTCGTTCGTGGTTCCGCGCCAAGTCGCTTGCTCGGTGGCGGTCATGTAGAGTTCACCCGCGGCGCCGCCGATGCTTCCTTCAATGACGTTCGAGACGAGGCCGGCGGTCACCCGGCCGGCGGTCGTGCGACCAACCGCCGAAGCGCCGAGGTCGCCCGCCGCACGAGCGCCGAATCGACCTGCACCGCGGACCAAGGCGGACCCCGCGACCAGCGGCTCGAACGCAGCGGCGAGACTGCCCTCGACAAACCCAGCTCCGAAATCCCGGGCGATCTCTGCGCCGCTCGATTCGGAGCGAATCGCGGCTCCCGTGGCGGCGGCTGCGCCGCCTCCGAGAGTGCCTGCGAGCGCGCCGACCGCGACCGGACCCAGGGTCCCCCCGCTGGCGAAGACGACCGCGACGCCAACGGCCGCACCGACGACGCTCGCCATCGTTCGAGCCAGCTCGTCGCTCTCGGTCACATGCGCATCGGTCTGCGCCATCGCCTCGCGGTAGAGAAGGTAGAGCTCTGCGAGTTCCTCGCTGCTGACGCCGTCGAGGCGCGCCTCGTCGTAGCGCATCTCGAACCGAGCCATGGCCTCGTCGAGCTGCGAGTCAGCCCAGCTCCACGGTGCCACGATCCCCTTGCGCTCCGTCCGACGTTCGGCGAGCCGGGCCCACATGAAATCGGCCTCCATGCCGGAGTCGACGGCGCGATCCTCCCGGAGGAGACGCTGCTCGCCATAGAGCACGCCGTAGAGTCGCTCTCGATCCGACGGACCGAGGCGGTCGATGAGCTGTCGGCGAAAGCTCAGCTCGACGAGCGCGTCGCGTCGCGCACGTGGCAAGGACGCCCACTCCGAATCGTCGAGCGTCGCCAGATCGACCAGCGCCTGCCGCAGCGCCTGCTCCTGCTCGGCCCCTGCAGCGAGCCCCTCCGCGAGGACGTCAACGTCCGCGACGCGCCCCACATCGAGCGCGTCGGTCCACGAAATGCGATGACCAAAGTCCGAGGCGACGTTGGCGAGGTCGCGCTCACCGCGGAGCACGCGGCGGATCCTGTCCAGGAAGATCGCGTCCATGGTGCTGGGGCGGCCGACCTCGCGCTGTAGCGTCGCGAAGGAGCGGGTGTCGAGGACCAGTAAGCGCTCCTCGTCCGTCAGCTCACGAACCACCGCGAGCATCCGCGCGCGATCTTCTCGCCGATGAGCGGCCAGCATTCGCCACGCTCCGAGCCGTACGCGCGCCGGAAGCTCCGATTCGGTGGTGTTCTGCCAGCCGGGGATGTAGACGCTGAGGGCCTCGTCTTCTGCTGGGCCGGTCTCTCGATCCACGTAGGTGCGCAACCCACGGTCGGCCGAGAACGCAGCCTGGACGCTCTCCACGGGATACGGCTCGAGCCGAGCCAAGAGTAGGCCGGCGTTGGGCCCGACCGCTCGCACGTCCAGCTCGACGGCCCTTCCCACGTCGATCTGGAGGGTCTGATGGAGCAGAGCGCGGCCGCCCGGCAGGCGATGAAGCTGTTCGACGAACGCAGCGCTGTTCAAGAGTGTCGAACGCGCGCGCTCGCGCTCCGACTCCTCTGAGGAGCTCAGGATCTCTGTGAGCCTTCCCCCCAAGCGCTCGATGCCGAGCGGATCCAGCGCCTCCGAGTCGAACTCGACGGATCGGATAACGGCGATCCGCAACGCCGCAGCGTTCGACGTTGCTTGGAGTACTTGCTCAACAGCGCGATACACGGCCGGGGCGCGGACGAAGAACATCCGCTCCGCGCGGAGGCGTTCGAGCAATGTCTGGCGCGCCGGTCCATCGGCCTCTGCCGCCGCGAGCAGCGCGCCGCTGGCGTGAGGCTGGTAGCCCAGCAGTCCACCCCACGAGGTCCGGCCGAAGGCGTTGTTGATCCGTCGCCACACCGCATCCGTTTGCGCCTGGGCTAGCGCGGCAGCCTCCTCTTCGGACGCGCTCTCGGGAGGAACCATCCCCGCCCGATCGAGGAGGATGGCGACCGCGCGCTCGTAGTCGTTGGGGTCGTCGAAGAACCCCGCCAACGCATCGTGCAGCGCTCGGTTCACGTCCTCCCAGCCTTCGGCGTCACCAGGGGTAGCGCGCGCGCCCGTCGCGGCGATGAGGCGGCGAGCTTCGGCGGGCTGGACGCGGCCGAGCATCGCGTAGATCGAGTCTTCGTCGGTGGTGATGGCCGTGTACGCCCTGATCCGCTCAGTCAGCGTCAGAGCCTGCTCGACGTAGGGGAGCGCGGCGCCCCACAGCCCCGCTGGTGCAAGGCTGTCGTGGAGGTCGGCAAGAAGCGTGAGCCGTATTGGACTCGGAGCCGTTGCGTCAGGCGAGCCTCCGCGTTGGCACGAAGGATCTCGACGGCTCGTCTCGCATCGCGCAACTCGAGGATTCGGATGTCGAACCCCCAAAGCTCACGGTGGCCGAGCGCGGCGGCGAGCTCGCGGGGGCCAGGACGTTCGAGCGCGTCATCGGGGTTGTCCCACGAAAAGACGACAGCCTCGCTTTGGGCCGTCCCCACCGTCCCTTCGTGTGCTTCGCGTTCGAGAGGGTCGTCCACGTCGGAGCGGGGGAGCGACATGCTCGGCGCAATAGGCGTATCGGGCGCTGTTCCGGTGCGCCCCTCCGCCCACTGCCGTACGTGGATCAGCTCGTGAGCAAGGACCGGAAACGAGGGCATCGCGGCGGAGTAGATGCGCGGGCCGATAGTCACGGTACTAGCGCCGTAGGCCCCAGCTACGCGCGCGCCTTTGTCGCCCGTGTACAGCTCCGCAGACGCGGTTGCGTGCTCCATGGAGGCGCCCGTGGATGGCTCGACGGTACTAGCCGGGGTCGGCGCGCCCCTTCCAGAGGAGTCCTCTCGGTCCCTCATTTCGAGCGTGGAAACGGCCCGTTGCACCGCGGGGTGCTCTGCTTGCTGGACGGTGTGTGCGACCTCGTGCGTCAGAGTCTTTCGGCCCTCGTGGCTGGCGGGGTCGTAGGCGCCTTCGCGGAAGTAGATGTCGCTGCCGTACGTGAACGCCTTGGCGCCGAGGCCGGTGGCGAGCCGATGCGCCTCGCCGCCTGCGTGGACGCGGACGTCGCTCAGGTCGGCGTCGAAGCGGGGCTCGAGCGTCTCGCGGACGGTGTCGGGCAGCGAGGCGCCGCGGCCCGCGTGGCTGTCGAGGATGGAGCGCAGGCCTGGGCTCGGCTCGCCGCCGCTCGCGGCTTCGCGCATCGCGATTGGGGCCGAAGTCTCGGCGGCGCGGTCGGCCTCGCGCTCGGCCGGTGCGTCGGGCGCGTCGACGGTGCACTGGCCCCAGCCGAAGTTGCTGACGTCGGGTAGTCGTTGAATC
>JAHBWH010000292.1 GCA_019637115.1 Myxococcales bacterium | reverse complement strand
CGAGCGACGAGCCTCCGAGCAACGAGCCTCCGAGCGACGAGCCTCCGAGCAACGAGCCTCCGAGCAACGAGCCTCCGAGCAACGAGCCTCCGAGCAACGAGCCTCCGAGCAACGACGCGCCTCCTCGTCGCCGTCCCCTTCCCGCTCCGCCGTCACGTCCACGTCGGCGCGCAGGTCGTCGACCCCGAGGAACTCCTCCCGAAGGTCCCTCCAGGCCCCGATCTCTGGGAGCGGCAGGCGGCGCGCTCGACGACCCCGCGAGCCCCATCTACGGCATGCCCGTGCTCGAGGTCTGGAAGGCGAAGACCGTCGTCGTGCTCAAGCGCGGCATGGCCGCGGGCTATGCGGGCGTGGAGAACCCGCTCTTCTTCCTCGCGAACACGCGAATGCTCTTCGGCGACGCACGCAAGAGCATGGAAGCCCTGGTGAGCGCCGTGCGCGGGTGATCCGCACGGCGCGGCGCGCCGCTCCCGAGCGGCGCTGTCGCGCGCTAACCGCGCCGACTCAGACGCCGCTCGTCCTCGGGCGAGAGCCCGACTCCGAAGAGCGAGAGATGCTCGACGTTGCGCAGCGCGAGCGCGCCGGAGAGCGCCTCGGCCGCGTCTAGACCGAAGCGGTTCTCGCTGAGATCGAGCCGGCGCAGCGCGGTCCAGGCCGTCGCGCGGACGAGCGCATCGGCGCCACGATCCGAGATCTCGCACTTCCGGAGCTCGAGCTCGCGCAGCGAAGGCATGGCCGCACGGCAGAGCGACTCGACGCCATCGTCGGAGAGGGCGTTGAGGCTCAGCACGAGCTTTCGGAGCTTCGGCCACGCACGCGCCGCCATCACTGCGGCGGCGCTCGGCCCGAGGCCGCTCGCGTAGAGCGAGAGCACCTCCACCTGGCTCGGCAGCGAGCCATCGCAGAGCTCCTCGAGGCCCGCGTCGTCGAGCGAGGTCCACGCGAGATCGAGCTGGCCCAGGGCTCCGAGCCCTGCAGCAGTCAAGTGCGTCGCGCCCGCGGGTCCGAGCGGATTGTTCTCGAGGCCCAGCGCTCGGAGCCCCGGCGCGAAAGGCGCTGCGACGAGCGCCGCCACCCCCTCGGGCCCGATGCCGTTCGCCCGCAGCTCCAGGCGCTCGAGGCGAGCGAACGGGATCGTGGCGAGCACGCGCGCGCCTGCGTCTCCGAGGTCGCAGCTCCCGAGGTCGAGGTCGACGAGGTCGCGCATCGCTTCCCACTCGGCGAGCGTCGACGCGAGCGCGGGGCCGGTGCGCCAGTCGAACAGGCAGAGACGGCGGAGCTTCGGGGCCGGCGGAGGTACTGCGATCGGAGTGGCGACGGGCTGCGGCGGGTGGCTGAGCGTCAGAGCTTCGAGCGCGGGCTGTGCCGCGACGAGCTTGGCGAGCGAGTCCGCGTGCAGCTCGAGGGAGCGGACATCCAGCTCTGCGAGCGAGAGGGGCACGCGCGCAAGCGGCACGATGCTCGCCTCTCCGCCGCGGAACGCGCGGAAGACGAGCCTCTTCAGTCGACGAGCGCCCACCCGCTTCGACGCGTGCTGGAGGTGGGCGAGCGCGCCGACCTCGAGCGACTCGATCGGGTGCAGGTCGAGCGCACGCTCCCAACCCACGATCGGGTCCACGCCGACGCCGAGGTGATCGATGAGCCCGTAGCGAAATCGAGGGGCGCACCCGCGCAACCGGAAGCGCTCCTCCCACTCGCGGTAGTGCTCGCGGAGGAGCCCGCGTTCGCGTTGCTCGAGCGTCGCGCGTGCGTCCGGATCGAGCGACTCGGAAAGCGCGAGCTGAGTCAGGATCAGGTCGCCCAGGGGATCACCCTGCGACGCCAAGCGCTCACCGTGGGTGCGCCGTGCGGCGAGATCGTGCGGACTGGCGAGGACTGCGGCGAGCAGCTCGTCGTCGGGCTTGGTCGGCACCGGAGAGGCGGGTTCCGACACCGCCGCGGGAAGGACGTCGACGAAGCGCGCGAGCAGCGTCTTCTCCTCGCCCGGGCCGAACCGGATCGTGAGCTTGGTCTCGGAGCCGCTCGTCTCGGCAGCGACGACGACTCCGACGCCGAACTTCTTGTGAGCGACGCGCTGACCGACGAGCTCCGCCATGCAGCAGAGCGTACCCGCGCGCCCATTTCGACGGAAGGCAAAGCATCGGCGAGAGCGCGCACCGCGCGCGACGCTCAGCGCGTCGCGATCCACTCGCGGACCACCTGGTCCAGCACCGTCAGGCTCACCGGCCCGACGCCGAGCACCATGTCGTGGAACGCGCGCGGCTCGAAGCGCTCGCCGAGCTCGCGCTCCGCCGCCTCGCGCGCCGCGACCAGCGCGAGCTGGCCGACCTTGTACGCGAGCGCCTGACCGGGCCAGTTGATGTACCGGTCGACCTGGTTGACGACGAGGTCGGGCGACGGTGATCTGGAAGTGGTGCCCCGGCACCGCCTCGTGCGCGGTCACCGCCGCCACCAGGTGCCGCCTCCGCAACGCGGGCTCCGCGGTGTTCACGTAGTACACGCCGGCTCGCGAGCCGTCGGGCGCGCCCGGCATGTAGAACGCGAACCCACGCCTCCGACGGCGGCACCGGACGCACCTCGCACGGTGTCGTCGCGCGCAGCGAGAAGTACTCCGGCGCGCGCGCCTCGGCCTCGCGGATGCGCGCCTCTGCGTCGGCGACGATAGGGCGAAGGGTACGCAAACGCCTCTCCGAGCGACGTCTCGAATCACTCGGCGGCAGGAGCCTCCAGGGTGACGACATCGAAGATCCCATCGTCCGCTCGTTGCGCGATGCCGCGGACGACGCGAAAGCCTCGGACCCAGGAACGAACGGATTCGTCGACCGCGTCGACACCGCCTTCGTATCCGAGGTCGGAGAAGTGCACTTCGTGCTCGTCGCCACCCACGACGTGGCCGACGCACCAGAAGTCGTCCCCGGAGGCGAGCGTGACGACCACACGAACCCACTGACCGGGGAGCGGTGTGCCCTCACCATCGAAATAGGGTTTGCCCGGCGCCCGAGGATTGAGCGCAGTGGTACGCGCATTGACAGCCGCGGCGTAATCGAGGTTCAACCACGCGGCCTTGACGTCCGACGAGAGATGATGACCGGCATGGAAGGCCTCGCGAAGAGACTTGAGCACGCCGAGACGAGAGGCCTGCCACGCCTCGAGATCCACCTCGAGAGTCGCAGCCGCTTCGGGCCCGAGATTCCATAGGTCGACGCCCACTTCGTCGCCGACTTCCAGGTCGGAGGTCAAGGCTCGTCGCGCCGCCTCGAGGTTCGCGTCATCGCACGTCAACCACCCATCGATGCGAAGCCAACCCGAGGCTGCGGTGTCGTCCGTCTCGAGCGGAAGGCTCGACACCCGAGCGGCGGACCCGCGGACGAGCTCGTGACATCGGGCAATGAGCGAGGCGTGCTCGTCGGGTCGAATGGCCAGCAAGGGCCAACGGATCGGCATGCCGGGGGAGTACCGCAGAACGCCAGCGTCGGCACGTGTGTTCGGCGTTCGCTCCACGTGTGGCGCGTGCTCGCTTCGCGACTGCCGCGGTCCACCGGACGCCGATCCGAGCCGGGCTGCCGCTCACGCTTCGGCGAGTAGCGATTCCTCGAGCGCGAGGAGCGCCCGCAGATCGTCGGGGGTCAGCTCCAGCTCGTCGAGCAAGCGCGCCAAGGTGCGAGGAAGTACGACGGCGTGAGCTCGCCACTGCCTCATCGCGCGACGAAGGGGCGCCGGAGCGGGTCGAGCCATGTCTTCGAGTCGGAAGAAGTCCGTCCGATCGGTGGGAGTGCGCGCTGCGAGCGCCGCGAGGATCCCGAGGAGATCGACGGGGCCGCTCGCTCGACGTTCGAGCTCGAAGATTCGGCAGATCCAGACGCCGACGCGCTCGCGTGATTCGTGAGGCGCGAGGTGGATCGTCGGAAGCCGATCGACTTCCGATAGGAGCGCGCGCACCGCTTCGTGTCGCTCGGGGGTGAGGCCGAGGACCAGACGGAATCCGAGCTCGGGACGAAGGCTCCTGCGCACTCCCTCCCGCAGCGCCGCGAGCCACGCGGGGTGGAGCTCCGCCGCCGGATCGACGGCCGCTTCGACGCCATGGTGCACGAGCGCGAAGACGCATCGATCGCTCATCTCCGGTGGCAGAACGACGTCTCCCCGCGCGTCGACGTGAGGCACGTCGTAGAACCGGTCGAGGTTGAAGGCATGGTTGCGCAACACGGCCGGCCCCTCGCCGCGACGGTGTCGCGATTGACATGCCGCGACGAGCGAACGACGCCCCGAACCGCGCGGTCCGATCACGAGCGCGCCCGGTCCGTCGGCGAGGTGTCGCTCGAGGGCGCGGAGCTCGCCGTCGCGTTCGAGGTACGGCTCCGGCAGCAGCGGATCGATCGACGACCCGGCGAGGATCCCCTGCTCTCGCGCAGAGGCGAGTGCGTCATGCAGACGCTGCTCGGTTTCGTCGCGCGTGACGATCCCTTCGTGGAAGCGCTCGGTGAGGTCGACCCACTCGGGCACGAGCGTCGTGCACACGAGGTGGTCCACCGTCCAGCGTTCTGCAGGGCGGTAAAGAATGCCGAGCGTGAGACGACGAGCCCACACGAGAGGCAGCTCGTGCGATTCGAGCTCGGATGCCTCGACGTCGCGCACCGCGCGTCGCCACGCTGCGCACGCGGCATCGAAGGACGGCCCGTGGGCCGGCTCGGACGCGAACACGGAGCGGCGAACGAGCTCCGGACTCTCGACGAGGAGGGCCCGCGCCAGATCGGCGGAGACGAGCGTCCGCGGCGTTGCGGGCTCCACGGGTCGCGAGCCCGACCAGGGCGGCGCGAAGAGCTCCTCTCGCAGCGCGCTCAAACGCGCTTCCACGACACGCCTCCAGGACGCCAAGCGACTCGCAGTGCGCAACACCGTCGCGGCTTCGGCGTCCGCACGCGCGACAAGCTCGGCGAAGGACGGGGAACGAATCCCGCAAAGAGGGTGAACGATGCGCACGAGGGGATTGGAGAGGAGTCGCGGAGGATAAGACATCCAAACTGCTGAAAGCAACCGGGCTCGGCTCAAGAAGCTGCTCGCGAGACGCCATGAGTCCGGTTCGCGACGACCGCAAGGGCACGGCGAGGTTGCACACCCCACGGAAACCCCCGCGTAGTCCTCGTGAGACGCTCCATCGGCGTCGGAGAAGACGGAGCGGTGCGTCGCGGCGGAGGGAGCTCAGCCGAAGACGGGGCACAACTGCCCTGGACGAGGCGCAGGAACGGAGCGTCGCGGGGGGTCGCGGGCGCGAAGAGGTCCTTCGCTGGCGAGGACGCGGGCGATGTCGTCGGGGCCTTTGGCGATCTCGACGAGGAGCATGCGTCCGCCGCAGCCCTGGACGGGGCAGGTGGTGACGTCGACGGCGGTTGCCGTTGAAGACGTGCGAAGCGGAGCGGACGTCAGTCCGTGGAGCTGCACGAGTTCAACGGCAGTACACAGGCCCGAAGGGCCGAGTACAGACGCGACGTAGGAGCCAGGCCCATGGGTGGCGGGATGCTTGGGGCGCGGGAGGGGCGAGCGGGGCGAGGTCGGCGGGGGCGAAGAGCGGGAGCTGTGGAGGCTCGGGCTCGCGGCCGAGGACGACCTCGGCGCGCGCGGAGGAGTGCGCGCCGAAGACGCCGTGGTAGCGGAGCATGTGACTTCGTTGATGGTCCGCATCGCAAGCGATGCGAACGTGCGGCGGCGGGACGAGGGCGCAGAGCCTCGCGATGAAGTCGAGGGGTCGAGCAAGACGGCGTGGGTGCCGTCCTTCCACGCGGCCTTGAAGGCGAGGCGGACGCGTCCATCGGGGTGGAGCTCGAGGCGGTCCTGACTGAGCGGCGGGCGCGCGACGTAGCGGCAGAGCCGCTCGAAGCGCTTTCGGTCGCGGCCGTCGACAACGACTTTGGCGTGGATGTGCCTCGGCGTCGTGCTGACGCACGAGCCGAGCGTCTCGCGGAATCGTGCAGCTTCGCGGACTGGCGTCCGCTTCGCCTCGCACGATTACCGCTTCGAACTACCCCACCCACTTCGGCGAGGGCTTCGGTGGGCGAGGGGACGAGGCGCACGGGGTGGACGAGCTTGGTGGTCTTCGCGCCGGGCACCGCACCCAGGAGCTGCACGTCCCCTGCGGACGCGGCGTAACAAGACGCGAGCACGGGCTGCTCGTGCACGAGCGTGTCGCCCTGGTCACTGGGGCCTTCGAGCGAGCGGCCATGCCGCTCGAGCACGACGAGAAGCGCGGCGTGGGTCCACGCCGCGACCTCGGCGACCTCATCGCCGCTCGGCGGGGGCAGCGCGTGGAAGACAAGCGCGCCCTGCGCATCGCGCACGTACACGCCATCGAGCGCCAGCGTGTGGAAGTGGACGTTGAGACGCAGCGCGCTGTCGCTCCGCTGGATGAACGTCACCGCGCCCACCTGCGCCTCGTCAACGCTGCGCAATTCCAGGTGCCCCGACGTAGC
>JAHBWH010000291.1 GCA_019637115.1 Myxococcales bacterium | reverse complement strand
GGCGCCGCATCGATCTCGAATGAGCTGCCCTCCGTGACGCCCTCCACGCGCCGACGGCTGCGGCTCGCGGTGCAGCTCGCCGGCACCACGGCGGGCTTCACCTGGATCGCCCTGAGCGTCGATCTCCGTGCGGTCCTCGGGAGCGTGAGGGCGCTCCCCCTCGCGTCGTTCCTCGGCGCGGTGCTGCTGGCGGCGTTCGGGCTCTTCGTCGGCGCGGTGCGCTGGCGGGTGCTGCTCGTCGCTTATGGCGCGCCCGCGGTGCCGCCGCTCGCCCGGCTGACGCGGCTCTACGTGGTCGGCTATTTCTACAACACGTATCTCCCAGGAGGCGTCGGAGGGGACGTGATCCGCGGGGTCGTCACCCGCGAGGCCTTCGGCGAATCGGGGATGACGCGCGCGCTCACGGTGGTGCTCGTCGAGCGGGTGCTCGGGATGGCGGGGCTGCTCACCCTCGTGGCAGGGCTCCTCGCGCTGCGGCCGCCCGCAGGGCTCGAGGACGTCGCGCCCTTCGCGGCGCTCGGTGTGGTCGCGGCCCTCGTCGGCACCGCCTCGATCGCCTTCGCGCGTCGCCTCGCGCCGCAGCTCGCGAAGGTCCGCTGGCTCGCGGCGCTCGCCCGCCTCGCGGCGTCGCTGCCCACGCTCGCGCGCCCGGGCGCGTTCTCGCTCGCGTTCTTGCTCTCGCTCGTCACGCAGTCGGTCGTGGCGCTGGGAGGGTGGGTCGTGCTCGTCGGGCTCGTCCCGGGCTTCCCCCTCGGCGACGCGTTCTTGCTCGTGCCGCTCGCGTCGGCCACCGCGTTCCTCCCGTTCACCGTCGGCGGCGCGGGCGCGCGCGAGGCCGCCTTCGTCGCGGTCGGTGGGTTCATCGGCCTCGGCGCCACGGAGGCGACCGCCGCGAGCTTGCTCGTGTGGGCGGCGCAGCTCGTCGTCGCGGCGTTCGGCGGTCTCTCTCAGCTCGTCTCGCCGATCGCGAGCGGACGGGCCGAGGTCGAGCCGGGAGAGGTCGAGCCAGGAGAGGTCGAGCGGCGCGAGGTGGAGCGGGGCGCGTCGTGAGCGCCACGTCGCGGGTGCCACGTCGCGAGCGCGACGAGTGCTCCTCCGCGCGCATCGCTCGGTTGCTGCTACGCTCTGGCGCGTGCACCGGAGCCATGGCAGCGGCGCGTTCGTCCCGAGCGACCTCGCCTCGTGCGGTGAGGACTGCGTCTTCGAGGCCGACGTGCTGGTGTTCCACCCCGAGAACGTCCACCTCGGCCGCAACGTCTACGTCGGACACCGCACGATCCTCAAGGGCTACCACCGGGGCGAGATGCGCATCGGGGACGAGACGTGGATCGGCCAGCAGTGCTTCTTTCACGCGGCGGGCGGGCTGACCATCGGCGCGCGCGTCGGCGTCGGTCCGGCGGTTCGCATCCTCACGTCGCACCACGCCGAGGCGGGGCGCGAGACCCCGATCTTGCGTAGCCCGATCGTCTTCGCGCCTGTCGTCATCGAAGACGACGCCGACCTCGGGGTCGGCGCGATCGTCTTGCCGGGGGTGACGATCGGTCGCGGCGCGCAGATCGGCGCTGGGGCCGTCGTCACGCGCGACGTGCCCCCGTACGCCATCGCGGCGGGTGTGCCGGCGCGGGTCGCACGCTACCGACCGGAGTCGCCGTGACGCCTGCGCTGAGCATCGTCGTGCTCGCCTTCGACGAGGAGGAGAACATCGGCCCCGTGCTGGCCGAGCTCTTCGGTTGGCTCGACGCGAGCGAGATCGACGCGGAGGTGATCGTCGTCGACGACGGCTCGCGCGACGGGACGGGCGACGCTGCCCGCGAGGCGCTCGCCGGGCGACCAGGGACGGTGGTCCGTCACGATCGCAACCGAGGCATGGGGGCGGGGCTGAAGACGGGGACCGGCGCCGCGCGCGGCGCGTGGGTGACCTTCTTGCCGGCGGACGGTCAGATCCCCCCCGAGGCGGTCGGGACCCTCTGGGCGGCGCGCGAAGGCGCCGACGTCGTGCTCAGCGTCTACGCGGACCGCGATGACGGCCTCGTGCGCAAGGTGCTCTCGTTCGGGGTGCGCGCGCTCATCACGGCGGTCCACGGCGTGCGCCTGCGCAGCGACGGCCCGTATCTCTTCCGTCGCGCGCTCCTCGATCCCGAGCAGCTCGCGCCCGACACGTTCTTCTTGAACTTCGAGCTGCCGATCCGCGCGCTCGGCGCGGGTCTCGGCGTCCACACCGTGACGATCCCCTGCCGCGCGCGCCGCGCGGGTGTCTCGAAGTCGGCGAGCTTCGGCCGCGCGTTCGGCGTCGCGCGCGACCTGGTCGCGATGCGCGGGCGGGTCACGAGGGAAGCCCTCGCGCGGTGGGGCGGGTAGAGGTCAGGGGCGTTGCCATCGCACGCGGTTGCGGGCGGCGCGTGCGCGAGCTTTGTCGCGGCTGAAGAGGTCGACGTAGTCGATGGGGAGCTGCTCGAGCGGCGCGGGCTCGCCGAGCTCGCCGGCGCGGCGTGAGAGCGCTTCGGCGAGCGCGTGGAGCGCCGGGGTCGCGCTCGCGTAGGCGGGGCCGCTCGCGTCGCGCGCGGCGTCGGCCAGACGGAGCGCCGTCTCGCGGCCCACGTAGCGTCGCCGGGCGAGCTCGAGGACGCTCGCGGCGAGGCTCTCTCCGCCGAAGCCCTGGCTGATCACGAGCTCGGTCGCGACGCGCAGCACGGCGTTGGGCGCGAGGATTCCGTCCTGCATCAGCAAGACGGACGGCTGCAGGTAGTTGTAGAAGGGACAGACCCGCTGCCCGAACTCCGCGAAGACGTCGGCGGAGGATGTCCGCTCGAGGTGGATGAAGATGCGACGGACGTGGTCGCGTCGGGGGATGCGCGCCGCGAGGCGCACGAGGTTCGGGATCTCGTCCCGGTAACACCTCGCTCGCTCGAGCACCTTCATCAAGGTCTCGGTGCCGACCCTTCCGGCGCCCAAGTCGGCGTAGAGCGAGTAGATGAAGGCGTCCGCCTCCGCGTCATCTCCGAAGAGGAACTCGTGGGTCTCGGGGGGTGCGACCGAGCGCGCCTCGAGGAGGGCCGCGAGCTTGTAGGTGACCTGATCCTTGAGGAAGCGGACCTTCCCACGGAGCAGCTTGCGGAGGCTCGGCTTGAGCGTGAAAGAGTCCCAGCGGATGCCGTCGAGGCGGAGCTTCGCCTCGAGCACCTTGCGCATCTGCTCGGGGCTGCCCGAGAGGATCGTGATCGCCGCGGGGCCGGTCGCGCGGAGCTCGCGGAGGAGCGTGCTGGCGCCGGGCACGGTGCGCTTCTCCGCCGGAGCCTCGAGCGCCGTGCGGAGGAGATCGCGCACCGAGTCGAACTCCGTGCGCAGGTAGGTCTTGTCCAGATCCCACCGGTAGATGATCTCGCTCGGTGCGAGCGCCGTGGCCACGGGCGGAACATACCAGACCGGGCCGGTAGAGGGCTCGTTTCGGCTTCGACGCGAAACGCTCGAAAGCGTCCGTGGCTGGCGCTACTCTCGGCGCGTGCTCGAGACGGTGACGATCGATCCGCGGACGTGGTCCGAAGCGAGTGAGGCGAGGCGGCTCGAGTGGGGCGCGACCATCCGCGAGATGCTCACACCCGGCGAGGCCCTGCTCCGGGAGGACGCCCACGCGCTCTACATCGAGGTGACGCAGCAGGCGTTTCATCTCCGCTTGCTCGACGCGGGGGGCGGCCTGCTGGCGGAGGTCTCGATCCCGCATGACGCGCTCGCCGACCTCGTGCACGAGTACGTCGACGTCGTCCGCGAGCTGGCACGCGTCGACGTGGGCGGGCTGACGCGCGTGGAGGCGCTCGACATGGCCAAGAAGGTCACGCACGACAAGGCCGGGCGCCTCGTGCAGCGTCGGTGCGCGGACTTCGGGCTCGATCACCCGACCGCGCGGCGCCTCTTCTCGCTGCTCTTCGCGATCCGCGTCGACACGACGAGGCTGCATGGCGTGCACGGTCATCGCCGGATTCGCTGAGCGGCCGGCGGCGATGCAGTAGACTCCGAGGGGCATGGTGGACTTGCTCGTGCTCGCGCCCACGGCGCCCGATCTCCGCGGCCTCCGCGATCTGCTCGGCGATCGCATGGAGGGCCGCTTCCGGGGTGTGCACATCGTCGCGAAGGCCGTCGGCGTCGGCATGCCAGCAGCGGCGGCGGGGTCCGCCAAGCGGATCTTCACGTTGCGACCGCGGGCGGCGCTCTTCGTCGGCACCTGTGGCGTGTACCCCCCTGCGGTCGGGCAGGCGCCGGACTTTCAGCCGCACGACGTCATCGTGCCCACGGGCGCGATGCTCCTCTCGCTCGAGGTCGCGACGGGGCGCGCGGCCTTCCCCGAGCCGATGACGACGCGCCTCGAGCCGCACCGCGCGCTCACCGCGGGGCTGACGAGCCCTCGGACGCGCGCTGGCTTGGTCGCTTCGGCGTTGGCCTCGACCACCGACGATGAGCTCGCGGCGCGCGCGCGTGCCATCTATGGATGCGACGCGGAGCAGCTCGAGCTCTTCTCGGTCGCGCACGCCGCGCAGCTCGCCGAGATCCCTTTCGCCGCCGCGCTCGGGGTGACGCACCTCGTCGGCTCGGTCGGCGCGGAGGACTTCCGCCGCTTCCATCGCGCGTCGTCGATCGCGGCGGCGGAGATCGTGGTCGCCTGGGTCCAATCCGGCGCTCCCGGGCTCCCGCACGCCTGAGCGCCCGCGGCCCGAGCACGGACCGCGGGACGCGGTGCCGCTCATTGGGGGCGTCGCGTCTGCCCCGGGACGAGGAAGACGTCGACGAGCTGACCGATGAAGAGCAGGCCGCCGGTGAAGAACCAGAGCAAGCCCGTCCAGATGCGGCCGGTGTAGAAGCGATGCAGCCCGCAGAAGCCGAGCAGCCCGGCCGCCCAGAAGAGGTAGCCGACCAGCAGGCTCCGGCGTGGCAGCGGCGCGGTGGTGAGGGAGTGCGTCATCTCGGCTCCTTCAGCTCGCTCGCGCGAGCGGTCCTTCGAGCGCGGCGAAGCGCGCCTCGAGCGGATCGATCGAGGGATCGAAGGGCGGCTCGTCGGGCACCTCGACCGGCGGGAGATCGACGACGTCGGCGAGCTGGTTGAGGTCGTCTTGCAGGATGGCGGTGAGCGCGAGCCACGCGAAGAGCCCCGCGACGTACGTGCCGAGCCCGAAGACGAGGATGGGGAGCGAGCGGTCGCGGTGCGGAACACCCGCGCGCTGCAGCTCGTCGTGCACGATCTCGGCGTTTCGGAAACACGCCCAGACTCCCCACGCGCCCAGCGTCAGGATCGCGAGGATCACGTCGAGGGCGGGATACATCCGCCGCCCGGTCGAATCACCGAGCTCGCGCGTCGTACGGTAGAGCCAGACGAGCCCGTAGATCCCGAAGGTCACGAGCACGAGCAAGACTACGAGGAGGGGGTTTCGTCGTTCCATCGAGAGCTCCGAGCGGCGGCGAGCGCCGCCGCGTGTTGGGGGCTTTGCCGCCCACGTCCACCCCTACGCACGAGCGCGCGTCTGGATTTCAGCCCGCATCCCGCACAAACGTCCCCTGCCCCTGCCCGTGCCCGTGCCCCTGCCCGTGCCCGTGCCCGTGCCCGTGCCCGTGCCCCTGCCCGTGCCCGTGCCCGTGCCCCTGCCCCTGCCCCTGCCCCTGCCCGTGCCCGTGCCCGTGCCCGTGCCCGTGCCCGTGCCCGTGCCCCTGCTCCCCGTCCACGTCGTCCAGTAGCCCATCCGCGTCCCGTCCGAGTCCGCGGCCGCGTCCGCTTCCGTGTCCGCGTCCGAGTCTGAGTCCGAGTCGCGCGAAGAAGCAGTGCTTCGCTGTCGCGTTTCCATCCCCCGCGGAGCCGACGGACGTTTCTGGTCGCGCACGCGCACGCGCACGCGCACGCGGACGTGGACGAGGACGTGGACGAGGACGTGGATGAGGACGTGGACGAGGACGTGGACGAGGACGTGGACGTGGACGACGTGGACGTGGACGACGTGGACGTGGACGGGCACGTGCGCGTACCCGCAGCGTTGCGGAGTTGGATGCGGGACCGAAGCCGGGACATCGACCGGGTCCGCGTCCGTCCGCGTCGCCGTGCCGCCCACCCGGCCGCCGATCCGACGACCTGTCGATCCACCTGCGAAGCGCAGCGCCTCAGCGCGGAGCGGGCAAGCCCATCCTCCGTTCCGGAAGACCGCCGCACCCTCGACACGGGACGTCGCCACCTCGCGCGCGTTGGACCCTGCGAGCGCTGTCGTGCGCGCAGCTCACGACGGCGCTCGCCTCCGACCCTACTTTCAATTTTCAGGCGTGAGCTCCATCGAACGTCCGAAGGCACCGGGCGCGCGTCGCCATCCGAGGTCGCTCAAAGGAATCCGGGAGTGAGAGCCGTCGTCTGCGCCTCGTGGCACCGGGAGCGCCGCGAACCCATCGACCGCGAAGGGCACCGGGAGACCCGAAGGTCCATCGAACGGATAGGCGGG
>JAHBWH010000290.1 GCA_019637115.1 Myxococcales bacterium | reverse complement strand
CGCCCCCCGTCGCCGCCCGCCCCGCCGTCCCCGCCGCGCCCGCCGTCGCTCGCGACGAGCACCGCGTTGCGCAAGGTTGGCGCTCGCCCTGGCGCGACGTTACGCATTACGACGGCGATCGAAGGCCCGCCGCTGGTGCCCGGAGAGCCCGCGCGGCCACCACAGCCACCGCCGCCGCCGCCGCCGCCGCCGCCGCCGAGACCGTCGGGCCACTCGCAGACACCGTCGAACCAGTTCATCTCGGTGCCGCCGCCGGCCCCGCCGCCACCACCGCCGCTCCCCGGCGTGCCGGGCGTGCCCCCGGTCGCCGCCGCGGCGGCCCAGCGGTCGCCCATGAAGGCGCCAAGCGCGTCGCGGCACCCTTGCCCGCCCGACCCCGCGCGACCCGAGAAGCCGTTCTCGCCGGATTGCGGGCCGATGAAGTCGGTGGGCACGGAGAAGTCGGCGAGCCCGCAGCAGACCGCGACCGAGCAGCTCGAGCCCGTGATGGGCCCTTGCGAGTCCTGGCCGCCGCGGCCGCCCGCGCCCGACGCCGGCCCACGCCCGCGCTCTCCGCTCGGCTGCGTCTGGGCGAAGCGCGGACACGAGGGCGAGCCGCCCGCGCCACCGGAGACGTCGGTGCCCTCGCAGCGCGCGACGCCCCCGCCGCCGCCCGCGACGACGTTGACGGGGCCGCTGAGGCAGGTGCGCGTCGCGTCCTCGACCGCCGGGCGAGGGAGCTCGCCGGGCTGCGCCGCCATCGGCATGGCGCCCGCCGCGCCGGGGGTGCCGTTCGCGCCCGCGCCCGGCAGCCCGGCGCGGATCTCGAGATCGCGAAGCACGAGGCGCGGCCCCGGCTGGTCGACGAAGGCCCCGAAGGCCGCGCTCGACGGCGCGCTCGCGTCGCGCCCGATGACCGTGATCCACTCGACGACGGTCTCGCGGACACCAGCGTTAGGCTCGATGATGAGCGCCGCGCCGCCTGGCGCGGTGGTGTCGACGGGCGCGCGCACGTCCACGCGGAAGCCCGTCGGATCGAGCGCGCGGAAGTCGCGCCGGTAGCCGCCGTGGAGCTGGACGCCATCGGGGATGACGAGCGTCTCGGTGTAGCTCCCCGAGGCGACGAAGACGTGCGGTCGCGGTCGAGCCGCCGAGAGCGAGTCGCGCGCGCGCCGCAGGCCCTCGTTGATGGTGCGCAGCGGGCGGGTCGGAGAGCCCGGGTTGCGGTCGTCGCCGTCCGGCGCGACGTAGAAGCTCTCGACGACGATGCCGTCCGCGCCGTCGCAGTTCGTGTCGAGCAGCTCGCCCTCTGCGCGGATGGGCCCGGGCACGTCGGTGAGAGACTGCACGGTGCACTCGCAGCCCGTGGCGATGTCGCCGTCGGCGTCGATGCGGTCGCCGACCTGGATTCCGTCGTCGGCGTCGGGGCAGCGCAGCACACACGTCGGCGCGAAGGGGTCCCCACCGCACGTGAGGTCGACGCCCTCGGGCGTCGCGCTGAGCGTGCAGTCGACGCCGCACTCGCCGCAGTTGCGGAGATCGACCGAGTAGACGCCGCGCTCGTCGACGAAGCCGTCGTCGATCACGCCGTTGCAGTCGTCGTCGACGCCGTTGCAGACCTCCTCGGGCGCGACGCACTCACCGAGCGACCCCGCGTCGCAGCGCGCGAGCCCCGGGCAGCGCTCGCCCATCGGGTCCGTGAGCGCGCATGCGAGGTCGAAGGCGTCGTCGGGACCGCAGGAGCAGCTCCCGCCGGTTGGCACGCAGAGGTCACCCGTGCAGCCGTATCCCTCGGGGCAGCCGAGCTCACAGCCGATGGCGCACCGCTGCTCGCCGCCCACGTCGGCGCAGCGCGCGCCGACGAAGTCGCCGCACTCGCGGTCGTCGAGGCACGCCGCGCAGAGCCACGCGCCCACCGGCACGCAGCGGCCGGTGGTCGAAGGTGTGAAGCCCGGCGCGCAGCGGGTGGCAGCGCAGACGGGCGCCCCCTCGATGACGAGACACGCCGCGGCGACGACGTTCGGGCCCATGGCACGGCAGGGGCGGTTGCATCCCCCGCAGTGGTCGGGGTGGACGTAGCGTCCCTCGTCGTCCCGGAAGTCCTCGTCGACGAGCCCGTCGAGGTCCTCGTCGACCCCGCTGCAGACCTCGACCCCGGGCCGCGGAAGGTCGGGCGCCTCGGCGTCGACGGTGCGCGCGAGATCGGATCGCGCGCCGCACCCGGCGAGGATCCCGAAGAGCGCGAGCGCTCCCCACACGGAGCCGCAGCGGCGTCGCGGTCTATCCATCAGCACTTCCGCCCCTTCATCGCCGGGCAGTGTAGCCGCCGAAGGCCGCGGGTCACGCGCGTTTCGCCGTGCTTTGCCATCGCTGACGCGTGCATCGCGCGGCCGCGGCGTGTGATGCGCGCGGGAATCCACCAGCTCGCGCTCGCGGTCGTCGGGCTGGCTAGAGGTGCTCGGCGGATTTGACGATCCGTTTGCGCCGGTCCTCGCGCGCTGGCGTCGAGGTGTCCGCTACTCGACCTGCTGGGCGCGGAGGCCGCGCAGGGTGATCGTCGTCACCGCGCCCGCGAAGATGCGCGCCGAGTACCACCCGAGCGTCACGTTCTCTCCGTCGAGCCGGCCGATGGCGGCCATGCGCACGGGGCCGGCCGGAATGTCGAGGCCACCGTAGAGCCCGAGGAGGCTCGTCCCCGCCTCGCGGCCGTTGTCCGGCAGCGGGTTGGTCGGGTTGTCGTTGAAGTACGTGAGCACGACGGGCTCGGGCTGCACGCCGACGTAGGCGTACTCGAGCCGGATGTCGTCGCAGTCGTGGACCTCGCCCGCGAGCGCGCCGCTGCCGGGCCGCACGCCGTCGACGAGGCCAGCCGTCAGCGGGATCGTGCGCCAGTCCGAGCCCGAGATGATGCGGGCGCGGTAGTTCCAGCGCGCGTCGGTCGGGATGGAGGCGCAGCTCCCCGCGGGCGGCGCGCCGGTCTCGACCTCGTCGTTGAGCGCCTGGATGTTGTAGCTGTAGATGTCGCGCCAGAGATCCGACGCGCCCGAGCTCTTGACGATCAGCGGCGTCTCGGTCGGGACGTTCGGGATGCTGTAAAAGCCGATCATCCGCGTCTGCTCGATCTCGCCCGCCTCGATGACGTTGTCGACCTCGGCGCAAGGGTCTTCGATCTGCGCCGTGGCCGAGCCCACGAGCGTCCCGAGCTGACCATCGGGTCCCTCCAGGTAGACCTCGACGAGGATGTCGTCGGCATCCGTGCCGTTGCCGAAGATGTCGACGACGCCGTACATGGTCACCATCTGGACCTCGCCGCGCTCGCGGAACATGCCGGCCTGCATGCACGAGAGGTTCGGCCGCGCGTCCGCCGCCGCCTCATCGCAGAAGTCGTCACGCTCGTTGCGCTCGTTGATCCCGTCGCTCTCGAGCTGACTGCATCCGACGCGGTTCACGTCGAGCGCGTCGGGCGTCATCGGGAGCACGACCGGGGGGCGAATGCAGACGTCGGCGGTCGTGATCTGGCTCCCGGTGCAGCGCTGGGTGCACGCGCCGTAGACTTCGTCACCCTGGACGCCGTTCTCGCCGCAGGTGTCCCCCCCAGTGTCGCGGTCGCTGCCCGAATCGACGGGCCCCACGTCGTCGTCGCCGCAACCCACGAGGGACAACACCAGGGAGATCATCAGTAGATACCGCGTCATCAGGACCCTCCGAGGCGCCGACGCGCCCGTGCGCGGGGAAGCTACCGACTCTCGGCCCTCGTGGAAAGCCCCCTACCCCCGGACACGGCCGCGCATCTCTGTGCCCGTCGTGCCCATCGACGTCGACGTCCACGACGACCGCTTCCCAGTCCACTCACACGATGGGTGACTTCTTCGCGCGGCTCACGGCGGGGGAGCGGACGCGGACTCGGACTCGGACGCGGACTCGGACGCGGACTCGGACTCGGACTCGGACTCGGACTCGGACTCTGGACTCTGGACTCTGGACTCTGGGCCCTGGACGCGGACGCGGACCCGGACTCGGACGCAGACTCGGACCCGGGCACCGGCACGGACTCCGACCCGGACCCGGACGCAGCCCCGGATGCACACTCGGACTCCGACCCAACCCGACACGGACCACGGACCCGGACCCATGCGCGACCAGAACCGGATGCCGCCGCCGACCCCGACGGCGCCTCCGACCCGGACGCCGCCTCGAAACTGGATTGAGCGGTCAGCGGCGACCGCTCGCTCGACTCACCACATCGGGCTCGGCACGTGGCCCTTCGAGCGCACCAAGATGTCCACGATGGCGCGATCGTAATAGTTCTTGGCGAAGAGCTCGGGGGCGACGCGGCTCTTGAAGAGCGCGCGGCCCTCCTCGATCTCGTCGGCCAACGTGTCGAAGAGGCTGTCGTTCTTGATGCCCTCGACGATCTTGTCCTCGTTGTAGAGGGAGAGGTCGCTAGCAATGGCGCGCGCGAGTCGCCGCGCCGCCTCCTCGGTCTCGATGAGCGCCATGGGGCGATCGTCTCAAATCCGGGGCGCGTCGTCCAGATCCGGCGGCATGGCTTCGCTCCACTCCGTGTCGGTGTCCGAGTCCGAGTCCGTCCGTCCGTGTCACGTCGGGTCGGGGAGCGGGGCGTCTGGCCAGACGTACGACGTGAGGACGTGGTCTCGCCACGCTCCGTCGATGTAGAGGTAGTCGCGCGCGTAGCCCTCGATGACGAAGCCGAGCCGGCGCAGCAGCGCGCCACTGCGCGCGTTGCTCGGCTGGTAGTTGGCCATCACGCGGTGCAGCCCGAGCTGCGCGCAGACGAAGGGGACCGCGGCGCCGAGCGCCTCGGCCATGAGGCCCTTGCCGACCTCGCGCGCGTCGAGCGAGTAGCCCAGCGAGCATGCTCGAAACACACCGCCCACGACGTTCGTGAAGTTCATGCTGCCGATGACGCGCTCACCGCGCTCGACGAAGAAACGCGCGGAGACCCCCGCCATCCACTCTTCGCGGTTGACGGCGAGCCGCTGTGCCCAGTGTTGCCGGGTGTAGAAGCCCGTCGGTCGCGCGGGCTCCCACGGCTCGAGGTGGGCCCGGTTTCGCTCGAAGTACGCGAGCACGGCGTCCGCGCGCGCGGGGTGTGGCATGTGCACGAAGGCGCGCTCGGTGCGCAGCGCAGGCCAGCGGTCCGCGGTGGGGTGGGCCAAGACGCTCATCGGCGACGTTATAGCGCGAACGAGAAGTGCGTCTCGACGCCCGCTTCACCGGGCGTTTGCTCTTCGCGTCGACGCTCGACGAGGTTCTGAGCTGAGCCCACCCAACCCCCGCACCACACACACGACCTCCGCTCGAGTCGAGCGGGTGGCTCGCCGATCACTCGTCGGAGCGACGCCGCATCCGCATCACCACTTGACATCCGTTCAGTATCGCGCTAAGAACGACATGGGCTGGATTCGATGAGGGGACACCACGACCAGCAGCTCACCCACCGGATGAGCGCCGGCCTGACGCTCGAGGATCTCGAGGGCGCGGACGAAGAGCTCTTCCGGCTCTCGCGTGGGCTCGGGCGGCTGCGCCTGCAGGTTGGCCTCGCGCTCGCCGCGCTCGGGCGTCAGCACCGCGAGCTCGGGTTCCGGACGCTCGACGCCTACGCCAAGGAGCGGGTCTCGCGCTCGGGGCGCTGGGCGGGCGACCTGCGCTCGGCCGCGGCGCGGATCGCGGCGCTGCCGCGCATCTTCGCGGCGCTCTGGTCGGGCGAGCTCTCGTGGAGCATGGCCGAGCTGCTGAGCCGCCACGCGACGGCCGAGGACGAGGCGGAGCTGCTCGAGGCGACCGAGGGGATGACGGTGCGCGCGGCGGTCGAGGTGCTGCGCGAGCGGGGCGGCGCCGAGGAGGAGTCCGAGCGCCTGGTCACGCTGCAGATCTCGCTGCCGAGCGAGGACGCGCTGCTCGTGCAGCGGGCCCGCTGGTTGATCGAGGCGATGGAGGGCGTCGGCGCCACGGGCTGGTTCGAGCTCTTGTTGGCCGAGGGCAGCAGCTCGCTGCTCGAGGTCGCGGGCGACGATCCGAGCTGGGACCTCTCGCCCGATGACGTCGTCGCCTTGCAGCGGCGCTGGCTGGCGGCGCGTCAGCAGGCGGAGGAGGAGCGCGCGCGGCAGGAGGAGCGCGCGGCGCCGCATCTCCCCGTCGGCGGCGCTGCTCCCGTCGAAGCGGGGGATGCGCCGGAGCTCGAGCCGCTCCCGCGGACGATCGAGGCGCTCGACGAGCGGCTGCGCGGGCTCGGCGCGGCGCTCGATACGCGCGAGCTCTTCCTCGGCGAGCTGGCCGAGCGTGTGCTCGGCCGCCGCGGCTGGGCGCGGCTCGGCTACGCGAGCGAAGAGCAATATTGCCGCGAGCGGCTCGGCACCTCGGCGGCCGCGGTGAAGGGCTGGATGATGCTCGCGCGCGAGGGGCGGCGGCTGCCCGCGCTCGACGCCGCGGTGCGCAGCGGTCGCATCGGCAGCAGCGTGGCGCAGCTCATCGCGCGCGTCGCGCGGCCTTCGACGGTCGCGGCGTGGATCGTGCGCGCG
>JAHBWH010000029.1 GCA_019637115.1 Myxococcales bacterium | reverse complement strand
CAGGACTGACTCGGACTCGGACCGGCGCTCCCCCGAGAACGCATCGCCTCCCGTGATCGCTCGCGCGCAGCGGGGGATCCTGGACGCGCACGTCGTGGGAATCTCCTGCGACGTGCGCGCCTCGCGCGGGTCACGTGCCGGGCCTCCCACGGCTGGGCCCGACGGTGGCGCGACGCTCGCTTGCCTCGGCGGAGCCAGCCCGATCATGAGGTTGCTCCGCGATGGCGCGCCTCGTGCGCGACTGGTCACGGCGCATCAGAGGCGCACCTCGCGCGCGACTGGTCACGGCGCACCGGGGGGGCGCCTCGCGCGTCAGCGAGCGAATCGCGACTCCTACGATCACGACGCACCGCGACCGCGACTGGGTGCATGACGCCGCACCGCGTCCGCGATGGCGCGTGCGCGTGACCAGTCTCGGCGCTGCCGCGTCCGGGACGCGGCGCCTCACGCGTGCGAGCGCGTCGCGATCATCATCGCAGCGTGTCGATCGCGCTTCGGGTGGCTGACGAGCTCGCCCGGCCAAGCCGCGAACCACGCTCACGGCGCTCTCGACAAAACGCTGATCAAACAATCAGTGTCGGGTGGCACCCCCGTTTCGCTTGGCCTATGCCGCTCGCCGCCCCGGGCGATTGGGGCGGATTGGAGGAGGAACGCCATGCGAAGCATCATCGTCATCGCGCTCGTTCTCGGTGGATGGAACCGGGCGGCTGCGCAGACCGAGCAGCAAGAAGACGTTCCCCCACCAGCGAGCGAAGCGAGCACCAGCCAGACGGCGCTCGCGTTGGCCCGGGCGCTCGACGCCCGGCTCACGGTGTGGAGCTCCGGAGGCCGGCGGGTCTACGTCCATCACTGTCGACGGGCGCAGGTCTCGTGTCGGGCGCGGGTGGTCGCGCTAGCGCGGGTGCTCGCACAGATTGGAACGGACCGAGGGGTCGACCCCTTCTTGCTCGCCGCGATGGCGCTGCGAGAGAGCGGGCTCAACCCCTTCGCCGAAGGTAGCGCTGGCGAACGAGGCATCGTCCAGCTGCACCCGCGCGGCGTGGGGAGTCGCGTCCGCTTCGTTCAGAGCGAAGGGTACCGAGCGCGCTGCGCACGCACGCCCACGGCCTGCCAGGAAGAGGTGGTGGACGCAGGGGCCCAGCTGATGGCCAACGCGATGACGCGCTGCGGGACCGTGGCGGACGCGCTCGGCGCGTACAACTCCGGGGTCTGTCAGACGACCGCGTACTCTCGTCGAGTCCTCGAGGAACGTGAGCAGCTCCTCACGTTGGCGAAGGCGGGCGTCTCCGCGCGCGACGCACGCCTCGTCGACTGAGGCGCCGGTCGTTACCCTCGCCGGCCCTCTCGGATGAGTCGCTCGAAGAGCTCGCCCGTGGCCCGGGCGAGCTCCTCCGCGTGAACCGCGGTATCGGGAAATCGCGGGTCGTCGAGGCAGAGGAGCGCCACCACGCGCCCGCCGACTCGAACCGGCTCGACGAGCAGCCGGCCCCCTCGGCTCCCGATGGCGGCGCGGAAGAGGTTGTCGGCCGCCGAGGTTCCGTGCGAGCCGCGGTGGGCCTGCCCCCCCTCGACCACGGCTTGGAAGACGGACGGGCTGGTCGCGGGGAGCCATAGGTTACGCAGCGCGTCTGGGCTCGCGACGCCCTCGCCGTCCCATCCGCGGAGCACGCCTCGGCGCAGGATCAGAAACACCGCGACGCGCGCGAGCCGTCCCCCAGCCTCACATGCCACTCGGACAGCGCGGTCTCTCCCACCGCTCGTTCGGATCGCCGCGAGCGCCGGGCCGAGGTCTGGCGCCGCCCGCTCGTTCACGACCTTCGGACGAGCGCTCGCTGCGGCGAGATCGGACCAGCTCGCCTCGTGCGGAGGGATGATCGACCGCTTGTGGGGAGGCGCGCTCGACGGAACCGGGGGGGCGGTCGCGCTCGACGGCTCGGCCTTGGGGCTGAGGTAGTCCGCCGTCCCGAGACGCCGGATGGGCCGAGAGGGGGTACCAGAAGGTAACGGGGAGGGTGCCCAGCCCGCAGTGGACTTCGGACGCGCGAGCGGGAGCGGGGCGTGGCCGTCGTTGAGGTCGGGCTTGCGCCGGACCAGCTCGAGCGGCGTCGGCGCGGCCGGCTCGAGCGGGGCGTCCGGGTAGACGACGGCGAGCGCAGCGCGGAGGGCGCCGACCCGCGCTGGACGAGGCCGGAGGTCGGGGCCGAGGAACTTGCGCAGCTCGCGGAGCGCGTGTTGATCCGAGGGATCGGCCATCGCGATCTCGAGGCCATCGTCACGCTCGACGAGCGGGAGCGCGAGGAACGCCACGGCGACCGGGCCCGGAAGTCGATCGGCCGTGGGGGTTCGTTGGAGCTCGACGGCCTCGGGCCCCAAACCCTCCGCGACGAAGAGGGCGATCAGATCTTCTTCGGGGACCCCCGCGTCCGTGAGGCCCGCGGCGAGCGCGCTACCGCTCTGCGCGCCTTCGGCCAGCGCGGCGGCGAGCTGGTCTCGCGAGGCGAGCCCGGCGCGGACGAGGCGTGCTCCCAAGTCCTCGGGCATGGGAGGGCGGTGTAAGCGCGGAGCCCCGAGATCGTCAAGCGGCATCGAGCGGAGGCGCATCGCGTCGACGAGCGAGAGCATCCGTGATTCGGATGCAGCGTCGAGAATCCCGGCTCGACCATGCTGGAATTGTACTACGATGGTGCCCGATGGCGCGCGTGCTGCACATCGAGGACGACCCCCACAGCCGTCGGCTCGTCTCGAAGCTGCTCGTCCGCGCCGGCCACGAGGTCTTCGACACGGAGAGCGGCCTCGAGGGGGTCCGCCTCGCGCGTCGCGTTCGGCCCGAGCTCGTCTTGGTCGACATCAACGTTCCGGACCTGGACGGCTACGAGGTGACGCTCCGCCTCCGATCAATCCGGGAGCTCGACGGCGTGCCAGTGGTGGCGATCACGGCAGAGGGAGACCGACAGACCAGCTTGGCGGTCGGCGCGGACGGCTTCATCACCAAGCCGATCGACGCGCGACGCTTCGCCGACACCATCGCAGGCTTCCTCGGCGGGCACCGCGAGGCCGCCGACGACACTGGCGAGCTGAAGCTCCGCGAACAATCCCAGCGAATCGTCGGCCACCTCGAGCAGAAGGTCGGCGAGCTGCTCGAGGCGAACGCCCGGCTCGAGGAGATGGCCCGGCTTCGCCGCGAGTTCCTTCAGAACGTGAGCCACGAGCTGGCGACGCCGATGACGCCGGTGGTTGGCTACCTGAAGCTGCTCATCGACGGAGAGCTGGGGCCCCTCACGGGGCTGCAGCGCAAATGCTTGGCGTCGATCGAGCGGTCGACCCGGCGGCTCCGGAGCGTCACCGACACGCTCCTCGACGTGAGCGCGCTCGAGAGCGGGCGGATGCAGTTCTCCGACCGCGACTACGACTTCGCGGACCTCGCGAGCCAAGCCGTCGCGGAGGTCCAGGCGTCCGCGCGCGACACCCTCACGTGGACGATCGTGCCCAGCCCGACCCCGCTCCCGACCACGGGCGACCCGGAGAAGGTGCGCCGCGCGATGGTCCACGTCCTCGACAACGCGACGAAGTTCACACCGGACGGCGGCGAGGTCGTGGTGGAGGTGCGGGCCGAGGGGCCGCTCCATTGGCTGCTCGTCGCCGATGGCGGCCCGGGGATCCCAGGGTCGCTGCGCGAGCGGATCTTCGAACCCTTCTTCCAGGCTGACGGGTCGGTGACCCGCCAACACGGCGGCGTCGGCCTCGGCCTCGCGTTCGCGCGCCAGGTCACCGAGGCGTTCGGCGGTGGCGTCGAGGTGCAGAGCCCTCCAGAGGAGGACGTCGGTGGCCGGCGCCTGAGCGGCACCTTGGTCCGGCTCGGTGTCGCGCGCGCTCGGCACCTCCGGCCGCCGGCGTGACACGGTGCGAATGAGCCGCCGCGTCCATCTCGAGCACTTCGAGCACCGCGCACGACGCCGCTCGAGGCGCTCGGTCGCGATCGACCCGCGGAGCATCGCCGAGGTCCGCCTGAGGTCACTGGCGCATGGCCCGTCGTCCTCGTCTCCTTCTCGCTCTGGCGTTCTCGCTCGGCACGCCCGCCCGGCGGCGGTGGTGGGTAGGGCTCGCCGATGAACCGCCGTGTCTATCTCGATCACCACGCCGCGACGCCCCTCGGCGAGGCGGCGCGGCGCGCGATGGAGGAGGCCGCCCCCCGGGCCTGGGCGAACGCCTCGAGCGCGCATCGGGAAGGGCGCGCGGCCCGGGCGCTCCTCGAAGCCGCGCGTGAGGCCATCTCGTCCAGCGTCGGCGCGCGACCTCAGGACCTGATCCTCACGAGCGGGGGCACCGAGGCCTGCAACCTGGGCGTCCTCGGCTTTCGAGCCCGCCGATGCGTGACCTCGCCGCTCGAGCACCCCGCGGTGCTCGAGGCCGCGCGAGCGCACGAGGCTCTCCTCGTCGTGCCCGTTGGCCGTGGCGAGCCGCCAGCGCCCGAGGACCTCCCGATCGAGCCCGGAGACCTCGTGGCGCTGCAGTACGTGAGTCACGAGACCGGGGTGATCGCCCCGGTGCGAGCTTACGCCGACCGTTGCCGGGCGGCGGGCGCGACGCTCTTCGTCGACGCCATCCAAGCCTACGGCCGCGTGCCGCTCGACGTGGGCACGCTCGGCGCGGACGCCGTCGCGATCGCCAGCCATAAGGTCGGAGGGCCGTCGGGGGCGGGCGCGCTCTGGGTCCGGGAGGGGGCGTTGCCGAACCCACGTGCGCTCGGCGGAGGCCAAGAACGCGGCCGGCGAGGCGGGAGCCCGGACGTCCTGGCGACCGTCGGCTTTGGCGCGGCCGCCCAGGGCATCGCGGCTCGCCTCGAGGCGATGGCGACGGTCGCACGGTGGCGGGACGCGCTCGAGGCGACCCTGGTCGACCTCGGGGCGAGCGTCCACGGCGCGGAGAGCCCGCGGGTGGCGAGCTGCACGCACGTGCACGTGCCGGGCTGGCGGAGCGCCGAGCTCGTCGCGGCGCTCGATCTCGAGGGCGTCGCGACCTCGGCTGGGGCGGCGTGCTCGTCGGGTGTGGTCCAGGCGTCGCCGCCCGTGCGCGCCTGGTACCCAGATGACGCTTCGCGCGCGCAACAGGTACTGCGCGTCACGCTCGGGCCCGAGGGCCTCGAAACGTCAGACGTCGACCGCGCAGCCGAGGTATTTCGCCGCGTGATCCCGAGGGGAAACGGGTCGCGCTGAGGCAAGGCGGCTCGGACGCCCCACCGACGCACCATCAGCACGAGTTTACATAATCCATCTTCTGCGAAATTTCAGCTGGGACCGGGAGCCAACCCAGGATCACGCGCACCACCCACGGATCACGAACACAACCACGAGGATCACCCGCACCACCCACGGATCACGACCACGACCACGACCACGAGGATCACGCAGGAGTCATCGGGATCCGGGATCACGAACGCCGCAGCTCACGGACGCGCGCGCGACAGACGGACTTCGGCGGCTTGGTCTGGTTCCGAGTCCGGTGCCGAGTCCGGTGCCGAGTCCGGTGCCGAGTCCGGTTCCGAGTCCGGTTCCGAGTCCGGTTCCGAGTCCGGTTCCGAGTCCGGTTCCGAGTCCGGTTCCGAGTCCGGTTCCGAACCGGTTCCGAACCGGTTCCGAGTCCGGTTCCGAGTCCGGTGCCGAGTCCGGTTGCGAACCGGCCTCGGTCCCAGGCAGGGTCGCGGACTTCGGACACCGTCGCGGTCTCCGGACACGGTCGCGGACCCCGGACCGCGAACGCCCTCGACACGGGTCGCTTGCGGCGCTCCGGTGCCTTCGTTATACGAAGTCGCGATGGCGGACTCGCGCGAGACCCCGATCGAGCGGCTCCACCGCCGCGCAGAGGAAGCGCTCGACCGGCGGCGGCTGGCCGAGGCGGAGACGCTGCTCGATCGCTTGGCGGCCGAAGCCGAGGAAGGCAGCTACGAGGCCGTCTACGCGCACCGCAACCTCGCGGAGCTGCGGCTCGAGCGGAACCCGTGGCGCGCCGCCCTGCACATCCGGCGTGTGCTCGAGCTCGAGCCGGAGGACGACGTCCCCCACGCCATGATGGGTCTCTGCCAGGCGCTCCTCGGCAACTACCGCGCCTCGGTCGCAGCCTATCGGCGCGCTCTGCGCTACGCGCCACGCACGCCTTGGTATTTGCACAACCTCGGCCACCTCCTCGACGTCGCGCTCGATGAGCCGAAGGCGGCGCTCGAGCCGCTCCGGACCGCTTGGCGCCTCGAGCCCGAGCACGACGAGATCGTCGCGAGCCTCGCGCATTGCCTGGCGCGGCTCGGCGAGCTCGACGAGGCCGGCGCGTTGGCACGCGAAGCGGCCGCGCTCGCGCCGCGCAACGCGGACCATCAGCGCCTGATCGGGTGGATCAACCGCGGCGCGCCCGAGAAGGATGATCTCGGCGCCTTCGTCGCTGCCCCGCGCGGCGGGGCTTCGGAGGGCTCCGAGCCGAGGCCCGAGCGGCGCCGCCGGGTCGACTCCAAGACGCGTGCGGTCCGCGAGACCTTCGAGCGCGAGATGCGCTCGGCGGGCTTCTCCGCCAAGCAGGTCGCGCGCGCCCGGGCGCTGTGGCGGGACTTCCGCACCGAGCGACCCGTGAACGTCGGGAAGCCCGAGGTCTTCGCGGCCGCGATCGAGTACGCGATGGCGACGATCACGCGCCGCCGCGGGACGACCCAGGCGAAGATCGCGCGTCGCTATGGAGTGGCGCCCACGTCGGTGTCGAGCCGCTACGCCGAGATCCGCGACGCGCTCGATCTGGAGCCCGGGGATCCGCGTTACGTTGGCTGAGCTCGGTCGCTGAGCGGATCGCTGTCCGGACCCTCAGGACCGGGACCGTTGCCGGGTCCGGGTCCGCTGCCGTGTCCGTCCGCGACCGTTTCCGCGACCGTTTCCGCGACCGGGTCCGCGACCGTTTCCGCGACCGGGTCCGCGTCCGCGACCGTGTCCATGTCCGGGTCCGCGTCCGCGACCGTGTCCATGTCCGGGTCGGCTCCCCCCGCGACCAGCGAGCGGCTCCTGGTCGCGCATGCGCTATACGTCCTGCCATGAGCCGCGCCAACCAGGCCTACTACGACGACTTCGCCGCGGGATACGAGCGCGAGCGCGCGGTCGGTTACCACGCGATGCTCGATGAGCTCGAGGCGAGCGTCGTTCTCCCGCTCGCCTCGGATCGAGACGTGCTCGAGGTCGGCTGTGGGACCGGGTTGATCCTCGAGCGCGTGGCGCCGCACGCGCGGAGCGCGCACGGGGTCGACCTCTCGGCTCGGATGATCGCGAAGGCGCGCGCGCGCGGGTTCGAGGTGAGCGTCGCGAGCGCGACCGAGCTGCCCTTCCCGGACGCTTCGTTCGACCTCGCGTTCAGCTTCAAGGTGCTCGCGCACGTGCCCGAGCTGGGGCGCGCCCTCGCGGAGATGGCGCGCGTCGTACGTCCTGGGGGCCACGTCGTCGCCGAGGTCTACAATCCGCTCAGCCTCCGCTACCTCGCCAAGCGCCTCGCGGGCCCCGGCGCGATCTCGGACGGGCGGACCGAGGCGGACGTCTATACCCGTTGGGATCCCCCCGGCGTGCTGGCGCGCACGGCCCCCCCTTCCCTGCACCTCGTCGACGTCGTGGGTGTCCGCGTCCTGACGCCCGCAGCCTTCGCACACCGCATCCCGGCGCTCGGCGCGGTGCTCCGCCAGGCCGAGCGTGTCGCCGCCCGCTCCGCGCTCCGGTGGTTCGGTGGCTTCCTCGTGGGCGTGTACGAGAAACGCTGAGCGCGGACCCGGTCGCGGACCCGGTCGCGGAAGCGGTCGCGGACCCGGTCGCGGACCCGGTCTCGGTCAGCCCACGAGCTCGTCGTACAGGCGCTCGTACGTCTCGGCCATCGCGCGCGGCGAAAAGCTCGAGAGCGCGGCGGCGCGCCCGCTCAGGCCACGCGCGCGGGCGCCGCTCGGATCGCCGAGCAGGTCGTCGAGCGCGCGCGTCAGCGCCTCGACTTCGGCGGGCACGACGAGCGCGCCGTGGGCGCCGAGCTCCGCGGCTGCCGTGCCTTCGGCCACGACGACCGGGCGCGCCATCGCCATCGCCTCGAGCACGACGAGCGGGTAGTCCATCTTCGCGTAGAGCGTCTCGGTCGGCAGCGCGACCACGTCCACCGCGCCGACCAGCGCGAGGATCTCGGGGGTCTCGCCGACCCAGTGCACCCTCGCCGGCGCGACGCGCGCCGCGAGCGCGTGGAGCTCGTCCTCGGCTTGTCGAGCGGCAGGGGTCTTGCGACGACACGCCATGACCAGGTGCGCGCCGCGAGGCAGTCGCGCGAACGCCTCGAGGGTCGTCCGCGCCCCGCGACCGAACTCGAGGTCGCCTGGGTAGAGCACCAAAGGCTCCGCTTCTGGGAGCTGCAGACGCGCTCGCGTCGACCGGCGGGCCGCGTCGTCGAGGGGCGCGTGGGCCGCGACGCAAGGCGGGATCCGGGTCACCGCCCTGCCGGCGGCCTCGACCCGTCGCTCCGTGTGACGCGAGAGGACCACCGTGCGGTCCGCGAAGAGGACGGCGTCCAGGCGCGCGTCGGGCCGCGGCGCCGAGCAGACGGTGTGCACCGTCGGCCGCCGCCGGAGCCGCTGCATCCACCGCGCCGCGCTCGAGCTGCGTGGGTTGGGCGCGAAGAAGAAATGCCAGACGTCGGCGCGGCGCTCGGTCACGAGGCGCGCGAGGACGCGCCCCTGCTCCGCGAGCGCCGGCGCGAAACCGCCGCCCTCGCCATACGTGGCGAGCGAACGGAGCCCCGCCGGCGCGCGCCCGCCTCGGCGCGTGAGCACGAGCGCCTCGTGACGCGCGAGGTGGGTGGCGAGATCGCGCACCAGGTTCTTGCTGGAGTCGTTCCACGGAGGCTCGACGGGCTTCGAGACGTAGAGGACCGTGGCCATCGGCGCTCCCTCGTCAGCGCCCGTCCGCGGTGGCGGCGCCCATCGTCGACGCGCCCGCGTCGAGGACGCCGCCGTCCTCGCGCACGTGCACCTCGATCTGTTCCTCGACGTGCTCGCGGAGCCGCTCGGCGGCCTCGGTCGCTTCGCGGCCGAGCTCGCGCGCCTCCTCCGTGCCCGCGATCCGCCGCGCGTGCTGGTACATCGTGCGCTGCCCCAGGGGCACGAAGAAGAAGACGTACGCGACCACCGCCAGCCCGATCAACGTCAGGGCGCTCTTCGTCAAGCTGCGCATCTCACTTCCCGCGGTTCTTCTGGTACGCCTCGACGAACTCCCAGTCGGCGATGAGCCCCTTCTTCAGCGCGAGCTGGAGCAAGGTGGCGAAGAGGACCTCCCACTGCACGTCCTCCAGGACGTCACCGACGTCGGCGCCCTGCCCCTTGGCGAGCAGCGCACGCACCAGATCCGAGCCCGTCAGCCCGCTCGGTCGGGGCGGCTCGGCGGAGGCCGCGGCGGCGCGTCTCCCGCGCGGCGAAGGGAGGCGGACGGTCGTCCCGTCGAGCAAGGTCAGGGTGACGAACTTGCCGGCGGGCGCGCGCTCGGCGGGCGCGCTCTCGGCGGGTGCGCTGGCGGCGGGCGCGGCGCTCTTCGTGGCTGTCGCGGTGGTGTCGGCGGGCGCGGCGCTCTCAGTGGCTCTCGCGGAGGCGTCGGGGGCCGCCTCGGCGGCCTCGTCGTTGGCCGGCGCAGGGGACGCTTCGCGCGCCGCCGCACGCGCCTCGGCGGTCGGCGCCTCGTCGCTGGCGACCGCAGGGGACACCCCGCGCGCAGCCGCGGTCTCTGTGGATGACGCCTCGCTGGCCGCGGAGGTAGCCGCGGATACCTCCGCGCCCAACGGCGTCGCCGCCCGCTCGCTCGAACGTTCGGACGCCTCGCCCCCACTCGTCGTCCGTCCGGCGCCTGCTTGGCGCTCGTCCGAGGTCGGCGCCGCCGCGCCTCGCGGGCGCGCGGACGCGGCATCGCCTCCGCCCTCGACCGAGACGACCGGGCGCTCGGCCGCCGGTTGCGCCGGAACGCGCGGCGGAGGCGGCGCGAGCGGCGGGAGGCCGAGGTAATAGACCCGGATCGCGTTTCGGATGTCGGTCGGCGGGGCGACCATCGGCTTGGCGGGGAGGCCCGAACAGCGCGCGACCTCGCGCAGGGCGCCCTCGTGCGTCGGGTCGTCCATCGCGACGAAGAGCGTCTCACCCTCCCGACGGACGACGCGACGGTAGACGGGGATGAGGCCGAAGCGGTCGGCGACCTCGGCGGGCACGAGGTCGAGCAGCTCGCGCGTGAGCTCGACGTGGTGCAGCGAGACCCACGGGACCGAGAGCTGGTTCGACAGCACCTGGGTCAGCTGCACCTCCGAGACGAAGCCGAGCGCGACCAGCTCCTCGCCTAGCCGCCGACCCGAGCTGCGCTGCGCGTCCAGGGCGGACGAGACCTGCTCGTCGGTCACGAAGCCCGCTGCGACCAACATGTCTCCGATGCGTGCCATGGCGCCCCGCATCGTAGCAGCCTCGGCGCCGCGTCCTCGACTTCTCGACGCGCCCCGCGGCGAACCGATCGCGCGCAGAGGGGACGACGCGGTCGCTCGATCGTCGACGCCGTTCTGCTATCGCCCCGCCATGGCCAAGCTCCGATCCGTCAAGGGCATGAACGACCTCCTCCCCTCGGAGATCCCGCGCTGGCATCGGCTCGAGCAGGTCTTCCGCGACACCGTCCACCGCTATGGCTTCGGCGAGGTGCGCACCCCCGTCGTGGAGCCCACCGAGCTCTTCGTCCGCGGGATCGGCGACACGACCGACATCGTGGAGAAGGAGATGTACACCTTCGAGGACAAGTCGGAGAAGTCGCTGACGCTCCGCCCGGAGGGCACCGCGTCGTGCGTGCGCGCGTACCTCGAGCACGCGGTCGGCAACGTCGAGCCCGTCTCGAAGTGGTACTACATCGGGCCGATGTACCGCCGCGAGCGCCCCGCGAAGGGGCGCTACCGGCAGTTCTACCAGGCGGGCTGCGAGATCTATGGCGACCCCGGCCCCTACGTCGACGCCGAGCTCATCGATCTCGTGGTCACGTACCTCGGGCGCCTCGGGATCACCGACGTCGAGGTGCTCATCAACAGCCTCGGATCGGGAGACGCGCGCGCGCGGTACCGGCAGGCGCTGCTCGACTACCTCCGCCCGCGCGCGGCTGAGCTGAGTGAGGACAGCCAGCGCCGCCTCGAGCGCAACCCGCTCCGCGTGCTCGACTCCAAGGCCGCACAGGATCAGGCGATCGCGGCGGAGGCGCCCAGCCTGCTCGACCACCTCGACGACGAAGATCGGGCGCACTTCGACGGGCTCATCGCGACGCTCGACGCCTTCGGCACCCCCTACCGCGTCGAGCCCAAGCTCGTGCGCGGTCTCGACTATTACACGCGCACCCTCTTCGAGGTGAAGGCGCGGTCGGCGGATCTCGGCGCGCAGAGCACGCTCTGCGGCGGCGGGCGCTACGACGGGATGATCGGCGACCTCGGCGGCCCGCCGACCCCCGCGATCGGCTTCGCCATCGGGCTCGAGCGCTTGCTCATCAGCCTACCGGACGAGACCCCGGCGCCGACGCTCGACGCCTTCGTCGTGGTGCAGCGACCCGAGCTCGCCGTCGAAGGGGCCAAGCTCGCGCGCGAGCTGCGCGAGGCGGGCCTGCGCGTCGACGCCGACCTTCGAGGCAACTCGATGAAGAGCCAGCTCCGCCGCGCCGACAAGAGCGGCGCCCGCTACGCGGTGGTCGTCGGGGAGCGGGAGCTCGCCGAGGGCAGCGTGCAGCTCAAGGACCTCCACGCGGGGACCTCGACGAGCGTCGCGCGGGCGGCGCTGAACGAGACGCTCGCAGGCGAGTGAGCCTGCCGCAGAGGTCGGCCCCAACCATCGCGCCTCACGAGCCGACCCGGGGTCGAGCGAGCGGGCAAGACCCGCCCTTGGGGCGGGCGCGTCAGGCGAGCGACGTCAGGCGGTTCGGGCGGGCAGGTCGAAGAGCCCGGTCTTCTCGCGGAGGAAGGCCACCAGCTCGTCGAGGTGGTAGGGCTTGGGCACGAAGCCGATGGCGCCGACATCGGCGCGGCTGAGCTGGCGCTCCGTCAGATGGTACGCGCTCGTGAGGACGACCTGAACGTCTGGACGGTGTCGACGCATGCGCCGCGCCAGATCGAGACCGTTGATGCCGGGCATCATCAGGTCGACGATGGCCACGTCGAAGCTCTGGCCGCGCTCGAGGAGCTCGAGGGCCGACTCGCCGTCGGGGGCCTCCTCGACCACGAACGACTCCAAGCGGAGCCCGATGGCCAAGGTGCGGCGGTGGTTGTCTTCGTCGTCGACGATCAAGATACGCATGCTCGTCTCCCGGGCCCCAACGACGGGCCGGAGTAAAGGCAGGCACGTTCCGTGCCCTCCGGAGACTACTCGACAATTCCATGGGCGGACACCCTCGGCGTTGCGGAGCTGCAATCGGGCTTGGCGGGAATGCAATCGTGACGGTCCCTCATCAAGGCGCTCCGTCCAGGACCCGTCACGAGGGTGCCTCGCGGGTCCTCCACGATCTCGCGCACGGCCGACTCACGTTCGGCTCCATGGATGACCTCGTCCGCTCCGCTCGAACGATACGCTTCGCTCACCGCGCGGTCCGCGAGGGCGGATCGGCTCGCGCGCTCTTCAGCGCGTGCTCAGTCGCCGTCCGAGGGCTCGTCGCCTTCGTCGACGACGCGGATCACGGCGTGTCCGCCCGAGGAGCCGGGCGGAGAGATGGGGGCGGTCTCCGCGGCCCACTGCCCAGCCGGGAAGTCCACGTAGACGAAGTGAAACCCTCCCTCCCCCGGCGCCGTCGTCACCGTCGGGGTCGCCTCGCCACGCATCTCGAACACGAAGACGAGGTCCTGCCGACGACGCTCGACCTTCGCGCGCCGCACCGGCGTCTGGAAGTAACGGGTGTCCAGCGGACGGAAGGTGTTCCGCAGGTGCCCGCGCACATTCTTCAGCACCACCTCGACCCGACCCGCGCTCGTTTGGGTCACGGTCTCGACCGGCGCCGAGAGCTGGAGGAAGAACCGGCTCGCGCCCCCAGGCTGCGCTCGGAACCCAGGCCACGTCAGCAGCTTCGCCGGACGCGCCCGCGCCACCGCGCCAACCCGCGGAGGCGTCCCCTGTCCCGGGGTGACGCCCGCGTACTGGCCCACCTCGCGCGTCGGCGCGACCTCCGCCTGCTGAGCGACGGCGACCGAGCCCGCGGCCAGCGCGGTAGCGGTCGTGACCCCGAGGAGCTTCTTTCGCATCGAGCACATCGTAAGCGGCGGCTGGCTCGCGACGCAAAAATCGCGGTGGAGCCCCGCCGACCGATGACGGAGAGGAGGGAGCGATGAGGCGGAACGTGGGCCTCAGCCCTCCTCGTCGTCACCCTCGGGCGGCATCGAGTCTGGGGCGCTCGAGTCGCGGCGCTTGACGCGCGGCGCGGCCCGCGCCCGCACCTGCGGCCGCACCCCGCCCGCGTCGTTCGGGATGAAGCGGACCTCGGTCTTGATCTCGAACGAGAGGCTCGTGAGCGCCTTCTGCAGCTCCCCCGAGAGGTCGGTGGCTTCGAGGAAGTCTCGGATCTCGTTCGCGACCACCCGGACGAGCGCGTTCTTCGTGTCGTCCACCTGCGAGAAGAGGAACGAGACGATCTCCTTCGGCAACGGGACGTCGTCGACGACGCCGCGGACGGCGCGGTCGGCCTTCGAGAACGTGCCGACGCCGGCCTCGACGCCGCGCTCGACCGCACGCCGCACGACCTCGCGCAACCCTCGCTCGAGGCGTCGGCGTCGCTCCTGGCGCTCGCTCGGCTCGTTCTCGTCCGGAGGAGCCTCCGTGGCCCCAGCCGAGGTCGGCGTCTCGAGCTCGTCGTCCGATTGCGTCACTCGCTCTGGGTACGGCGGCCGCCGACCAGTGTCAACAACGTCACTCCTCGACGCGAATGCGCTCGCCGCCCTGCGGACGAAACGTCCGCGGGTCGAGGGGATCGGGCGCGCCGCCCATCTCGGTGCCTGGCCGGTGGGGCCAGAGCTGCCCGGGCCCCGGCGAGGCGTGACGGAAGAACTCCTCCGGCGTCACGCCCTCCGGGAGCTGCGGCGGCGACCGGACGGCGTTGGCAGAGCCGCCGCGCACACGGCGCACGCGCAGGCGCTCGATCACGACCGGCGTGCGCGGACGGTTCGTCTCGTCCTGCGGGACCCGCGCGATGCGCTCGATGATGTCGAGGTCCTTACAGCGACCGAAGATGGTGTAGCGGCTGTCCCCCGCGAGGTCGGGCGCGGGGCCGTCCGTGATGAAGAACTGCGCGCCGTTCTCGTTCACGTCGGTGCTCGCCATGCAGAGGAGGCCCGCGCGGTCGTGCGTCATCTCGGGGTGCGGCTCGTCGGGGATGCTGTAGCCGGGCGTGCCGCTGCCGTCCTCGAGGATGTCGCCGCCCTGGATGAGGTAGTTCGGGAGGACACGGTGGAAGAGCGTGCTGTCGTAATGCGGCTCGTTCGTCCGCCACTCGGCGCGACGCGGATCCCACCATGGGCGGCGGCCGTTCGCGAGCCCGATGAAGTTCGCGACCGTGCGCGGCGCGTGCTCGGGGAAGAGGTCGCAGAAGATGGTGCCGAGCGTCGTGGAGATCTCCGCCACGAGGGCGCCGTCGGTCCCGAGCCCGACGACCGCCTCCTCCATCCCGAACTGCCCGCCGACCGGGTCGGGGATGGTCGGCGTCCGAACGAGGTTCGCGTTCTGTCGTTCGCGCTGCTCTCGCTCCGCCTGGGCGCGGCGGTCCAGATCTCGCGGCCCGAGGATGATCTCGTAGCCGTCGGGCGTGCGCGGCCGCTCCGCTTCGGGGTCGGCGCCTGGGGCATTCGCGACCGAGCCGCGTTGGGGATCCTCTTCGGCCGGAGCCTCTTCGCACCCTCCACAACCAGCGAGGGCGACGAGCATGAACGGGATGAGCCTTCGCATCTGCCTTCTTCCGCGGGGCCGAACGCCCGGCCCGCCCGCGCATTCCATCGCGAGCCACACGGCCTACCACGCCAGCGCGCGACGAGCCACGCCGAGGCCGGCCCTGTCCCCCGCGCCTGCTATGCTCGCGCGCATGTCCCAGGTCGGCGTGGTCTACCTGCTCGGCGCGGGCCCCGGAGACCCCGAGCTCATCACCGTCCGCGCCCGGAGGCGCCTCGCGGAGGCGGACGTCGTCCTCTACGACGCCCTCGTTCACCCCTCGCTGCTCGACCTCTGTCGGCCCGACGCGACCCTCGAGTTCGTAGGCAAGCGCGCCGGCGAGCCGAGCGCCCGGCAGAGCCGCATCAACGCGCGCCTCGTCGAGGCGGCGCGCGCGGGGGCGAAGGTGGCCCGCCTCAAGGGCGGCGATCCCTACCTCTTCGGACGCGGCAGCGAGGAGGCGGAGCACCTCGCGAACGAGGGCATCCCCTTCGAGGTCGTGCCGGGCGTGCCTTCTCCCGTCGCCGCGACCGCGTACGCCGGCATCTCCCTCACGCACCGCACGCTCTCGTCTTCGGTCGCGTACGTCACGGCCACCGAGTCCGAAGAGAAGACCGCCACGAGCCACGACTGGGCGAAGCTGGCGACGGCCACGCAGACGCTCGTCATCTTCATGGGGATGCGCCGGCTCGAGGCGCTGCTCGAGCTCCTCGTCACGCACGGGCGGCCCCCCGAGACCCCCGCCGCCGTCATCCATTGGGCGTCGACCCCGCGGCAGCGGGTCGTCGTCGGGACGCTCGCGGACCTCGCGGAGAAGGCGCGCGCCGCGGACCTCGGCCTGCCCTCGCTCATCCTCGTCGGAGACGTCGTGCGCCTGCGCGAGAAGCTCCGATGGTATGACAGCCGGCCGCTCTTCGGCCGGCGCGTGCTCGTCACGCGCGCCGCGCACCAGGCGGGGAGCCTCGCGCGCTGCCTGAGCGAAGCGGGCGCCGAGCCGCTGGTCGCGCCGACCTCCGTGCACGCGCCGCCCGAGGACCGCGGCCCCTTGCTCGCCGCCGCGCGCTCGCTCTCGAGCTGGGATTGGATCCTCTTCACGAGCGTGAACACGGTCGACGCGGTCTTCGAGGCCGTCGACGAGACCGGCGGCGACGCCCGGCGCTTCGGCGCGGCGCGGGTCTGCGCCATCGGCGAGAAGACCGCGTCGGCGCTCCGTGCGCGCGGCGTTCGTCCCGATCTCGTCCCCGCCGACGGCCACGCCGAGGGCGTGCTCGCGGCGCTCTCGCCGCTGCTCTCGCCGGAGAGCCGTGTCCTCCTCCCGCGCGCCGCCGAGGCGCGGGAGGTGATCCCGGACGGGCTGCGCGCTGCGGGCCATCGATGCGACGTCGTCGAGGCCTACCGAGTCATCCCAGTCGAGGACGCCGCGCCGATCCGCGTAGCCCTCGCCCAAGCGGACGCGGTCACGCTCGCGTCCGGCGCGATGGTCGACGCGCTCGTCGCGCATGGAGGCCGCGACGCGCTGGCGGAGAAGATCCTCGCGTCCATCGGCCCCGTGACGAGCGCGCGCCTGCGGCGGCACGGCCTCGAGCCGACGGTCGAGGCGCCCATGCCGACGATCGAAGCGCTGGTCGAGGCGCTCGCCGCACACTACGAGTCCCTCTCACGATGAACTGCTCGCTCCGTCTCCGCGCGCTCGCTCGCACGCTCGCCACCGCGAGCGCCCTCCCCCTCTCGTGCCTCCTCGGCGGCTGCGGCGACGCTGGGGCGCAAGCGGTCATCGAGGTGAGCGAGGCTGAGCTGCCCTGCGCCTCGAGCGCGCCCGGTGAGCCGTGGGAGAGCACCGCCTGGCCCGACGGAAGCGGCGCATGCCCATGGCTTCGCTTCGAGGGCCGCAGGACCTATCGCATCGCGCATGGGCTCGGCCGCGCGCCGCGGAGCGTCCTCGTCTACCTCTCCTTCGAGGAGGACGGCACGTCCTCGGCGCCCTCCGCGGGTGATATGTCGCGCATCCTCACGGCGAACGACGCCTTCGTCGAGCTGCGCAACGGCGTCAACCAGGACTTCTACCTGCGGGTCGTGCTCGATTGACCGAGCGGATCGAGCTCGACGTCCGCGCCGAGCGAGGGGTCGCGCGGCTGCGCCTCGTGGCGGCCGTCGTGGTCGCGCTGATGGCCACGATCCTCGCCGCGCAGGGCGCGGGCACCATCGGCTGGACTCTGCTCGGGCTGAGCTGGCTCGTCGCGCTCGGGTGGGCCTTCGCGGCCCGCGCCGCGCGTCGGCGGCTCGAGCGTCACGAGGCGTGGTACGTCGAGCTCTCGCCCGAGGGCCTCACGGTCGCCCTCGGCCCCGGGAAGGTGACGACGCTCGCGTGGGCGCAGCTCGAGGCGGTGGACGTGGACGAGGATCGGCTCGAGGTCACGGTCGCGCACGAGGGGGGGCTGCTGCGCGTGCCGAGCCTGTGGCGCGGGCACGGTCTCTACGAGCTCGCCGATCGGGTGCGCGATGCGTGGGAGGTATCCCGAGAACGCGGCGCCTGAGCGCGAGCACGCGAGACGCGAGAGGGCCCTTCGAACGCCCCCAGAAGAGGAAGAAGGCGAGGCCCCATGCGAGCGCGAAGCGCTCGGTCGAGAGCTCGAGCGCCCGCGCTCGACGCGGACGCCCCCCGCGACAAAACACGCAGGCAGGTTGACATGGACGCCCTCTTGCCCAATCGGGGGAGGTCGAGGAGACGGAAGCTGCATGGCCGAGCTCGACGACGAAGGCGGAGTCATCACCCGGACGAAGCCGGAGAAGAAGACCAAGCGCCCCAAGCTCTTCAAGGTGCTGATGCACAACGACGACTACACGACGCGGGATTTCGTCGTGTGGGTCTTGCAGGTCGTCTTCCGCAAGGACGAGTCGGAGGCGATTCGCATCATGATGCACGTGCACCACACGGGCGTCGGCGTCGCTGGCCTCTACACACGAGAAGTCGCCGAGACGAAGATCGCGCAGACCGAGCAGCTCGCGCAGGAGCACGAGTACCCGCTGCACCTGACGATGGAGCCCGAGGACGACGAGGACTGAGGACGCACGCGCCCGCGCCGTGGGGCCGCTCTTGTCCTGCGCGTCGAAGAGCCATAAAGATGGAGGCGAATGGCCGGCCCCATCATCGCGAAGACGCTCCAGGCGACCCTCCGACGCGCGTTCGACGACGCCGCCGAGACACGGCACGAGTACGTCACCCTCGAGCACCTGCTGCTCGCCCTGCTCGACGACCCCTCGGCCAAGCGCGCGATCACCGCGTGCGGCGGGAAGATCGAGCGGCTGCGCAAGAAGCTCGAGGAGTTCATCGAGGATCACGCCGAGCTCGTCCCCGGCGACCACCCCTTCGAGCCGCAGCAGACCGTCGCGGTCGAGCGCGTGCTGCAAGCAGCGGCCGTGCACGCCATCTCGAGCGAGATGAAGGAGATCGACGGCAGCAACGTCCTCGTCCAGCTCTTCCGGGCGCCCGACTCGCACGCCGTCTTCTTCCTGACCGAGGAAGGCATCACGCAGTTCGACCTCAAGCGCTACGTCTCGCACGGCGTGCGCCCGGACGGCTCGAGCGACGCGGACGCCCTCTCCTTCCCGGGTGGGCGTGGTGAAGCGCCCGAGGGTGAGGACGACGACGACGAAGAGGGCGGCGGGCAGCGCGATCCGCTCGAGGCGTACACCACCGACCTCGTCGCCGAGGCCGCGGCGGGTCGGATCGACCCGCTGATCGGGCGTGAGCGCGAGATCGAGCGGACCATCCAGGTGCTCTGCCGCCGCCGAAAGAACAACCCCGTCTACGTGGGAGAGCCCGGCGTCGGAAAGACCGCGGTCGCGGAGGGGCTCGCGCTGCTGATCCACGAAGGCAGAGTTCCGAAGGTCCTGAAGGGCGCCCGCATCTTCGCGCTCGACATGGGCGCGCTGCTCGCGGGCACGAAGTTCCGCGGCCAGTTCGAGGAGCGCTTGAAGGGCGTGATGCGCCGCCTCGAAGAGATCGAGGGCGCGATCCTCTTCGTCGACGAGATGCACACCATCGTCGGCGCGGGCGCGACCACGGGCTCGTCGATGGACGCCTCGAACATCCTCAAGCCCTCGCTCGCCTCCGGCAAGATCCGCATGATCGGCTCGACGACCTTCACGGAGTTCAAGCACGTCGAGCGTGACCGCGCCTTCGCGCGTCGGCTCCAGAAGATCGACGTGCTCGAGCCGAGCGTCGAGGAGACCATCGCCATCGTGAAGGGCCTGCTCCCGCGCTACGAGGAGCACCACGAGGTGAAGTACGAGGAGGGCGCGGTCGAGGCCGCCGTGCGCCTCGCCACCAAGCACATCGTCGACCGCTTCTTGCCCGACAAGGCCATCGACGTGATCGACGAGTGCGGCGCCGCCGATCACATGCGCGACGAGGCCGAGCGCACCGGCAAGGTGACCCTCGCCGACGTCGAGGCCTGCGTCAGCAGAATCGCGCGTGTGCCCGTCGAGGCCGTGACGGCGAGCGAGCGGGACCAGCTCAAGGACCTCGAGCCCCAGCTCAAGGGGCAGATCTTCGGCCAAGACGACGCGATCGAGTCCATCTGCGACGCGATCACGCTGCAGCGCGCGGGCCTGCGCGCCGACCGAAAGCCGATCGGCTCGTTCCTCTTCGCGGGTCCGACGGGTGTGGGCAAGACCGAGCTCGCGCGACAGCTCGCCGAGAAGATGGGCGTCGAGCTGCACCGCTTCGACATGAGCGAGTACAGCGAGCGGCACACGGTCTCGCGGCTCATCGGTGCGCCCCCCGGCTACGTCGGCTTCGACCAGGGCGGCCTGCTCACCGACGCCGTCCGCAAGCACCCGCACTGCGTGGTCGTCCTCGACGAGATCGAGAAGGCCCACCCCGAACTCTACAACATCCTCTTGCAGGTGATGGACAACGCGAAGCTCACCGACAACAACGGCCGCGAGGCGGACTTCCGGAACGTCGTGCTCATCCTGACGACCAACGCAGGCGCGCAAGAGGCGAACGAGAAGGTCGTCGGCTTCGGGGCGGGCGGTGACGCCCAGCTCGCCGCCCTGCAGAAGAGCCGCGCCAAGGCGGCGATCGAGCGACTCTTCACGCCCGAGCTCCGCAACCGCCTCGACTCCATCGTCTACTTCAGTGGCCTCAGCCGCGAGGTGATCCGCAAGGTCGTCGACAAGGAGGTCGGCCTGCTGCAGCGGCTGCTCGGCGAGAAGGACGTGCGCATCGAGCTCTCGGACGCCGCCCGCGAGTGGCTCGCCGACCACGGCTACGACCCGCGCATGGGCGCGCGCCCGATGGCGCGCCTGGTCGAGAAGGAGCTGAAGCGCCCGATCGCGAAGGCGATGGTCTTCGGCGAGCTCCGCGACGGGGGCGTGGCCCACGTGGACGTCGAGGCCGACGCCCTCCGGCTTCGCTACGAGGCCGCGGCCGCCGCGTGAGCCCCTCGTCCGCAGGCTAGTGCCCCGTACTCGTTCACCCCCGACCCCTGCGGGTGATTGCTGAGGCGGCTGATCCAGACGGCGAGGGACGGCGCGTTGGGCGAGAGCCGTCGCGCGAGTCCCGGTCGACGACGACGTGCGCGGAGGGGATCGATACGCTCCGCGAGATTTGATCTGCGATAGGGGTTCGCACCCCGCCCTCGAGCCAGCGTCCCTCGGACGGAAGAAGAAACGCGCGGGTCGCCCCGCGCGTTTCTTCGAGATCGACGTGTGGGCCTCAGGCCGCGGTCATTGCGCCGCTTCCTGGGTTTGGTGGCCGCGGTACTCGAGCAGGCCGTCGGAGTTGTTGAAGCCCGACGTCGAGACGAGCGCGAAGCGCCCCGTGATCTTCACCTTGTTGCCGACCGCGAAGTCGGTCGGGATGGGGAGCATGCCGCTCTCCGGATCCGGCGGCGTGTAGCGGCCGCGGCGCGCCTGCTCGACGGCCTCGTTGATCTGCTCCTGGTTCTCGGCGTAGCCGACGACCATCAGCTGCTTGCCGCGCTGGGTCTCGACCTGGTCGGCCGGGAGGCGCGTGTCGGAGATCCACAGGTGCGGCGCGAGGATGCGGCAACCCGGGGTCCGGCGATCACACGTGGGGGGCTGGTAGATGTCCACGATGTACCCGCTGATCGCGATCTCTTGGTTCAGCGTCTGCCGGAGCCGCGAGCGCGCCCCCCAGATGCTGTACGAGCCGTCGGGGTGGGTCGTGGGGTGCGGGGGCGGCGGCAACGTCGGGACCGAGGGCAAGCTCGGTTGAACGGCCGGGAGCCGCTCGACGTTGAGATCCGACTGAGCCTGGTCACACCCGAAGAGGGCGAGGACGAGGGCGACGCTGGTGATGCCTCGAATCATGTGTGATTTCATCGCGGTAGGCGGCCGCTGGCGCGCGGACGCGCGACCCTAACACGCCCGCGGAATCGGAAACAAGCGCGGCGTGGGACGAGGCGATGGTCACGGGCTCTGGATGTCGAGGCGCTTCATCTTGCGCCAGAGCGTCGTGCCGCTCAGCCCGAGCATCTCGGCGGCGCGCTCCTTGTTGCCCTCGACCTCGCGCAGGACCGTCTCGATGGCTTCCTTCTCGGCGCGGTCGACGACGTCCTGCAGAGAGCGCGATCCGATCATCGCCGCGGCCGGGGTGGCCTCTCGAATCTCGGGTGAGACGACGTCATCGAGCGTGATCATGCCCTCGAGCGCGAGCGCGACGCCCTGCTCGATGAGGTTCTCGAGCTCCCGGATGTTGCCCGGGTAGTCGTACTTCACGAGGAAGTCGAGCACGCCGTCGCCGAGCCGCACCCCGCGGCGACCCATCTTGCGGCCGTATTTGAGCAAGAAATGCTCGACCAAGGGCGGGATGTCCTCGCGGCGCTCGCGAAGCGGAGGCAGGACGAAGCGCGCGACGTTGAGGCGGTAGTAGAGGTCCTCGCGGAAGCGCTTCTCTTCGATCGCCTTCTTCAGGTCCTGGTTGGTCGCCGCGATGATCCGGATGTCCACGTGGACCGGCTTGTTGTCGCCCAGGCGGCGGATCTCGCCCTCTTGGATCGCGCGCAGGAGCTTCGCCTGGAAGGCCGGAGGGGTCTCGGCGATCTCGTCGAAGAAGAACGTGCCGCCGTCGGCCTCCTCGAAGAGGCCCTTGCGCGAGCTGACGGCGCCCGTGAACGCGCCGCGCACGTGCCCGAAGAGCTCGCTCTCGAGCAGCGTCTCCGAGATCGCCGCGCAGTTCACGCCGACGAAGGGCCGCTCCGAGCGCGTCGAGTTCGCGTGGATCGCGCGCGCGACGAGCTCCTTGCCCGTCCCGCTCTCGCCCGTGATGAGCACGGTCGCTGGCGTCGGTGCGACGCGGACGATCCGACCGAGGACGTCACGGATGGCCTGCGAGCGTCCGATGATGTTCTCGAAGCGGTACCGGTCGCGGAACTCGGCCGCCATGACCGAGACCTCTCCCGCGAGCTTCCGTTTCTCGAGGGCCTTCTCGACCTTCACGAGGAGCTCGTCCTCCTCGAAGGGCTTCTGGATGTAGTCGTGTGCGCCGATGCGCATCGCCTCGACCGCGCTCTCGATCGTCCCGTAGGCCGTCATCACGATGACCTCGGTGAGGGGGGACTCTTGGCGCGTGTGACGCAGCACGGTCATCCCGTCCGTCGCGCCCATGCGGAGATCCGTGAGCACGAGGTCGTAGGTGTCCGAGACGATCTTCTCGCACGCCTCGTCGCCGTCCGCCGCCTCGTCGGTGTCGTGACCGGCACCGCGGAGCATCATGGTCAGCGTGGTGCGCATGTTGCGCTGGTCGTCGACGACTAGAATCTTCGCCATCACTCGTCGAGGCGCCGGGCCTCGTCCCTCGCCGGTATCATCACGGCGCCGGGGCCCCTCGGCAAGCGATGTTTCGACGTCACTCGTCGAGCGTCGGGGGGGGACCGAGCCCCGTCGACGCGGGGGTCCCGCGTCCGAGCACGTCACCGAGCGTCTGGACGTCCTCGAGGTAGCGGTGCCCGAGCGACACCGCGTAGCCCGCGAGCACGAGCGCCGCCAAGGCGACGGCGAGCGCCGCCGCCGCGAGCCCACGCGCGAGCGGATCCTTGGCCCCGCCCTTCCCTCCGCGAGTCATCCGGCCTCGTCGGGAGCGGGCAGGTCGTCCACGCGCTGGATGACGTACGCGCCCCCCGTGATCCGGACGGGCGCGGGCGGGCCCTCGAAGCGGCCCGTGAGGGCGTCGAGCTCGTAGCGCGTCCCGTCGTAGACGAGGTCGACGACGGGCGTGACCTCGTAGACCCCCGGCACGTCGAACGTCCCGGGCGGGCAGAGCCCGGCGACGCTCAACGTGGTCGCGCTCTGTCGCGAGAGCGCGCGGTAGAAGTCGACGATGGGGACGATCGTGGTCCGCGTGGGACGGCACCGCGCGGTCCCGAGCGGGCCGCGGACCTCGAACGAGAAGAGATCGTCGCGCAGGTAGACGCGCTTTCGTGCCGCTTCGCCCGTGCCCCGGAGCTCGACCGCCAGCGTCGGCGCGCCGCGCGTGGTGACGGGTCGCAGCCGGACGCGCACATCGCCCTCGTCGCTCGGCGTCGCGGGCGGCGCCCACTCGAAGCCCTCGCCCGCGACGCGATGTGGCGGGCGTCGCTCGTCCGGCTGCCGAGCGACGAAGGCGCCCCGCGCGCGGAAGCCGTACCCGATCTCGACGGTCGCGGCGCTCCGCGTGAGGGCGGCGAGCGCCGCACCCCAGCAGTACATCCGCAGGTCGACCCACTCTTCGTAGTGCGCGCCGGGCTCCATCGCCTCCACCCGCGCGGGGACGGGGCGACGCGGCGCGTCCGGGTGTCGGCAGGTGTGCCGTCGCGGGCGGCCGCGCTCGCGGGGCTCGAGCACCGTGAGCTCGAGGAGGCGCCGGTCGAGCACGACCTCCTGCGCGGAGGGCGACTGGATGACGAGCCGCCGCTTCCATGGCCCGTGGGCGTCGAGCGGCATGAGGCGGACCTCGAGGCGCGCGTCCGGCGCGGGCTGCGCGGCGCTGGGGCGCGCCGAGGTGAGCGCGGGCGTCAGAGCGAGGAGAAGGAAGAGGGTCGTTCGCACGAGAGCGTCCGTGGTGGTCCCGCGGATCGGGCTCCGCGGGGAGGTCAGACGAGCAGGTCTTCGATCGCGTCCACGATCGGCCCGCGCAGCGAGGTGGGAAAGACGAGCCGGGGCGTGCGCAGGGTCTTGCCACAGAGCTCGCCGAGGAGAAAGGACACCGCGGAGAGGCGCTGGATCGGGCGGTGCCGGATCAGCACCCAGAGGCCGCGCGGGCTGGGCGATTCCGCGCTCTCGTCGGGCTCGGCGTAGGGGGTGTCCTCGGCGACGTCGAGCCAGACCTCGAGGTCGGGGCGCAGGCCTGCGGCCGCCGCTACGTCACGCCCGCGCGCGAGGGCGGCGGCCCAGCGGCCTTCGTCGTCGGCCGGGAGCGGGACGGTCTTTGGTAGGTCGCGGGCGCGGAGCCGCTGCGCGAGCTGCGCGAGCACGGGGTCGCGCGAGCGCTCCCACCGCGAGAAGCTGTGGAGCAGCGCGGCGTCGTCGAGGTCGAGGTACTCACCGAGCGGCACCGGCTCCCCCCGCGCCGCGCGTCGCATCGCGTCCGGCAGCCCCTCGGGCGGCGAGCCGTCGCGCACGAGCTCGCCGACGCGGACGAAGATGCCGCGGATGAGGGCCTCGGCGCCGCGGGTGGCCTTGTGGTGGTAGACCTGCTGATACATGAAGTGCCGCGCGAGGAAGAAGCCCTCGATCGGCGGCAGGCCCTTGCGCCCCTCCACCGCCAGGACGTCCTCGCCCGCGACCTCGCCGAAGGCGAGCGAGCGCAGGAGCCAGTCGAGATCGTAGAGGCCATAGCGGACGCCGGTCATGTGGCTGTCGCGGAGCAGGTAGTCGGCCCGGTCGACGTCGAGCGTCCCGCTGACAGCGCGAGCGAGATAAGGCAGGCGGTGCTCGCCATGGAGCATCGCGGCGACGCGCTCGGCGGTGCCGCGCCCGAGCCCCTCCAGGGCCGCGTTCACCTCGGTGCCCGGGTCGCGGAGGATGTCCTCGGTCCAGGCCTCGTGGTGGCGCGCGCCGGGCTGGACCTCCTCGAAGAGGTGCGAGAAGGGCCCGTGCCCGAGGTCGTGCAACAAGGAGGCGGCGAGCGCGTCGCGGGCCGCCTCGTCGTCCAAGCGGCGCTCGCGGGGAAGCGCGTCGTGCACGGCGCGGATCCGGCGGGTCAGCCGGGTCATCACGTGGGCGGCCCCCACGGCGTGCGCGAAGCGGCTGTGCTCGGCGCCGGGGAAGACGAGGCTGGCGAGCCCGAGCTGCCGGATGCGCCGCAGGCGCTGGACCTCGCGCGTGCGCAGCAGCGCGCCCACCACGACCTCGGCGTCTCCTTCGAAGTCGACGAGGCCGTGCACCGGGTCGCGCAGGATCACGGCGGCAACCTACCCCGCCGGACGCGGACGTCCAACCGGCACGCGAGGACGTGAGCGCCGTTCCAAAGCGCGGCCGAGCGGCTACCATCCCGCCCATGAGCGAGCTCGTCTTGGAGAACGACGAGGGGGCGGTCCGCACCCTCACCCTCAACCGCCCGCAGAAGAAGAACGCGCTCGACCCCGCGCTCTCGCGCGCGTTCACCGAGGCGCTCGCGCGGGCCGACGCCGACGAGGCGGTGAAGGTCGTCGTCGTCACCGGCGCGGGCGACGTCTTCTGCGGCGGCGCGGACGTCGGGACCTTCCTCGCGATCGCCGCCGGCCAAGCCGAGTCCGTGCTGCCCATCAAGGAGGTGCCGGGCGCGATCCGGGCCGTCCGAAAGCCGATCCTCGCGAGCCTGCAGGGCCGCACGGTCGGCATGGGCGTGACGATGCTGCCGGCTTTCGACGCGGTCTACGCAGCCGATCACGCGACCTTCATGATCCCCTTCGTGCGGCTCGGCCTCGTGCAGGAGTTCGGGAGCTCGTGGGCGATGCCGCGCCTCATCGGGCGCCAGCGCTTCGCGGAGATGCTCTTGCGCGGCAACGCCGTCGACGCGCAGACCGCGCTCGTGTGGGGCCTCGCCACGCGCGTCTTCCCCGCCGCGACGCTCGCCGCGGAGGTCGCCGCCATCGCCGCCGAGATCGCGGCCGCCCCCTTCGGCGCGCTGCTCGAGGCCAAGCGGCTCCTCCGCGCAGGCGAGGAGGAGCACCCGAGCCTTCAGGCGGCAGAGAACGCCGAGGACGCGGTGCTCGCCGTGCGCTATGGCTCGGCGGAGAACCTCGCGGCCGTGCAGGCCTTCTTGGCGTCCCGGCGGAGATGAGCGGGCGGCGACGAGACGATGAGATCGATGAGAGGGGCGGCGACGAGACGATCAGATGAGCGGGGCGACGGGGCGAGGATGAGCGAGACGACGAGCGAGGCGACCAGCGCGGCGACGACGGGCGAACGGAGCGGCACGACCCAATCGCGGCGCGCGAGCTTCGCCCTCATCACGCTCGTCTACCTCGTCGCGCTCGGCGCGAGCGCCGCGGTCTGGATCACCATCGACGACGGCCCCTTCTGGCGCGCGGCCTACGCCGATCTCGTCGGCACCGCGGTGGTCTTCCTCGGCTCGCTCCTGCTCCGCAGCTCGAGCGTCTACGACCCGTATTGGAGCGTCGCGCCGCCGCTCCTCGTGGGGGGCTGGATGATCGAGCTCGGCGCCTCGCCGCGCGCGTGGCTCGTGCTCGCCCTCGTGACCCTCTGGGGGGCGCGGCTCACCTGGAACTGGGCGCGTGGCTATCCGGGCCTCCCCCACGAAGACTGGCGCTACGTCGACATCCGGCGGCAGTGCGTCGACGCGACCGGTCACGTCGCGGTCTATTGGGTGGTGAGCTTCCTCGGCATCCACCTCTTCCCCACCATCCAGGTCTTCCTCGGCCTGCTTGGGGCGTACGTCGCGATCGCCACCGACGCCGCGCTCGGACCCTTCGACGCGGTCGCAGCCGTCGTCACGCTCGCCGCGATCGCGATCGAGGCCGTCGCGGATCGGCAGCTGCACGCCTTCAACCGCGACAAGCGCCCCGGCGAGATCCTCGACCGCGGGCTCTGGGCGTGGTCGCGACACCCGAACTACTTCGGCGAGATCCTGTTCTGGTGGGGCCTGTGGCTCTTCACGCTCTCGGTCTCGCCGACGCCGCTCTTCGCGCTCGCTGGGCCCTTGGCGATCACCGTGATGTTCCTCGTCGTCAGCCTGCCGATGCTGGAGAAGCGCAGCCGGGCGCGCCGTCCAACGTACGCCGAGCACGCGCGCCGGACCTCGCTCCTCGTGCCCTGGCCCCCGCGTCGCGGTTGAGGATCGGCCCTCGGTCCCGGCCATCGCTCCCGGCCCTCGGTCCCGGCCCTCGCTCCCGGCCCTCGCTCCCGGCCCTCGCTCCCGGCCATCGCTCCCGGCCATCGCTCCCGGCCATCGCTCCCGGCCATCGCTCCCGGCCCTCGGTCCCGGCCCTCGGTCCCGGCCCTCGGTCCCGGCCATCGCTCCCGGCCATCGCTCCCGGCCATCGGCCCTCGCTCCCGGCCATCGCTCCCGGCCATCGCTCCCGGCCCGGAGCGCCGCCGCGCCCACGTGCCGACCTCGGCGCGAGGTGCTCTACTCGCGGCGATGCGTGTCCTCGCGCCCACCGACGAGAACATCCGTCGCGCCGCCGCGGCGCTGCGCGTGGGCGCGTGCGTTGGCATGCCGACCGAGACGGTCTATGGCCTCGCCGCCCACGCGTTCGAGCCCGAGGCGATCTTGTCGGTCTTCCGCACGAAGGCCCGCCCCGCGTTCGATCCACTCATCGCCCACGTCACCGATCACACGCTCGAGGCGCTCGACGCGGCGGGCGTCCTCGATCGCGCGCGCCTCGCGCCGTCTGCGGCGGCGGCCTTCGAGCGACTCGCCCCCTGCTGGCCGGGCCCACTCACGCTCGTGCTCCCGAAGGGCCCACGCATCCCCGATCTCGCCACGAGCGGCCTCGACACCGTCGCCGTCCGCGCACCCGCGCATCCGGTCGCGCGCGCGTTGATCGACGCGCTCGGGGCTCCCGTCGTCGCGCCGAGCGCGAACCGCTTCGGCCACATCAGCCCCACGACGGCGGCCGACGTCGTCGAAGAGCTCGAGGCCCACGAGGCGCTCGCGACCAACTCCGCCGCGCCCGAGCTCTTCGTGCTCGATGGCGGTCCGTGCGCGCACGGCGTCGAGTCCACCATCGTCGGCATCGAGGACGACGGACGGGTGCGCCTGCTCCGCCCCGGCGCGACCCCGCGAGAGGCGCTCGAGGCGCGCCTCGGAGCGCCGTTGCTCCCGCCTGCCTCCGCCAGCGCGCCGAGCGCGCCCGGGATGCTCGCGAGCCACTACGCCCCGCGGAAGCCCCTCGTGCTCGCGCCCGCCGACGGCCCCCCGGGCCGGCCCGCGTTCCTCTCGTGGGACGGCGATGGCGTCGACGCCCTGACGGCGCGGTATGGCGCGCCCGCGGCGTCCGCGATCCTCGCGCCGAGCGGCGACGCAGTCGACGCGGCGCGGAACCTCTTCGCGATGCTCCGCGCGCTCGACCGCAGCGAGGCGGATTTCCTGGTCGCCGAGCCCTGCCCGCTCGAGGCTGGGCTCGGGCTCGCGATTCGCGACCGCCTCCGCCGCGCCGCCGCGACGCGGTGAGGTTCCCCGTGACGACGTCCGCCCACGCGTGTTGACGGATGTCGCCACGTGCTGACTGCGTCCGCTGGTGGCGGACGCCTCGACGCGGAGGTGACCCTGTCGGGTCGTCACCCCGCGCTGACCTGCGGCGCGCGGCGCGTTCGGCCACGAAAATCCGAACGGAATGGGACGCGCAAGCCCGAATTAAGTGGAGCGGCCGAGGGGGGATTCGGCCGCTCCTGCGCACGTGGTGGGGGACGACGTGCGCAGGCCGTGTATACCCACATGGGGACACCTTGTCATCCCCAAACGATCCGGAGAACGCCGGCGTCCGGCGCTGCCCGACGGCCCTTGCGCGCAAAGTTCCAGCGGAGATGAACGAGCTTCGGCGCGACGCCGGAGTGGAGCGAACCGGAAGGTCGTGACCAGGTGCAAAGAGGCGCCCGCCCAGCAAGGCGCGACGAGGGAGCGGGCCGTTGGCCCGTGGCTGAGGAGCAACGCAGCCGGACGGGATGGATCTATCTGCCGCACATGGTCCCGAACTTCCGGGGAGCTGTACTGAGCCCGCAGCGTCGGGGTGCCCGTGAGCGCCGGGCACGACCGTCGTCAGCAGAGCGTGACGCACCCGGCGATCCGCACCCTGGGGCGCCGGAGGTGTCGAACTTCCGGCCGCGGGTACTATAGTGCGGCCGATGCGCGAGACCTGGAGGGCGGCGAGAGTCGGCTTGATGGTCCTCCTCGGCGTTGCCGCGGTGATCGCGATCTTTCGTTATGTCGACGAGTCTGCCGGGGCCCGCGGCTATCGGGTCTACGCCCTCTTCGACGACGCGCAGGGGCTGATCTCGAAGTCGCGGGTCGTGATCGCCGGCATCCCCGTCGGGCACATCGACCGCATCTCGCTCCAGGGCAACCAGGCGCGCGTCGACATCTTCATCGACGAAGGGGTCCAGCTCCACGACGACGCGCGCGTCGCGATGCAGTCCGCGTCCCTCCTCGGCGAGAAGATCCTCGCGATCCACCCGGGCGACGCGACGCTCGCGACGCTGAGCGACGGCGATCAGATCCGCGTCGTCCAAGAGGCGGTGGGGACCGATCAGATCCTGCAGACGGTCGGAGAGATCGCGGAGAACGTCCGCGACGTGACCCGGCAGCTCCAGCGCACCTTCGGCAACGACGCCGCTGGTGACAGGATGGAGGGCGCCCTGCGGGACCTGAGCGAGGCGCTCGCGGCGGTGAACCGCACGATCCAGGCGAACGAGCGCGTCGTCGGCCGGACGCTCGAGAACATCGAGCAGGTCACGGAGGAAGGGGGCCCCCGCCTCGTCGCGACGCTGGAGAACCTGGAACGCGTCACCCAGGACGTCCGCGGGATCATCGAGGCGCGACGCCCCGAGATCGACAGCGCGATCGGCGACGTCGACGACACGGTGGCGTCGATCCGCCGCGCCTCCGAGCAGCTCGAGGAGGTGATGCTCGACATCCGCTCGGTGACCGACCGCACCGCGCGTGGCGAGGGCAACCTCGGACGGATCGCGATGGACGAGACGCTGATCGACGAGGTCGAGGGCGTCGCCGAGGGCCTCAACAGCCTCGTGGGGGGCTTTGCGCGTCTGCAGACGATCGTCGAGCTCCGGAGTGAGTACAATTTCCTCGCCAACACGCTCAAGACGTACTTCTCGCTGCGCCTCGAGCCGCGCGAGGATCGTTACTTCCTCATCCAGCTCGTCGACGACCCTCGCGGCTCGCTCAGCGTCAGTGAGTCGTACGTCAGCCGCACCGGAAGCCCCGACCCCGGCGAGTATCAAGAGCGGCGTGTCACGCGCTCGGACGGCCTGCGTTTCACGTTCCAGTTCGCCAAGCGCATCTCGTTCGCGACGTTCCGCTTCGGCATCCTCGAGAGCACGGGCGGCCTCGGGCTCGACCTGCACATCTGGAAGAACCGGCTCGAGCTGAACACCGACGTCTTCGCGTTCGGGGTGCAAGAGCTCCCGCGCGTGCGCGCGCGCCTCGCCTTCGAGATCGTCAACCGGCTCTGGGTGGCCGCGGGCATCGACGACGCGCTCAACGAGACGTTCGACTTCTTCATGGGTCTGCAGCTCCGCTTCAACGACCAAGACCTGCGCTCGCTCCTTCCCTTCCTCGGCGGCGCGGTCGGCGGCGCGGGCTGAGTACGGGTCCTGGCTGGCGGCCGCGCCAACCCCTCGCGCTCGCACGATGGCGCTCCACGTACGGAGCGCGCAGGCCGCTCCCACGATCGCCCTTTGGGCGCAGCGCGCTGCGCGCGCTCGGCGGCGTCTGCGCCCCTGCCCTCGCGCGGTTGCGCTCGGCGTGTGCTTCGACCGATGCTCACGGTATGCGCGTCCTTCTCCTTCTCTTGCTCGGCGCGGCCGCCTCGCTCGGCTGCAACGACGGCACCCCGAACGTCTGGGCGTCGAGCCCCTCGGAGCCGGCGACGCCGGCGGCCCCGGAGCGCGCGTCCGGCGCGACGTGCGGGCGCTCCGCCGACTGCCCGGGCGGGCAGGCGTGCGTCGGCGAGGTCTGCCGTCACCGGACGACGAACATCCGCGCCGAGGCGCTCGCGGTCGCGGCGGATGCCCAGCGCGTCGCGGGTGATCCCGAAGGCGCGCTCGCGTCGTACGAGGAGGCGCTCGGCGCCTACGCGCAGGCCGACGTCGAGCCGCCACCCGAGGTGACCTGCGGCGCGGCGCTGCTCGCGCTGCGCTACTACGACTCCCCCGAGCACCGCGAGCGCGGCGCGCGCCTCGCCGATCGGTGCTTTCGGAGCTCGCTCCCGGGCAACCCGCAGCGCCAAGAGGTGCTCCGCGCGATCGTACGCCTGCGTTACGACGGCCTCGCGCTCGCGAGCTTCGACGCCGAAGAGCCCCCGGAGCGCTTCTTCTCCCAGCCCCCCTCGCGCCCGACCGTCGACGCGGTCGAGATCTCGCTCGGCTTCGGCGACGGAGACGAGCCCGGCTTCACGGCGGTGCGCGAGCAGCTCGTGAGCGAGCAGGCCACGCACATCATCGCCGACTGCTTCATCCAGGACTGGGAGCTACGCCACCAGCGCGAGGCGAGCACGACGCTCGTGCTCAAGCTCGAGACGCGCATGCGCGACATGGGCGCCTACGACGTCTACGAGGGTCACGTCACCCTCGAGCGCACGGGCCTCGACGTCGACGGCTTCGAGCCGTGCGTCACGAGCGGCCTGAGCGCCCTCCTCGAGGGCGAGCGCCCGCGCGTCGCCCGCGGCGCGCGTTGGCAGGTGCCCGTCGAGATCAGCGCCCAGCTCTGAGAGATCGGCGCGCAGAGACGCTCCGCCGTCTTCGCGAGCCGCCACGTTGGACGAGGCGCGGCGAGCGCAGCGCCGCGGCCTCGTCTGAAGGTTTGGCGGCTTCGCACTTCGCGTGGCTGGTGGAAGGCGCGAGCGCGCGGCGTCCACCGGGTCGGATGCAGCCCCTCCGATGATGAGCGGATCGCTTTGCCTCCCGGGAGCGGAGGCATCACCCTCGCCCCTCCGATGACCCTCTGGGAAGCATTGATCCTCGGGCTCGTGGAGGGTCTGACCGAGTACCTGCCCGTGAGCTCCACCGGGCACCTGCTCGTGGTCCAGCGGCTGATGGGCATCGAGTCCTCGGAGGCCTCGAACGCGTTCGCCATCGCCATTCAGGCCGGCGCGATCGTCGCAGTGCTCGGCCTCTACCGCGCGCGCGTGGGGAGTATGCTCAAGGGCCTCGCCGGCCGCGACGTGATGGGCCTGCGTCTCGCCCTCGCCCTCGTGGTCGCCTTCCTGCCCGCGGCGGCCGCGGGGCTGCTGCTAGGCGACACGATCAAGGCGCACCTCTTCGGCGCGTGGCCCGTCGTCGGCGCGTGGATCGTGGGGGGTGTCCTCTTGCTCGCGTTCGGCAAACGGCTCCAGCGCGGCGGGTCCGGCCTCGAGTCGCTCGGTTGGCGCGAGGCGCTCGTCGTCGGGCTCTTCCAATGCCTCGCGCTGTGGCCGGGCACGAGCCGCAGCCTCGTCACCATCCTCGGGGGGGTCGTGGTCGGTCTCTCGCTGCCGGCGGCCGTCGAGCTCAGCTTCCTGCTCGGGCTGATCACGCTCGGCGCCGCCACCGCCTACGAGACCCTCCAGAGCGGCCGGCTGATGCTCGAGACGTACGGCGCCGCGGCGTTGGCCATCGGCTTCGGCGCGGCGTGGATTTCGGCCGTGCTCGCCGTGCGGTTCATGGTCCGCTCGCTCGAGCGATACGGGCTCTCGCTCTACGGGTATTGGCGGATCGCGATCGGCGTCGCCGTGGCGGCTTGGCTGCTCGCGTCCGCCTGAGGACGGCCGGATCGCGTCGCTGTGACGATCTCGCGGACGGCGCGTTTGCGCGGCTTGAGCCCCACAGGTGACGTACTACAACCGCGACGGGTGACGAGATGAGCGACGAGACGACCGAACGAGGGCAGACCAACGGCGACGGCGGCGCCTGGGCGATCATCATGGCGGGCGGCGCCGGCACGCGCTTCTGGCCCGCGTCTCGACGAGATCGCCCCAAGCAGCTCCTGCCGCTGGCGCCGGGCGAAGATCGCTCGCTCCTGCGCGCGACGCTCGAGCGCATCGCGCCCGTGGTTCCGCTCGAGCGCGTGCTCGTCGTCACCTCCGCCGCGCTCGCCGACGCGACGGCCGCGGAGCTCCCGGGGCTGCCACGCGAGAACATCCTCGCCGAGCCCACGGGGCGGAACACCGCGCCCTGCGTCGGCTGGGCCGCTGCGCACGTGCGCCGGCGGGACCCGAACGGCGTGATGGTTGTCCTCCCCGCCGACCACCACATCGGGGCGCCCGACGCCTACCTCTCGGTGCTCGCGCGGAGCCTCGACGCTGCGCGCGCTGGCGCGCTCGTGACCGTCGGCATCCAGCCGACGCGGCCGGAGACCGGCTACGGCTATCTGGAGCTCGGTGAGCTCGTCGCCGACGGGGTGCACCGCGCCCGACGCTTCGTCGAGAAGCCCAACCGGCAGCGCGCCGAACAGTTCCTCGCCGCCGGCCGCTTCCTCTGGAACAGCGGGGTCTTCGTCTTCCGCGCCGACACCATCCTCGCCGCGATCGAGACGCACCTCCCGGGTCTCGGCGCGCAGCTGCGGATCTACGATCAGGCGGCAGCGCGAGGCGAAGAGAGCACGGTGGTCTCCGAGACCTACGCGAGCCTCCCCTCGGTCTCCATCGACCATGGGGTGATGGAGAAGGCCGACGAGGTGCTCGTCGTCCCTGGCAACTTCGGCTGGTCCGATCTGGGCAGCTGGACGACCGCGTGGGAGCTCACCGAGCACGACGACCGCGGGAACGCCGCCCCCGAGGACGCCGTCCTGGTGGACGCGGAGAGCTGCTTCGTGCGCGCGCCGCAGGGCAAGCTCGTCGCCCTCCTCGGGGTGAGCGATCTGATGGTCGTCGACACCGAAGACGCCCTCCTCGTCATGCCGCGCAACCGCGCCCAAGACGTCCGCGCGATCGTCGACGCGCTCAAGGCGCGCCGCGACCCTCGCCTCTGACGGCTCCTCGGCCCTACGAAAGAAAGACCCATCTCCGCTCGACGAGAGCTGCGGAGCCCCTGAAACACGCTGCTCCCTCCGAGAACGGAGCTCGTCACCAGCCCCCACTCGGCGAAGCCGACTCGAGCCTCCCCAACGCCGGGCGACCTCCTCCGAACATCCACCCTCGTCGAAGCACGAAGACCGATGAACCCGAACATCTTCCGCGAGTACGACATCCGTGGGGTCGCCGACCGCGATCTCGACGACGCCCTCGTGCGTGCCCTCGGGCGCGCGCTCGGCACCTTCCACCGGCGCGCCGGCCGGCGCCGCCTGGCGCTCGGTCGCGACTGCCGCGCCAGCTCCGATCGGCTCTTCGCGGCGCTGCTCGAGGGCATGCTCGAGACCGGCCTCCACGTCGTCGACATCGGCGTCGTCCCCACCCCGCTGATGTACTTCGCGGTCCACCACCTGGACCTCGAGGGTGGCGTCGAGATCACCGGCAGCCACAACCCGCCGCCCGAGAACGGCTTCAAGATGATGAAGGGGAAGGGGTCGCTCTACGGCGAGGACATCCTGACCCTGCGGCGGATGATCGAGACCGAGGACTTCGCCCTCGGCGAGCGCGGCTCGGTGGAGACCGCAGACGTGCTCCCGGCCTACCTCGGCTTCCTCCGCGGAAACGTCTCGCCGACGCACACGCGCCTGCGCGTCGCCATCGACGCCGGTAACGGCGCGGCCGGCCCGACCGCGCTCGCCGCGCTCCGCGCGCTCGGCTTCGATCCGATCCCGCTGCTGTGCGAGATGGACGGCGCGTTCCCCGTCCACCACCCCGATCCGACCGACCCGGAGTCCCTCGAGCTCCTGCGCGACACCGTGCTCGGCCAGGGCCTCGACCTCGGCATCGCCTTCGACGGGGACGGCGACCGCATCGGCGTCATCGACGCGCGCGGCGAGATCCTCTGGGGCGACCGCCTCCTCATCTTGTTGGCGCGCGACCTCCTGAGCCGGCACCCGGGTGCCGCCGTCATCGGCGAGGTGAAGTGCTCCCAGACGCTCTACGACGACATCGCCGCGCACGGCGGTCGCCCAATCCTCTGGAAGACGGGGCACTCCCTCATCAAGACCAAGATGAAGGAGGAGCGCGCCCTCCTCGCGGGCGAGATGAGCGGACACGTCTTCTTCGCCGACCGCTATTACGGCTTCGACGACGCCGTCTACGTCGCGTGCCGGCTGCTCGAGCTCCTGAGCCGGAGCGACGAGCCGCTCCACACACGCCTCGCGGACGTCCCGCCGACCTTCACGACGCCCGAGCTCCGCTTCGAGTGCAGCGACGAGACGAAGTTCGCGATCGTGGATCGCGTCCGCGAGCACTTCGCGAAGCAGCGCGACGTCATCACGGTCGACGGCGCGCGAATTCTCTTCGAGGACGGCGCCTGGGGTCTGGTGCGGGCTTCGAACACGCAGCCCGTGCTCGTGATGCGCTTCGAGGCACGCGACGAGGCGCAGCTCGCCGCCGTCCGTGCAGAGGTCGAGTCGGTCGTCGCTGCGGCCTCCGCCTGAGGTGGGCGCTCGGGCGCCGGAGCGAGGGCCGTCCAACCTGGCGGTCTGCGCGTGATCGACCGCCGCCGAACGCCGTCGAGCAAGGCCGTGTCGACCCGCTGCGCGACGCGTCGTCGAGTGGGGCGCGGCGCGCTCGAGGACGACGAGGACGCCCTCAGCGTGGCTGCCACCGCCGCGGCCGCCTGCTCGCTAGAGCGCGACCTCGACCTCTGCCGTCGGTCCTCCCGCGCCGGGCCGCCAGTCGCTCGGGCCGATGAACACCCGCTGTGGGGGCTTGCCCTCGTCGTAGACGAGCAGCTCTTGCGGGCGGTCGGTGGGCAGGTCGGAGATCTCGGTCGAGCCGAAGCCGACCAACAAGAAGACGCGAGCGCCGGGCGGCGACGTGACGACGCGCAGGCGCCCCAGGGTCGTGCTCGGCTGCCCCATCGCCTCCGGGCGAAGCCGCGACGGGCCGAGCACGATGCGCTCGAAGCCGACCTCGTCGTCGCCCGTCTGCATGGCGAGCTCGTAGAGCGGCGGCGCGCCCTCGTCGCCCATCGTCCACTCGGCGGCGGCGGGCACCACGGCGCGGGTCGGGACGCGGCCGTCCGCGATCGCCACGAGCTCGTATGCCACGCCGAGCGGGAGGTTCTCGGCGACCGCCGGCCCGCGCCCCACGAACAAGAAGATCTGCGCGCGCTCGCGCTCGGCGACGCGCACGCTCAGGCGACCGTAACGCGCGCGCAGCTCGGTGGCGGCGCGCTCCATCTCGGCGGCGCGCTCACGCGCCCGCTCGGCCTCCGCCTCCGCGCGCAGCTCCTCCTCGGTGGGGCCACGACCGAGGACGCGGTCGATGACGTCGGGCCGCAGCACGACGACCGCCGCGAGTCCAGCGACGATGAGCACGAGCAAGCCGACGACCGCGAGCCCCATCCCGCCGCGCTGCGGCGCTGCGTCCTCCTCGAAGTCGTCGAGCTCCGCGCGCCCACCCGCCAGCTCCTCCGCCGGCAAGGGTCGCGTCGCAGGCCTCAGCTGCGAGGGCCGACGCGCGAGCGGGGTCGGTTCGCGCCGAGGCGAGGGAGGTTGGGCGGGCGTCGCGCGATCGCCCCGATCGTCCCGATCGAGCGCTGGCTCGTCGGGCTCGGGCTCGGGCGCGGACCGCGCGATCCGGGGCGCCGTCTCGTCGTGCTCCCGCGACGTCGGCGCGCGCTCGGCCGCCGGCGTCTGCGCGGACGCGCGCTTGGGGATGGCGCCACGCTTGGCGGTGATCGCCTCGAACGCGACGACGGGGTTCCCGGACGCGTCGAGCTGCGGGAGCTGCGAGGTCGGCAGCTCCTCGTCCTCGTCGGGCTCTCCGACCGCCAGCAGCGCGTCGAGATCGTCGTCGACGTCCCCGAGGGGAGCCGCGACCGGCGGCGGGCGCGAGCTCGTCCGCGGCCGCGTCTCGACGTCGCGCACGATCCGCGAGAGGACACGGCGCGCGGCCGATCGGTTGAGCGGCACGAGGCTCGCTTCGAGCTCGTCGCGCAGTCGACCGAGCTCCCACCGTCCGTCCGCCGGACCTCGCTCCACGAGCTGCAGGAGCACCGGCGGCACCCCCTTGCCCGCCGCCACCAAGAGGTGCGCGAGCAGCGACGCGACGCTCTTCGCCGCCTCTGCGCTGCTCGCCGAGTGCGGCGCGGTGTAGACCGCGAGGTTGCCCTCGGGGCCGATCCGCACGTCGTCGGGGCCGACCATCGCCGGCCCCTCCAGCAAGCGCTCGCTCACCTCGAGCGCGACGAAGGCGCCGATCTCGAAGGGGAGCCGCGCGTCGCGCGCGCGCAGGCGCGTGACGAGCTCCCGGACGGTCACCCCCATGGCGCTCATGCGTCGGACTCCTCCGGGGGGCGGACCGAGACGCCGGCCTGCAACAGGAAACGCTTCACGTCGCCGACGGTATGCTGCCCGTCGTGAAAGATCGACGCCGCCAGCGCGGCGTCGGCGCCGCCCGCGGTCAGCCCCTCGAGCACGTGCCCGAGCGTCCCCACCCCGCCGGAGGCGATGACGGGGATGCCGACCGCCTCGGCGATCGCCCGCGTCAGCGGCAGGTCGTACCCGTCGCGGGTGCCGTCCCGATCCATGCTCGTGACGAGGAGCTCTCCCGCGCCGAGGCGCTCGACCTCTCGCGCCCACGCGATCACGTCCCGCCCCGTCGGGCGCCGGCCGCCGTGGGTGTAGACCTCGAAGCCGCTCGCGCCCTCCCCCCGCTTGGCGTCGATCGCGATGACGAGCGCCTGCGCGCCGTAGGCCTCGCCGACCTCCGCGACGAGCTCCGGGCGGGCCACCGCGGCGCTGTTGATGGAGACCTTGTCCGCCCCCGCGTTCAGGAGGTCGCGGACGTCCTCGCGGGTGCGGACCCCGCCGCCCACCGTGAGCGGCACCGCGATCTCCCGCGCGCAGCGCTCGACGAGCGCGAAGAGTGTGCGCCTCGCCTCGTGACTCGCCGTGATGTCGAGGAAACAGATCTCGTCGGCGCCCTGGTCCGAATAGCGCGCGGCGAGCTCGACCGGATCTCCTGCGTCTCGGAGGCCGACGAAGTTCACGCCCTTGACCACCCGCCCGTCCTTCACGTCGAGGCAGGGGATGATGCGCTTCACGGTCATGGCGCGGAGACCTCCGCGAGCGCGGCGAGGCCCTCGGCGACGGTGAACGCCCCGGCGTAGAGCGCGCGCCCGCAGACCGTCGCGCGGACGCCCGCCGCCGCCAAGGCGCGCAGATCGTCGAGCGTGCCGATCCCGCCCGAGGCGATGACGGTGGCCTTCACCACGCGCTGGAGGGCCGCCGTGCCCTCGACGTCCGGGCCGTGGCGCGTGCCGTCTCGGTCGATGTTCGTGTAGAGGATGGCCGCGACGCCCCAACCGTCGACCTCGCGCGCGAGCTCGGTCGCGTCGACCCCGCTGCCCTCGAGCCAGCCCTCGACCGCGACCTCGCCGCCCCGCGCGTCGATCGCGACGACCACCTCGCCGTCGCGCGCGAGCGCGCGCACGAGCGCCGGGTCCTTCACGGCGGCGGTCCCGAGCACCACGCGGCGGGCCCCGACCGCGCGCCACCGGCTGGCCGTCGCCGCGTCGCGCACGCCGCCGCCCACCTGCACGGCGAGCGAGGTCGCGCCGAGGATTCCCTCGATCACGGCGACGTTCCCAGGCCGCCCGTCGCGGGCGCCGTCGAGGTCGACGACGTGGAGGCGACGCGCCCCCTCGCGCTCGAACGCGACCGCTTGGGCGACGGGGTCGTCGGCGTAGACCGTGACGGCGTCGTAGCGACCCTGGGTGAGCCGGACGACCTTGCCGTCGAGGAGATCGATGGCGGGTATCAGCTCCATCGGACGAACGCCTCCAAGAGCCGAGCGCCGCGGCGCTGGCTCTTCTCCGGGTGGAATTGGCACGCGAAGACGTGGTCTCGCTCGACCGCCGCACAGAAGGCGCCGCCGTGCTCCGCGTGCGCGACCGTGAGCGACGGGTCGGTCGGGACGCAGTGGTAGGAGTGGACGAAGTACATCCACGCGCCGTCCTCGACGAGCGCGCTCGGTCGCGTACAGACGAGCGGGCGCCAGCCCATGTGCGGCACCTTCAGCCGGCGGCCGGCGGCGTCGCGCAGGTCCCGCGGGAAACGCCGCACCGAGCCCGCGAAGACCCCGAGCCCCGGCGCCCCGGGCGCCTCTTCGCTGCCCTCGAAGAGCAGCTGCATCCCGAGGCAGATCCCGAGGTAGGGCCGCTCCGCCGCGAGGTACGCGCGCAAGGCGTCGCCGAGGGGGCCCGCGAGCGCGGCGCTGCCCTCGCGGAAGGCACCCTGGCCCGGCACGACGAGCCGCGTCGCCTCGCGCACCTGCGCGGGATCGCGCGTGACGACCGGGCTCGCGCCCGCGCGCACGAGCGCCTGGTGGACGCTGTGGAGGTTGCCGAGGCCCAGGTCGACGACGGTGACGGCGCGGTTCACGGCGTGCTCATTCGGTCAGGGTGCCCTTCGTGGAGGGCAAGACGTCGCCGGCCCGTGGGTCGAGCTCGACCGCGGCCCGCAGCGCCTTCGCGAACGCCTTGAAGCAGATCTCGATGATGTGGTGCAGGTTCTCGCCGGCGAGCAGGTGGAAGTGCAGGTTGCACTGCGCGCCGCGGGCGAAGCCCTCGAAGAAGACCTCGGCGAGCTCGGTGTCGAACTCGCCCACCTTCGCCTTCGGCATCGGCACCTTCCACACGAAGAACGTGCGGCCCGAGAGGTCGAGGGAGCAGCTCACGCAGGCCTCGTCCATCGGCAGCGTCGCCCAGCCGTAGCGCCGGATCCCGCGCTTGTCGCCGAGGGCGTCCGCGAAGGCCTTGCCGAGCGTGATCCCGAGATCCTCGGTCGTGTGGTGGCCGTCGATCTCCACGTCCCCGCTGGCCTTCACGACCAGGTCGAAGAGCCCATGTCGGGCGAGCTGATCGACCATGTGGCTGAGGAAAGGGAGCGGGGTCACGATCTCGTGCCGCCCCGTCCCGTCCAGGTCGACGGAGATCTCGATCGAGGTCTCGGAGGTCGTGCGCGAGAGCTCGGCGCGCCGCGTCATAGGCGCGGAGCTTACTCGTTTTCCCCCTCCGCGCGAGCCCGCCGCGGTCAGCGGCCGCGACCGTGTCGGAGGCCGCGTCGGAGGCCGCGTCTGCGTCCGTACCCGCGACCGGGACCAAACGAGTCGGGTCAGCGCTTCTTCGCGGCGAGCTGGGCTTCGACGATGGCCAGCTTCGCCTTCACGAGATCGCTCTCGGGATCGTGCTGCGCGGCGATCTTCAGCTGCAGCTTCGCGTTGGCCCAGTCTCCCGCGCCGATGAGCTGCTCGGCCTTCTTGTAGAACGGGTGGGCCTTGCGGTTCACCGTCTGCGTACCGCTCGCGGGGCGCCGGACCGAGGGCTCGGGCTCGCTCCGCAGGCGCCGCTCGCCGCGCGAGAGCGCGTCGTCGTAGCGGCGGCGCGTCTCGGGGCTCGAGAGCACCCGGTACGCCTCGGCGCCGCGACGGAAGATCTGAGTCGCGCGTGCCAAGCGCGCGTCGTCACCGCCGCTGTGGTTGTCCGGGTGGTATTTCAGCGCGAAGCGGTGGAACGCCGACCGGAGCTCGTCGGCGCTCGCGGCCGCGCTCACCCCGAGGAGCGTGTAGTAATCCAGCTCGTCGAGTCGGTCGCTCACGACGGCGGACTCTACCACGGCTCTGCCGATGCTCAGCGGGTGACGCGCCACCCGAAGCGACGTGAACGCACCTCGGTCACGGCTTCGGTCACGGCTTCGGTCACAGTCGCGACACGGTCGCGGACACAGTCGCGGACCGGTCGCGGACACCGCCTCTGACACGGTCGCGGACACGGCCTCCGATCAGCGGTAACGCACGTGCTCGAGCAACACCTCCGGCCCCTCCATCCGTGGCCGGATCACCCCGAAGTGCGCCACCTCGCCCTCGGGCGCGTCGCCGACCGAGCCGAGTCCGACCACGCGCGTGCCGTCCACATCCCGCAAGAAGGGCACGTGGGCGGCCCCGCAGACGACGAGATCCGCCGGATCGTCGTCGAGCAGCTCGCGCAGCTCGTCGTCGTCCACCGTATGATCGATCGCCGCGGTCGGGTCCGAGGGCGACCCATGGACCACCAGCAGCTCGCTGCCGTCGATCAGCGGCACGCGGCGCTGCAGCGGAAGCCGACGCAGCTGCTCGATGATGAGATCGCCGAGCGCCTCGCGCGTCGCCCGGAACGCCTCGAGGCGAGCTTGCTCCTCGGGGCTGTGCGCCGTCAGGGCCGTCGCGTCGACGGTGGCGAGCGCGGTGTCGGAGAGCCCCCGCACGACGAGCGCGTCGAGCCGGCTCAGGCGCCGCCAGACGCCGAGCGGGTCATCGCCTCCGAGCAACGAATCCCCCGCCACGACCCACGTGCCGATGTCGTAGGGCTCGAGGGTCGAGAGGACCGCCTCGAGGGCGCGGAGGTTCCCGTGGATGTCCGAGAGGAGCGCGATCGGCCGTGCCGCGGGGGGCTGCTTTCCGAGGGGCGTGGGCATCTCGCAGTCATGCGCCAAAACCAGCCGGCTGTCCCGCGTGACCACGGGGAAAGCGCCCAAAACGAAACGGCCGGCTCTCGCCGGCTTCTTCGTTCGACGAAGGTGGAAGGGCCACTCCGCTTCGTCCTCGTTCGAGGGCCCCAAAAACGAAAAGGCCGGCTTTCGCCGGCCTCTTCGTTCAACGAAGGTGGAGGTTCACTCCTCTTCGTCCTTGCTCACCTGCATGTCGCCGAGCTTGTTCTTCAGCAGGTCGCCGAGCGTCGCCGTCGTCTGACGACCCCCAACCTGACCCGCCGGCGCGGCCTTCGCCTTGCGCTCCGCGACGTACTTCATCTTCTCGTCGAGGTCCTTGTTGTCAGCGCTCTTGAACGAGAGGCTGAGGCGACGATCCTCCTCGTCGAGGCGGATGACCTGCGCCTTGAGGATCTCGCCGGCCTTCACGATCTGCGTGGGATCCACGCTCATGTCGCTGCTGATCTCGGAGCGGGCGATCGTGCCCTCCACACCCTGCTCGAGCTCAACGATCGCCTCGTAGTCGTTGACCGAGAGGACCTTGACCTCGAGGACGGTGCCCTCGGGGTAGCGCTGCGGGATGTAGTTCCACGGATCTTCGTAGAGCTGCTTGATGCCGAGGCTGACCTTCTGCTCCTCGTGATTGATCGAGAGGATGATGGCCTCGACCTCGTCGCCCTTGCGGTAGACGTCGCCCGGCTGGTTGACCTTCGTCGTCCAGCTGAGGTCGGACTTGTGCACCATGCCGTCGACGCCGTCCTCGATCCCGATGAACACGCCGTAGTCGGTGATGCTGCGGACCTTGCCCTGGATGATGTCACCCGGGTTGTACTTCTGGGTGAAGAGCGTCCACGGATCGGGCTCGAGCTGCTTGAGACCGAGGCTGATGCGCTTGTGCTGGATGTCGATGTCGAGCACGACGGTCTCGACCTCTTGACCCATCTCGAGCACCTTCGACGGGTGCTTGGGCTTGGTCCACGTCATCTCGCTGACGTGGATGAGGCCCTCGACGCCCTGCTCCAGCTCCACGAAGGCGCCGTAGTCCGTGATGGACACGACCTTGCCCTTGACCTTCGTGCCGGGCTTGAAGACGTCCTGCGCGTGGTTCCACGGATCCTCTTGCATCTGCTTGAGGCCGAGAGAGACGCGCTCCGTCTCCGGGTTGTACTTGAGGACCTTGACGGTGACCTCGTCGCCGACGCCGAACATCTCGCTCGGGTGGTTGACGCGGCCCCAGGACATGTCCGTGATGTGGAGCAGACCATCGATCCCGCCGAGGTCGACGAAGGCGCCGTACTCGGTGATGTTCTTGATGGTGCCCGTGACGATTTGGTTCTCCTCGAGGTTCTCGAGGGTCTTCGCCTTGAGGCGGTCGCGCTCCTTCTCGAGGAGGACGCGGCGCGAGAGCACGATGTTGCCGCGCTTCTTGTTGAACTTGATGACCTTGAAGTCGAAGGTCTGACCGAGGAGCTTGTCGAGGTTGCGGACCGGGCGGAGGTCCACCTGCGAGCCCGGGAGGAACGCCTTCACGCCGCCGCGGATGGTGACCGAGAGGCCGCCCTTCACGCGCTGGGTGATGGTCCCGCTGATCAGCTCGTCACGCTCGCAGGCGGCGCTGATCTCGTCCCAGACCTTGAGCTTGTCGGCCTTCTCCTTGGAGAGGAGGACGAGGCCGTACTCGTTCTCCTTCGCCTCGACGAGGACGTCGACCTCGTCGCCCGCGTTGACGTCGACGCGGCCGTTCTCATCGAGGAACTCGTCGATCGAGATGACACCTTCGGACTTGTAGCCGATGTCGACGACGACGGAATCTTTGCCGACCTTGATCACCTTGCCGGCGACGATGTCGCCTTCACGGAGCTTGTCGGTGCGGGTGCTGGTCGCTTCGAAGAGCGCCGCAAAGGTATCGCCCATGGAGGCGGTGGTTTGGGTGGTTTCGGACATGTAGAGGGTTGAGGGCGGGCTGTCTCGGCCGAGTGGCGAGCAGCTCGGCAAGGGTCGGACGTTCGAAGCCCGCGCCACCAGTGGCGCGGGCTGGGTCGCGTCGGCTTGGACGCAGAAAGCGCGGGTTAGCAAGGGGGGCGCGTCGTGTCAACGCGCGGCGGCCCCGCGCGCGATCTCGACGACCCGTGCGACGACCTGCTCGAGCGTCATCCCGGTGGTGTCGACGTGGACCGCGTCGGGGGCCGGGACGAGCGGCGCGACCGCCCTCGAGGAGTCGCGCTCGTCGCGCTCGACGATGCCCGCGAGCACCTCGTCGAAGGCCGCGACCTGGCCGCGGGCCTCGAGATCCTTGACCCGGCGCTCGGCGCGAGCCTCGGCCGAGGCGGTGAGGAAGACCTTCACCTCGGCGTCGGGGAAGACCACCGTGCCGATGTCCCGCCCCTCCAGCACCACCCCGCCGTCCTGGCCGAGCGCCCGCTGCAGCCCGAGGAGGGCGTCGCGCACCTCGGGGTGGCGGCTCACGCGGCTCGCCCCGTCGCCCATCTCGAGGGTCCGGATGGCGTCCTCGCGGTCCGCGCCGTCGAGGCAGAGGCGCGGCCCCCCCGCGGTCGCCTCGAAGCGCAGGTCGAGCGCGCCGGCGAGCGCGCCGAGCGCGGGGCCGTCCTCCCAGCTCACGCCCCGCTCCTTGGCGGCCAGCGCGAGCCCCCGGTAGAGCGCGCCGGTGTCGACGAGCACGTAGCCGAGGGCGTCCGCGACCTGCCGAGCGACCGTGCTCTTGCCCGCCCCGGCCGGACCATCGAGGGCGACGACGGCGCGCGCGCGGCTCACGGGACCTCCTCGAGGTCCGCGCCCAGCGAGCGCAGCAGCGGCACGAAGGTCGGGAAGCTCGTCGCGATGCAGTCCGCGTCCTCGACCACGGTCTCGCCCTCGGCCACCAGGCCGAGCAGCGCCGCCGACATCGCGATGCGGTGATCCCCGTGGCTCTGCACGGTCGCGGCCCGGAGCTTCGCGCCGCCCTCGACCTTCATGCCGTCCTCGAGCTCCTCGCAGGGCGCCCCGAACGCTCGGAGGACCGCGCCCATCGTGGCGATGCGGTCGCTCTCCTTCACGCGGAGCTCCGCGGCGTCGCGCACCTCGACGACCCCCTTGGCGCAGGTCGCGAGCGCGCAGAGGACCGGCACCTCGTCGATCATGCGCACGATGAGCTCCCCGCCCGCGAGCCCTCCGCGCACGCGCGCGTGCCGCATGTGCAGGTCCGCGCGCGGTTCGCCTCCCGCGGCCTCCGGCTTCGGCTCCACCTCGGCCGGCGTGCCGAGCATCCGCAAGAGGTCGAAGAAGCCCGTCCGCGTCGGGTTCACGCCGACGCCCTCGACCGTCAGCTCGCTGCCCGGCACCATCAGCGCCGCCGCGAGCAAGAAGGCCGCGCTCGAGGGGTCACCGGGAACCTCCCAGGTGAACGGATCCCAGCCGCCGTCCCAGCGGACGCCGTCGATCCCCTCCGGATCGAGGTGCACGACCGAGCCCATCGTGCGCAGCGGTACGCCGAGCGAGAGGAGCATGCGCTCGGTGTGATCTCGGCTGAGCACGGGCTCGCGCAACGTCGTGGGTCCTGCCGCGTAGAGCCCGCTGAGCAAGAGGCAGCTCTTCACCTGCGCGCTGGCGACGGGCATGTCGTATTCGATGCCGAGCAGCGACTCTCCCTCGACCAGCGGCGCGACCGAGAGCGGCGGGTAACACGCCTCGAGGTCCGGCGCGGGCCGCCCGTCTCGGTCGCTCCCCGCGATGTGCGCCCCCCGCGCCCGCAGCGGACCCACGACGCGCCCCATCGGTCGCCGCGTCAGCGAGGCGTCGCCCACGAGCCGGGTGCCGAAGCGCTGCGCGGAGAGCAGGCCGGCGAAGAGGCGCATCGTCGTGCCGGAGTTGCCGCAGTCGACGACGCCGGACGGCATCGAGAGCCCGCGCAGGCCGACGCCGTCGATCACGGCGTCGTTGCCGTCGACCTGCACGCCGACGCCCATCGCGCGCATCGCCGCGAGGGTCGCGAGGTTGTCCTCGCCGCCGCTCAGCCCGCGGACGACGCAGCGACCCCGCGCGAGCGACGCGAAGAGGACGGCGCGATGCCCGATCGATTTGTCCCCGGGAACGCGCACCTTGCCGCGGAGCGGCCCGCTCGCCCGGACCAGCAGCTTCATTCGGCGCCTCCCATCTGGAGGAAGCCTTGCAACATGCCGAGCACCATCCGGACGGTGCCGTCCGGCACCTGGATCCGCAGGGAGGCGTCGGTGCCCGCCTGGTCGAGGCGCGCCGAGTCGAGGATGTTGCCGAGGCCGAGCATCCGCACCGGCGGCTGCGACGAGAGCGCGTCGCGCTGCATCGTCACGCGCTGCACGATCGCGGCCGCGAGCGAGGCGTCGCTCGTGAGCACGTGCGCTTCGGCGTCGATCCCGTCGCTCACGCCGACCGCGGCGCCGATCGCGCGCAGGTGCGCCGCCTGCGCCGGGTCGAGCCCCCACTCGCTGGCGACCACGTCCTGCATCGGCGGGACGGCGAGCGCGGTGAGCCGCAGCGCCGGCGCGCCGATGCTCGATCGGCTCGCGGCGTCCAGGTAGGCCGGATCGGAGAGCGCCGCCGGCATCGAGGGCGCCTCGACCCGCCGCGCGAGGTGCGCGCGCGGCCCCAGGATCCACGTCGTCGCGTCGATCTGGACGAGCAGCCCCTCGCGCTTGGCGAGCGCGGGGCGCCCCGCGATCACGAGCGACTCGGCGGGCTCGTCGCCGCCCTGATCGAGCCGCGACATCCACCGCGTCGCCTCCTCGACCGTGAAGCTTCCCCGCAGGATGACGCCGGTCAGCTCGGCCGGGTTTCCGTCGAGCGCGCCGAACGCGATCGTCACCCCGTCGAGCCGCTGCAGCAGCTCGGGGAGCACCTCCGAGAGACCGTCCGCGCCGCCCCGCTCCGATGCACTCGCCAAGAGCGCCCGCATGGGCTCGTAGTAGGGCGAGCTGCGCACGGCGCCGAGCTGAAGCTCCACCACGCCGAAGGTGTCGCCAGGGAGGTACGCCTCAGCCGGGAGCTGGAGCCCGCCGGCGCCGACGCCGACCTCCACCGCCTCCGCGTCGGGCGCCTGCGCGCCTCCGCACGCAGCGACGACGAGCCAGAAGAGAGCCGAGCACGAGACACGATCACGCATTCGCATCGAGGACCTCCCGCACGGCTGCGATCAGCCGGTCGTTTTGGGGCTCCGTCCCGAGGGTGATGCGGAGCCACGTGTCGATGGGGGCGGGCATCGCGCGCACGATGACGCCGAGCCGCAAGAGCGCCTCGTAGACCTCGCGGCCAGGGCGCGCGAAGTCGACGAGGAGGAAGTTCGCCTGGCTCGGCGCCACCGCGAGCCCGAGCTCTCGGAGCGCCGCGCCGACGCGGGCGCGTTCGCGCGCGTTGAGCGCGACGTAGCGCGCGACGTGGTCGGGATCCTGCAGCGCGGCGCGCGCGCCCACCTGCCCGAGCGATGAGACGTTGAAGGGCGCGCGGACGCGGTGGAGGAAGTCGACGACGTGCGCTGGGCCGATGGCGTAGCCGACGCGGAGGCCTGCGATGCCGTAGGCCTTCGAGAAGGTCCGGAGGATCAGCAGGCGCTCGCGGAGGCCGCGCATCGTGAGCGCGGACGCGAAGTCGGGCGCGTCCGCGAACTCGACGTAGGCCTCGTCGAGGACGGCGATGACGCGCTCGGGGAGCGCGCGCAGCACGCGCTCGAGATCCGCCGCCCCCATGTGCGCGCCCGTGGGGTTGTTGGGGTTGGCGATGAAGAGGAGCTTGGTGCGCGGCTCGACGGCGGCGAGGAGCGCGTCGGCGTCCCACGCGAGGTTCCCCTTCAGGGGCACCGCGGAGAAGGGCACGCCCGCGGCGGTGCAGCTCATCGGGTAACAGACGAAGCTCGGGTGGCCGAAGACGGCGTGGTCGTCGCGGGTCGCAAAGGTGCGCACGACGAGGTCGATGAGCTCGTTGCTCCCGTTGCCGAGGACCACCTCGCTCATCGGCACGCCGTGGTGGCGCGCGAGGTCGTGGCGGAGGTCGTACGCGGCGCCGTCGGGGTAGAAGTGCAGCTCGGAGAGCGCGGCCTGGAGGGCGGCCACGACCTTCGGCGAGGGGCCGAGTGGGTTCTCGTTCGAGGCCAGCTTCACCGCGTCGACCACGCCGTACTCCCGGGCGAGCTCCGAGAGAGGCTTGCCGGGCTGATACGGCACGCAACGCGCCACGTTGGGCGGGACGAGGTCATCCATGGCGGCGGGAGGATGGCGGCGGAGGGGGGGCGGGGGCAAGGCGACAGGTGCGTTCACCGGAAAGAAGACGCGCGATCACCGGCGGACGACCGAAGACTCGGCCGGTCATCTGGTCCTTCGAGCCACGCGCTCGAGGCCGCGAGGGGCGCGGGGCCGTGTCCGAGACCGTGTGGTCCGGGGCCGTGTGTCCGGGGCCGTGTGTCCGGGGCCGTGTCCGGGGCCGTGTCCGGGGCCGTGTCCGGGGCCGCGTCCGGGGCCGTGTCCGGGGCCCGAGGCTGAGGCGCGGAGGGAGGGCGACACGCGGCGCCCTCCCCGCGCGTCCGATCAGATGAGGAGGGTCGGGCAGCCGAGCACGATCTCCACGACGGCGTTCTCGTCGAGCAGGCGCTCGCAGATCGGGCCCTGGATCACGATCGACTCGTACTCATCCGAGGTGTAGTTCCACGAGTTCGAGTCTGGGTCGCTGCTTCGGCGGAGCACCGTGCGGTCCTCGCCATCGAACGTGACGCCCACGTTGACCTGGCCCGCGTCGAACATGCTCGGATCGGTCCCACGCGGCAGGCGGAAGACGCAGCTGTCGAGGAAGCGCTGGGCGATCTCGCGGAGCGCCGTCTCGAACTCGCTGGCGAAGCCCGCCGAGCTCACGTTGTAGTGGCAGCACTCCGCCTCCGCCCCGCCCTGGCAGACGCGCAGATCGGGGAAGCCCGGCACCGGGAAGGGCAGCGCCGACTCGCAGCGCGCGCCGCCCTCACAGTCGGCGTTGGTCGTGCACTCGCGGCCGTTGGGCGAGCACTCGGGCATGCAGGTCGAGGTGCGGGGTGTGCCGCCGTAGTATGCGAGCCCGCTCAGCAGGCTGTTCGAGGTCGTGAGCCCGACCGCGAAGGTCTTGACCCCGTAAGCGAGGTTGTTCGTGCGGGCGGCGTCGTGGACCGCGCGCTCATCGGCGCCGGTGCGGCTGCAGTTCTCCGCCCCGTCCGTGACGACGATGACGCCATTCTGGCCGGGGACGGCGAGCGAGAGCATGTGCTGCCACCCCGCCTCGGCCGCGTTGATGATGGGCGTCACGCCGCCGCGCGGCGTGATGCTGAGCGCGCTCCGAATCGCCGTCCGCGTCTCCGAGAGCGGCGCGACCGCGACCTGCGGCGTGCGGTTGATGTCGCACGCGTTCGCGGGGCCGGGGAAGAGCAGAAGACCGACGCTGAGCTCGTCGGAGACGCTCTCGAGCACGGAGTTGATGGCTCCCGTGGCGACGCTCCAGTAGGTGCCGCCGCCCACCTCGTTCGTCATCGATCCCGAGTCGTCGAAGACGAGCAGCAGCGATCCCGGGACCTGCTCGGTCTGGATCGCCGCCGAGCCGCAGCCGTTGCGCGGGTCGAAGGGGTCCGGCTGAGGGCCGACGTCCGGACGCAGAATGTCCCCGTCGCCGCCACCGCCGTCGAGTCCGCCGCCGCCACCGTCACGGCCAGGACGGTCATCGTCCCCGCACGCGATGAGCGCCATCAATGAGAACAATCCAAGCCAACGAGACATCGACGGACCTCCGAGGAGACGGGGTATACGGTTTTTGCACTCCTCCCCGTGTGTACCCTCACTCCGGTCTCGTGGAACTCGTATTCGCCGCGAGGGGAACACCCGGACGAACCTCGGGTGGGGGCACTCGTGAGCGCGCACACGCGCACAATCCGCTGAAAGGTTGGCGCTGGGCGGAGTGAGCCATCCTCGCCCTCAGGGCCCCACACCTGGGCGCCCTCGGAGGTGCTCGGATGTCTCGCTCTTCGCTCGTCTCACTCGTCGCGGTCGCGCTCCAGATCACCGCATGCGGCGGCTCCGATCGTCCGCCGGGCAGCGGCCGCGAGGACGGCGGTCCGACCACGGCCCTCGACGCCGCCGTGGACGCCCCGATGGGAATCGACGTCGGTCCTCTCCCCGATCCTTTCGACCCGCGAAACGGCTGTGGTGCGTCCACCATCCCGACCGAGCGCGTGCCGGGGTCCATCCTGCTCGTCTTCGACGACTCGGCGTCGATGCAAGAGGACCCTCGCGGGAACCGCCCCCCGATGGGTGAGTCGCGCTGGCAGATCGCGACGCGCGCGATCAACGATGTGCTCGCGACCGTCCCCGACGAGTTGAACGTCGGGCTCTTGCTCTTCCCGGGCCCCGCGAACGGCTGCGACGTCGCGCCGACCCCGCAAGTCGCGGTCGATCGCCTCGGCGTCACCCGCGCCGTAATTCGCACGACGCTCGGCCGCACGCCGACGGGCAACCAGACGCCTGCCATGGCCGCGGTCGAGGCCGGGTGGATGTACATGCTCGGGCTCGCGGCGCCTGGTCAGAAGGGCGTCGTGCTCGTGACCGATGGAGCGGAGAACTGTCGACGCAACGAGGCCGATGAGCGCGCCATCCATGACGCCGCGCGCACCAACCACCTCGCCTACGGCGTGAGCACGTACGCCGTCGGGTTGACCACCACGAACAACTTCTTGAGCGGGCTCGCTCACCACGGCGGGACCCCGCGCACGTCTACGTGCATGCCGATGTGCAGCGTCGACGGTCGAGCCTGCACGACCAACGCCGACTGCATGGGGGGGAGCTGCACGTCGCTCCCCTTCGTGGGGAGCGTCTGCGTTGGGGGGCCCACGCAGGAGTGCTGTCATTACGACGTGAGCGCCAGCGGCTTCCGAGCAGAGTTCGAGGAGGCCCTCCAAGAGATCGCGCGCAGATTCCTCGACAGCTGCGTCTTCGATCTTCCGCGCGGTGCCGATCCGAGCTCGTTCGACCCGGGTCAGGTCAACGTCGGGGTCACCTTCGCCGGCGAGGACCGCACGGTCCTCCGCCAGAGCTCGAACCCTGCTGTCGACTCATGGAACTACACCACGCCGGACCACTCGTCGATCGTCGTTCAGGGTCCGATCTGTGAACGACTGCTCGACGGGGACGCGGTCGTCGAGATCGTCCTCGGCTGCCCCACGCTGCTCATCTGAGAAGAAGCTCAGCCGATTTCGCAAGCCGCCCTACCGGACGGCGCGCAGCGAGCGGAGCGAGCGTAGGCTCGTGGGAGGGGGCCCCGCGGGGCTTCATGCCCCGTGGGGGAGGGGCTGAGAAGAAGCTCAGCCGATTTCGCAAGCCGCCCTACCGGACGGCGCGCAGCTCGCGAAGCGAGCGTAGGCTCGTGGGAGGGGGCCCCGCGGGGCTTCATGCCCCGTGGGGGAGGGGCTGGCGACAGCCCCTCAAAGGAAGCTGACCAAACTCGACTCGCACGCCAAGAAATCACCGCGAAAATCGGCGAACGGTTTCATTCCTAGGGCCGGCAGGGCGGTCACGAGCTGAGAGGCGTTTTCGCGAGGCCCGCGACCGCGACACGTGCCTTCATCGAGGCACACGTCGCATCCGGACGAGCGTCTCCACGTGCGGCGTCTGCGGGAAGAGATCGTAGGCCGTCGCGTGCGTGACCTCGTATCCGCCCCTACGCAGGACATCGAGGTCGCGGGCCAACGTGGTCGGATCGCAGGAGACGTAGACCACCGCGGGGACAGGCTCGCGGGTCAAGCGCTCGACGACCTCGCGCGCCCCGGTCCGTGGCGGATCCAGGACGACGACGTCCCAGTCGCCGCGTGGGTACGAGCCTGCGTCGCCCTCGACCACCTTCACCTTCGGCGAACGGAGCCCTCGCGCGTCGAAATTCTCGCGCGCGATGCGCGCCGCGTCGGCGTCGAGCTCGACCGCGACGTACGCCTCGGCCTCCTTGGCGAGCAGGACGCCCAGGTTGCCGTGGCCCGCGTGGAGCTCGAGCACGCGCGCGCATGCGCCCGCGCCGGCCTGCGCGTGGACCGCGCGCGCGAGCACGTCGTTCAGCTCGTCGTGGGCTTGAGAGAAGCCGCCGATCGTGCCCTCGAGCGGGAGTCCGTCTGCGCCGAGCGTGCGCTCCCGCGGATCGCCGAGGAGGGCAGGTGCGCCGCCTTCGACGAAGAGCGCGACCCCGCGGATCGGCCCACCGGGCGCGTCGACGAGCGCGCGAGCCGCGGCGTAGACGGCGGGAGGTTGCGCGACGTCCGTGCGCAGCGCGACGACCGCCCCGTCGTCCCGGCGCGCGATCGACAGCTCCCCCTCCCCTTCGAGCGCGGCGAGCAGCCCGTCGCGGATCGCCTGCAGCGCGCGCGCGATCGGCGCTGCGAGCACCACGCAGCGCTCGACGTCGACGATGGCGTGCTCCCGAGCGCCGCGGTACCCGAGCCGCGGGACGCCCCCCCGCCGCGACCACGCGAGCCGCGTGCGTCGCCGGTAGCCGAGCTCGGCGCCGGTGACGATGGGGATCCGCTCGACGCCGAGGAGCGCCGCCACCCGCGTGGCCTTCTCGGCGCGCTGCGCCTCGGTCGACCACCCCATCCACGCGCAGCCGCCGCACGCCTCCGCGTGGGTGCAGGGGGGCTCCCGACGATCCGCACTCGGCTCGAGCACCTCGAGCACCTGCCCGAGCAGGACCTTCCCGCGGCGGTCGACGCCGCCGACCCGGACGCGGTCTCCGGGCAGCGCGCCGCGCACGTAGATCTCGCCCTCGGGCGTCTCGACGATGCCATCGCCGCCGCGTGCCATCCGGCGCGTGATCCCCTCGAGCACCCCGCCGCGCTTGCTCCCCGCGCGCCCGCGCCGGCGGCCCTTCGCCACGCTCACGGGAAGCGCTGCGCGGGCCGCCCGCGGTTGAAGATGAAACGGATCTCGCCGTCGAGGACCGCGAAGCGGTCGTCGGGACGAGGCGGGTCCACGAAACGCACACCTTCGAAGCGGAGGGCGGTCTCGAGGCCCGACGTCTCCTCGAGGGCGGGCGCCCAGAGCTGCTCGAAGACGATTGTCCCCTGCTCGGCGACGTATACCGCGGCAGGGCGATCGAGGTCCTGCTTCCGATGCCCGCAGGTGCGGTTGTAATAGAACGTCATCCGCACGTTCGAATCGGGGCTGTTCGAGACGGGCACCGGCGTGCCGAGCCGCATGGCCTCGAGCTCGGCGTCGCGCACGTTGATGGACAGGCCGTCGCTGTAGATCTCGAACGTGCCGCCGTATTGCGCGCGGATCGTGACCCCGCGAAGGTGGTCGTCGGCGACGAAGAAGTTCGGGCGCAGATCGACGGACTCGTCGTGAAGGTCGCAGAGCACGTCCGTGATCGTGCCGACGACGTAGCCCTCACCGTTGCCCACGCTGCACGCCGCGAGGGTCGCGAGCGCGAGCGCGAGGACGGCCGCGCGCTCGTGCGAGCCCGAGACCGGGGCCCTGTCCGCGATCGGGACCGTGTCCGAGACCGGGACCGTGTCCGAGACCGAGACCGTGTCCGAGACCGAGACCGTGTCCGAGACCGGGACCGTGTCCGAGACCGAGACCGTGTCCGAGACCGAGACCGTGTCCGAGACCGGGGCGGTGGTGCCGCAGCTGCGCTCAGGGCTCGCCATGGATGAAGCCACCGCCGATCACCTCGTCTCCACGATACACCACCGCGGCTTGTCCCGCCGTGATCGCGCGCTGCGGCTCTCGAAAGCGGACCCGGAAGCCGGTCTCGGTCGGCTCGACCCGGGCGGGCGCCGGCTCGTGCCGGTAGCGGATGCGGACGTCGGCCTCGAAGGGGCCGCTCGGCGGCTCGATCCAGCGCGCGTCGCGGACCTCCATGCCCTCCCCGCGCAACGACGCCTCGTCGCCGACGACGACGTCGCCGCTCTCGGGGAGGATGCGCAGCACGTAGCGCGGCTCGGGCTGCCCGCCGAGGTGCAAGCCCTTGCGCTGTCCGATCGTGAGCCCCTCGATCCCATCGTGTCGCCCCAGCACGCGCCCCTCGGTGTCGAGCACCCGCCCGGCGCGCACGGCGCCGCGCTCGCGCCGCGCGAAGCCGCGCACGTCGCCGTCCGGGACGAAGCAGAGCTCCTGCGAGTCGGGCTTGTCGGCGTTCGGCAGCCCCAAACGACGGGCCTCCTCCCGCGCCGCGCCCTTCGTGCGGCCGCCGAGCGGCAGGACGAGGCGGGCGAGGACCTCGGGCGGGACGCCGTAGAGGAAGTAGCTCTGGTCTTTGCCGCGGTCGGTGCCGCGGAAGAGGCGGACGCTCGCGCCATGATGTTCGAGCCGCGCGTAGTGGCCCGTGGCGATCCACGTGCAGCCCAGACGATCCGCGATCCGCGCCAGCTGAAGAAGCTTCACCGTCCGGTTGCAGTGCACGCACGGGCTCGGCGTCAGCCCTCGCGCGTAGTCGTCGAGGAAGGGCTCGACCACCTCGGCGCGGAAGGACTCCCGCTCGTCCATCACGAAGTGCGGGATCCCGAGGTGGTCGCAGGTCCGCCGGGCGTCCTCACGGTCCTCGGGCGCGCAGCAGCGCCCGATCTTCTGCTCGCCCTCGGCGTCCCAGAGGTGCAGCGTCACCCCGACGACCTCGTGCCCCGCCTCTTGCAAGAGCGCCGCCGCGACGGATGAGTCCACCCCCCCGCTGAGGGCGACGAGCACACGACCGGGACCCGGAGTCACGGCCCTCCTCTGAGGCGGCATCGCGCGGGGGTCAAGGTGGCGACGGACTCGTCGGGCTTGACACTCGGGCGCCCTCGACGCACGCATCCCCCCGCGGCCGCGGGGAGCGGTCCGCCGCCCCCGAACGGGGAACCTGGCGCATGAGCGAGCCGACCACGACGCCGACGCCTCCACCGCCGCCCTCACGGCTCGGCTGGCTCGCGCTCCTCCCGCTCGCACTCTTCGCCCTCGCGCTGCGCGCGTTCCTCCGCGGCGACGTCCCGCTCGAGGTCCGCCACGCCTGGATCCCCTCGGTCGGCGTCGAGGCCGCCTTCCGGCTCGACGCGCTGGCGCTCGTCCTCGTGCTGCTCATCACGGGCATCGGCACGCTCGTCTTCGTCTACGCGGCGGGCTACATGGCCGGCGTCAAGCACCGCGGGCGCCTCTTCGCCCTGCTCGTGGCGTTCATGGTGGCGATGCTCGGCTGCGTCACGGCCGACGACGTCATCCTCTTGTTCGTCTTCTGGGAGCTGACGAGCGTCACCTCGTTCCTCCTCGTCGGGTTCAAGCACGAGTACGAGACGAGCCGGAAGTCCGCGCAACAAGCCCTGATGATCACGGGGGGCGGTGGCCTCGTGTTGCTCGCGGGCGTGCTCCTCCTCGCGCACGCCGCCGGCACGACCTCGCTCCAGGCGATGCTCGCGAGCGCCCCAGCGTGGGCCGAGCATCCCGTCGTCCGCGGCGCGCTGACCTGCGTCTTCATCGGGGCGTTCACGAAGTCCGCGCAGTTCCCGTTCCACTTCTGGCTCCCGGGCGCGATGGCCGCTCCCACGCCGGTCAGCGCCTACCTGCACTCCGCCACGATGGTGAAGCTCGGCGTCTATCTGCTGGCCCGCCTTCACCCCGCGTTCGGCGACGACCGCTTCTGGCAGCTCACGCTCGTCAGCGTGGGCGGCTTCACGTCGGTCTGGGGGATGCTGCTCACGATCCGCGAGCGCGATCTCAAGCGGATCCTCGCGTGGTCTACAGTCTCGGCCCTCGGCACGCTCGTCATGCTCATCGGCCTCCCTGGCGAGGGCGCCGCCACCGCGGCCGCGGCGTTCCTTCTCGCGCACGCGCTCTACAAGGCCCCGCTCTTCTTCGTCGCTGGTAACGTCGACCTCGCGACCGGCACGCGGCTCATCGACGAGCTCTCGGGCCTCGGCCGCAAGATGCCCTTCACGTCCGCCGCCGGCTGGATCGCGGGCCTCTCGATGGCCGGCATCCCGCTCTCGTTCGGCTACGTCGCCAAGGACGTCATCAAGGCCGCGAAGGCCGACACCGACCTCTTCCAATGGGTCGCGTACGCGGGCGCCTTCGTGAGCGCCGCCTCGTTCGCTGCGGCGGGCATCGCGACCGCGCGCATCTTCTGGCGCAAGCGCCCCCTGCGACCCGAGCACGCGCGGGAGGGATCGATCGCGACGTGGCTCCCGCCGCTCCTCGTCGCCTCGCTCGGCATCGTCTTCGGGCTCTTCCCCGAGCGGGTGGAGAGCCTGCTCACGGAGGCCGCGCAGGCGATGGGCTCCGCCGCCTCGATGGAGGAGCTGCTCACGGACGACTCGGCGAGCCTCAGCGCGCTCGCGATGATCATCGCGCTCGGCGTCGCGCTCTTCCTCGGGTGGGACCGGCTGCACCGCGTGCAGCGCCACTTCCGCCTCCCCCGCGTCTACCAGGCGGCGGCCTGGTACGAGGCGATGATGGTCGGCATCCCGGCCGTCGCCTCGCGGGTGACGCGGCGCCTGCAGATGGGGCACCTGAGCACGTACACGGCGTTCGTCCTCGTCTTCGCCCTCGCCGCGCTCGGCTACGTGGTCGCGCACGGCCCCGCGCTCCGCGTGCCCCCCTTCGAGCTCGCCCTCGGGCCCACCGAGCTCGCCGTCGCGGGCGCGACGCTCGCGATCCTCTGCGCGTCGGTCGCCGTCTGCGTGGTCCGCGACTCCTTCGTGATGCTGCTCGTCAGCGGCCTCGTCGGGCTCGCCTGCGCGCTCCTCTTCCTCTTCCTCGGCGCCCCCGACGTCGCGTTCACGCAGTTCACGGTCGAGGTCGCGTTCGTCGTCGTCCTCGCGTCGATCCTGCTGCGCGTGCGGCGGCTCGATCTGGTCGTGGCGCCGAAGCTCCCGCGCTGGCACACGCTCTCGCGCGCGCTCCTCTCGCTCGGCGTGGGCGCGGCCGTCGCGGCGCTGATGCTCGTCGGCGCGAGCTTCGAGCAGGACCCGAGCCTGACGGAATACTTCTCGTCGCGCAGCGTGCCCGACGCGCACGGCCGCAACGTCGTCAACGTCGTGCTCGTGGACTTCCGCGCCGTGGACACGCTCGGTGAGATCATCGTGGTCACGCTGACCTTCATCGCCGCGGTGCCGCTCCTGCGCTTGCTCCGCGAGCGCTGGCGCGGGCCGGACGCGCCGCTCCGACGAGGCGCGCGCGGCATGAGCCCGAAGGCCCACATCTTCGACGTCGCGGTCCGGGGGCTCTACCCGATCCTGCTCGCGAGCTCGGTCGTGATCCTCCTGCGCGGCCACAACGAGCCGGGCGGAGGCTTCATCGCCGGCATGGTCGCGGTCGCGGCGACCTCGATGCTCTCGGTCGCGCGCGGGGCCCGCGCGGCGCTCGCGAAGATGCCGCTCGGGCCGCACCGCCTGGCCGCGACCAGCGCGCTCCTCTCGCTCGCGAGCGGGCTGCCCGCGCTCTTCCTCGGCGAGCCCTTCATGACGCACCTCTGGGGCACGCTGCCGCTCGGCTTCACCGAGCTCGACGTGTCGACCGTGCTCGTCTTCGACGTCGGCGTCTACGGCGCGGTCTGGGGCGCGCTCGGCGGGCTCTGCGCGCGCGCCATCGAGGTCGACGAGCCCCATCGAGACGACCCTTCGACGGTGACGGGCGCCGAGGAGGTCACTCCATGACCTGGATGCTCGCCCTGGGCGTAGCCGCCATCGTCAGCGCTGGCGTCTACCTCGCGCTCTCGCGGGATCTCCTCCGCTGCGTGGTCGGCGTCTCGCTGATCGCCGCGGCCGCGAACCTCGTCGTCTTCGCCTCCGGCCGGCCGGGCGACCCGAGCCCCCCCGTCATCCCGCCCGGCGGGGATGTGCTCGCGGCGGGCGCGGCGCCCTTGCCCCAGGCGCTGGTGCTCACCGCGATCGTGATCGGCTTCTCGCTCACGTGCTTCTCGCTCGTCGTGGTGCTCGCCATCAAGCAGCGCACCGGCGTCAACGACAGCCACGCGCTCCGCGCCGCCGAGCCCCACGCGCTCAGCGACGGCGCGCCCCCGCTCGAAGAGGAGGACGACGCATGATCGCCCTGCTCCTCTCGCCCATCCTCGTCCCGCTCGTCACCGCGCTCTCGACGTCGCTGCTCGCCGCGCGACCGGTCGCGCAGCGTCGCCTCGGGCTCGTGGGGATCACGGCCTTCTTCGCCTGCGCGGCCGCGCTGCTCGCGCACGTGGCGACCGAGGGCACGCTCCGCGCGTCGATGGGCGGCTGGCCGGCGCCCTTCGGGATCGAGCTCGTGGCCGATCCGCTGGGCGCGGCGATGGTGCTCATCACCGCCCTCATGGGCGCGAGCGCGCTCGTCTTCCAGCTCTCGGACGCCGACGCGGCGCCGAGCGCGCCCTCGCTCGAGCCCCTCGTGCACGCGATGCTCGCCGCGGTGAGTGGGGCTTTCCTCACGGGAGACATCTTCAACCTCTACGTGTGGTTCGAGCTGATGCTCGTCTCGTCGCTCGGCCTGCTCGCCTACCGCACGGCCACCCGTCAGCTCGACGCGACGCTGAAGTACTTCGTCCTCAACACCGTCGGCACGCTGCTCCTGCTGGTGGGCATCGCGTACCTCCACGCGGCGACGGGCCACCTCGGCTTCGGCGCGCTCTCGGAGGCCGCGCGCGACCACGACGCCCTCCGGCTCGCGCCCTTCGTCGTCATGGTCGCCCTGGCCTTCCTCGTGAAGGCGGGCGCGTTCCCGCTCTACGCGTGGCTCCCGGCCTCGTACCACACGCTCCCCGCCCCCCTGCTCGCGCTCTTCGCGGGGCTGCTCACCAAGGTCGGTGTGTACGCGCTCTTGCGGGTGCTTGGCGGGGTCTTCGTGCTCACGCCAAGCCTCGTCTTCGAGGCACTCGGGTGGGTCGCGGCCGCGACGATGCTCTTCGGGGTGCTCGGCGCCGCCTACCACTGGGACGTCCGCCGCATCCTCGCTTTCCACATCATCAGCCAGATCGGCTACATGCTCCTCGGCATCGCGCTCGCGTCGCGCGAGGGGCACGTCGGCACGGTCTTCTACGTCATCCACCACATCGTGGTGAAGGCGAACCTCTTCCTCATCGCCGCGATCATCTTCCGCCACACGGGCAGCTACGACCTCCGCCGCTCCGGAGGGCTCTACGCGGTGCGCCCGGGCCTCGCGGCGCTCTTCGCGATCCCGGCGCTCTCGCTCGTCGGCATCCCGCCGCTCTCCGGCTTCTGGGCGAAGCTCCTCGTCGTCCGCGAGACCCTCGCCCAGGGGCGCTGGGGGCTCGCGGCCATCGCGCTCTTCGTCGGCCTGCTCACGCTCTATTCGATGGCGAAGATCTGGTTCGGCGCGTTCTGGAAGAAGCACCCCGACGAGGGCTGGCGCCCCGCCGAGGGCGCGCACCTCGGGCCCGCCTACCTCGCGACCGGCGCGCTCGCGCTCGTCACGCTCTACCTGGGCCTCGCGCCGGAGGGACTCGTCCGCCTCGCCGAGCTCGCCTCGGCCGAGCTCGTCGGAGGTCCCCGATGATGGGGCGAGTCGTCACCGCGCTCGCGCTCCTCGTCGTCTTCCTCGGCCAGGTGGTGAGCTCCGGCTTGCTCACGGCGTGGCTCATCGTGCGTCCCGGGCATCGACCGCAGCCGGGCCTCGTTCGCATCCCCTTCTCGGGCCTCAGCCCGACCGGCGCCGCGATGCTGGGCTCGATGATCACGCTCACACCCGGCACCACGACGATCGACATCGACCTCGAGCGCGGCGAGATGCTCCTGCACCTGCTCGACGCCTCGGCGCCCGAGACCGCCGCGACCGAGATCCACCGGCGCTTCGAGCTGCCGATGCGCCGCATCTTCCCGCCGTGGGAGGCCACGTGATCCTGCCGATCTTGATCATCGTCGGCGCGCTCGTCGCGATCGCGATCGCGATCGCGCGGCTCGTGAAGGGCCCGTTTCAGGCGGACCGCATCGTCGCGCTCGACGTGGTCTTCTCATCGAACATCGCGCTCACGGCGGCGGCGGCGGTGATCACCGAGCGCGAGCTCTTCCTCGACATCGGCGTCGGCCTCTCCATGGTGGGTTTCGTGGCGACCATCGTCTGGTCACGGCTCATCGAGGCGTCGACCGAGCACGCTCCAACGGAGCCCGCGTCGTCTGCACCCACCGTTGCAGCCGTAAGAGGGACCGATCCCGCCGCGAAGCCTCCGTCCGCCACCGCGAGCGAGGGAGGGAGACGATGACGTACGTCGCCTATGGCGTGACCGGGCTCGGCGTGCTCCTGCTCCTCGTGTCCGCCCTCGGACTCTTTCGGCTGCCGGACGCGCTCGCGCGCCAGCACGCGGCCACGAAGTCCGCGACCCTCGCGCTCGGTCTCATCCTCATCGGGGTGGCGCTCCACGTCGGCGAGGCGTCCTGGTGGATCCGCGTCGGCCTGATCGTCGGCTTCCTCATCGCGACCCTTCCCGTCGCGTCCCACATGCTCGCGCGCGCCGCCGCCCGCGAGGCGTACCCGCCGGCCACGCTCCGCGACGCGCGCCCGACCCGTGGAGAGCGCCCGTCGGCGCTGCCTCCAGCCGACTGAGCCGCCACCCGAGCCGCACGCGTTCACCTGCCGGGGTTTGAAACGCTGCCAGCATGCGGCGCGGGAGGGGTACGCGTTCACCCCATCGCGGGAGTTGAAACGCAGCCGAGATGCGGCGCGGGAGGGAC